>QJZZ01000001.1 GCA_003246575.1 Candidatus Saccharimonadota bacterium | reverse complement strand
ATTATTTGTATGAGTCCTTTTTGTAGCTGTTCGCTCAGCGCAATCTTCTGTTCCAGCTTCTTAATATACTCATCCCAAACCTCCAAAACCCCAACAATCCGCTCCTGCTCCGCCTTTTCCGGAAAATGTATGGGGACGAAGTTCAAAATCTCTGTATTTAGTGAGGGCATGGTACCGCCGACTGCAAGATTACGGATGAGGTTTTTAGTTCGCTCGTCGTTCAGGTGATAATTTAAGTACTTTGCATCTAGTTTTTCACTAGGATGTACGCGCAACAGCCGTCCCGAAAACATCCAGCCATCAGCATTCGCCGTAACATATGCCGACCTATCGACGGATCCTACACGGCTGAACACAATATCGCCCTCTCTAAGTACATAGCGATGTAGCCTGGCCTTGTCTTCGCCAGAAACGAGTGGTGTACTCGGTAGCAGCTTCACAATTCCACCAGAAAGATTTTCGACGGTAATAATTGGGGTACCATTAGTCTTCACGTAGTCTTTTTCATGCAACTGTGCACCAAAGGGGCCCGTCTGTACCTTTGAAAGCTCACCAAGTTTTTTTGTCTGCCAGCTATTCATCAATACCCACTTTCTTTGCATGCATCAGTCTTAACGTCTTGTCTTTTCCTCGAAATTCCTCTTTGGCGATAATAATCTCACGTTTAGCAACATACGACTGGATCTTCGTATTTTGAACAAAAACTTCGTTAGTGAAGTCATGTGGTGTAGAGCAAGCAATGTCATACACGTGTGCATACTTTTCTCTATCAAACCAGCTTAGAAAAGTAGTTTCATCTATGCCGCTATTTAGCGGATTTGTTGACCAGTTTCTATAATATTTCTTGAAGTCATCGACGTTTTGATTGAAGCTACCGATAACATCACGTGCAGTTTCTATTTGAGAACACACGTCACGAATTTTTGCATCGAAATCGTCCTTAACATGAATGAAGTGAATCGTCTTGTTGGCTTCATCAATATACAACAGGTCAAATAACTCAATCTTTCCATATCCGCGCTGAATGTGTATTTTATCGCCAAGGTAAAAGTTTGCTTGCTCAGCCTGTTTTTTATTATATGCGTCTTCATCCCACCATTTATTCCCATCTTTACCCCAATTTATAAGCCGCACACCTCCAATAGTCTCAGCGAAAAGCGGATTTTGACCGCCGAATACACACTCAACAAAATCATCTACAAGGTTTTGGAGATAGTCCCCTTGTCCAAGATACCAGCTTTTGTCTAGCAAGAAGTACGTCTCGCCTTCAAATACTATTTGCCCGTGCAGCATATGTAATATTGGCCTAGAAATGGTTTCACCGTCCTCACCGACTTTGTACTTGAAGCGAATGTTGCGCAGTTTATTTACAAACTGTTCATCATCTTCAACAACCTCCTGCAGCTGGGCACCCAGTGCATCGACGACGTCTTCGATATCGGGCCGCTCATCGCCAATTTCAAGTTTACCAACTTCAAATACTGAACCGGCGATATAACGTTCGATATCAACTGGGTCACATACATCAAAATCAAGAGCTTTATCTCCACGTATTGCCGATAGAAGCTCAGATTTTAAGTGACTATTGAGGCTTCGCTTGAGGCTTGATTGCTTAACGGGCTGTAGACAATCAAGAAATTCCATATTTTTCTTATGCTCATCAGATGGTTCCGGCAATAGTTCTATTGCCTTAATGAGTCGCACGGTATCATCAAGGGAAAGACGCTTTTTTAATGAGAACGATGATTTAACCTCTGCTGTTGGTGGTTTTTCTACATCAATTATTTCACTGAGGAAGGTGCCGTTCGGCAATTGTTTTATGTCGATCTTTCCAATCAGCGTTTTCCATATATTCTGTATATTTTTTGTTTTATCAATCACAATATCACGACGATATTTTTCATCCACACTCATAGCGGAACCTGCAAGTTGTCGTTTTTGTGTTGCCTTAAAGCTGTTCGCTATCAGCTTCTTGGCGACATCAAAAGGATACGCGTAATCTACAAAATCTTCTATTATATGATAGCCAGAGCCTGACGTAACAACGTACAAGTTCGTATCGGTTTTAATAAACAAGCATGTATCTTTTGAAAAATATGAAAACTCAGTTCTCATCACATTCGAAGCCAGCACCTCTTCGGTAAAGTCAAATATTCCCGGCATTGTTCTTGTGCGGACGTAAAGACTAAGGCCCGATGCTAGAGCGGCGTCGTTCAGTTGCACCGGCCGTAAGTTTGCGTACTTACCGGGCTCTTCTTCGATGCGTTTTTTATACTGTTCAATGATATGCTCGATAAGTTGCTGCGGCGTATAACCATTGCGATCACTAATCTTCCAGATAGCATTATTTTGCCTCTTACTCATCATTATCCTCCTGGGGCAAATCTGGCTGTGGCGCTGGCTGCTGAATGTTATCGACGGTAAAGCCACGTTGCTCTGACGGTGGCTGGATATTATCAACTGTTATGCTGCCCGGAATGCTCTGTGTTGGCGATGGTGACGGCTGCGCTATATTGGCAGCGTCGAACATCTCCCCGATTACATGGTGCTGGTCTGATTGACTGTCATTACTCATCTCTACACTCCCTTTATATAACATCCCATTAATACGATAAATAAAATCATCCCCACGACAAACAAGCTCAGGCTGATACGGTTCAACCATTTGCTGAGATGAGCGAACTTGACATTTTCGAGCCCTTGGCCGAGTGGCGTGGTGAGCGATCTTTTGAAGTTATCGCTGACGATTCGCTGGGCATCTTTTATCAGCTCCTTTGATACGTAATATCCCACCATGACCGTCACGACCACCAATATGAAGCTGGCGAGCGTCAGAAATGAAAGCCATCCATAGGGCTTGAATACGTTGTCGTTCAGTGCCGCTAGTGCTGCAAGTGCCGCAATAGAAAACGTCATGAGTGCTTTGTCGGTCTCGATCGTCACTTGTGTCATCATGTCTTGGTAGCGAAAGAACTGCGAACGATAGTCGTTGATGCGTTCATTGACAGAGAGATCTACGAAACGAGATGCTAGGCTTTTGAGTATGTCTGTAAGTAATCCCACTACAACTCACCTCCTTCTCTGGCGTAAAATAATATTGACAAAATCGTCATGGTTTGATACTATGAATCCATAAAGATCTCGGCAGTGTTGGATTACACAAGTCGAGTTCTTTTCATTTTTTAGCCTATTTATTCGTTTCATTTGACTACCTCGACATTTCCAGACTTGGTGATAAGCAGTAATTTTTTGAGACTCTTGGTCATGCCCGCCTGATGCGCTAATCTGCTCCGTATTTTAGACATATGAATCTTTGATCGTCGCGCATCTAATATAATGCAGTTTGACTGTTTCATAGCAAGCTGGAGCTGACGCTCGATATTTCGTTTACCAGCGCCTGTGGGGCTTTTTATTTCCCATAGTTCGTTGCCGATTTTTAGATCCGGGCTTTTGTAGTTACTGCGCGCCACGAAGTGTACGTTGGCCTGAAGAAAACGCCCGACGATTTGCGCAGCAGACACCTCATGCGTCTCAGGTACGTGGTTCACGTCAGCCGGTATAGTCACCTGAAACTTCGACGCCTTTGCCATACTACTTAATCCCCAGCTCCCTGAGATAGTGCTTCATCTGCTCCTCGAGCTTTTCAAGTTGCGGATTGAGCTCATCGATGGCTTTGATGGTTGCGGCAATATCGATCTCCTCTTCCTCTTCGAATGTGTCAACGTAGCGAGTGATGTTGAGGTTGTAGTCGTTCTCCTTGATCTCATCCGGAGTGGCGAGGTGAGCAAACTTGTCGACATCTTGACGCGCCACGAAGGCATCGAATATCTTGTCTGCGTTTTCCTGCGTAAGCGTATTCTGCGCCTTGCCCGGCTTGAATTGCTTCGACGCTTCGATGAACAGTATATCTTTGTCATTTTCGCGAGCGCCACCCTTTTCACGAGATCGGTCAATCACAAGTACCGCAACAGGTATGCCGGTTGTTTGAAAAAGCCCTGGCGCGAGGCCGATGACTGCATCGATAATATTTTCCTCGATCAGCTGCTGACGAATTTTGCCTTCGGCGCCGCCACGGAACAATACGCCGTGTGGTACAATCACCGCCATGCGGCCTGTTTGTGGTTTGAGCGTTTCAATCATGTGCGTGATGAACGCATAATCACCTTTGTCTTTGGGCGGGATACCGCGCCAGAAACGTTTATACGGATCAGCGTCGGCACTTTCGGCGCCCCACTTTTTAAGTGAAAACGGCGGATTTGCTACGGTCACATCGAACTTCATCAGCCCGTCGTTTTCAACTAGCAGTGGATTGTTCAGCGTGTCGCCCCATTCAATGTGAGCCGTGTCCATGCCATGCAGGAACATGTTCATACGCGCGAGCTGATAGGTGCTGCCCGTTGCCTCTTGGCCGTAGAGGGCGAAATTGTCACTACCTTGCTTTTGTACTTGTTCGCCAGCAAGGAGCAATAGCCCACCGGAACCAACGGCTGGGTCAGCGATTCGATCACCTGGCTTTGGTCGCGCCAGACGAGCTACAAGCTCAGCGACCGACCGAACCGTGAAGAACTCACCAGCTTTTTTGCCGGCATCAGCGCCGAATTTTTCGATCATGTACATGTACGAATTACCAATGATGTCTTCGGTGACATCGCGCAGGTCAATCTTATTAAAGTCATCCAGCAGGTGCCGCATCATTTTGTTGCGCTGCTGCGGCTTACCGAGTACTGATTCGGAGTTGAAATCGACGCTAAAGACACCGGCAAGCTTGTCCTTGTTATGATCCTCGATAGCTCGCAAAGCCACATTGATAATCTCACCGATATTGTCACTTTCTTTCCTCTTGTACACATCGTCGAACGAACTATCTGGCGGCAGATAAAAACGTGAGGTCTTCATTTTGGCATCAACGCGAGCCTCGTCACCGGCAAAACGCTCGATCAGTTTTTCGTGCTCGGCCTTTGACTTGTCACTGAGGTACTTAAAAAAGAGCATTGTGAGCGCATAGTCCTTGTAGACATCAGCTCCGACTGACATGCGCGATGAATCCGCCGCTGACCAGAGTACCTTATTGAGATCGTCTTGCGTTATTTGAGTCATTAGTTCTCTCCTTGTAGTTGATTTATGACGGAATTATCGAGTTGCTTGAGCAAATCGCACTTACGCTGCAGCATTGTTTGTTGCCGATCTAGGTTGTCATGAAGTTTCACTATAGTTTCCTGTGCGGCCGTAGGAGGCTGCGGAACCTGGAGCAAAGCTAGATCCGATTTACGCAGTGACTTGATATACGCGCCGCTCGCAATTTGCCGCAATGCTTCTTGTCCACGAGCTGAATTGAGGTATCGGGCCACAAATCGAGAGTTAAAATCTCTTGACACCGGACGCAGAACGAAAACCGAAGACGCGGCAATCGCCGGCAGTAAGTCTTTGGTAACTGTACGCGCGACAGCACTGCCGCGAGCGCTTATCAGGATGTCGCCAGCTTGTAACATATGCCGAGGATTAGCAAACTCAATACGCGGAACTGTCGCCAGGCGAGCTGCAACTACATCGCCCGCCTGCACAACCGCTACATCGCCAGACTGCATGGCTGCAATGGCCTCACGAAATGTGTAGCCGCTGGAGATAGTAAATAATTGTTGCAATTCTCTCATGTTGCCAATTATATGGCCGTTTAACGTTCGAGTCAAGTACAAACGCTGAGTTACTGATTCTATAATACAGTCGTGCTTTTATCTGCCGTAACAACGATATGGTCCACAAGTTCGATATCCAGAAGTTCGCCCGACTTCTTCAGTATCCCTGTTACCTCTTTGTCTGCCCTGGACACCTCCAGACTACCACTTGGATGGTTGTGCGCAACAATGATGCTAGCGGCGCGGTCAGTGATGGCATCAGCGAAGACTTCGCGAGGGTGAACAAGTGAACTCGTGAGTGTGCCGATAGTAATGACACGCTTGGCGATCAAGCGATTCGCACCATCGAGCGTGAGGCATACGAAGTATTCTTGCTTTTTGTCACGGATATCCGAGAGCTGGCCAACAGCTTTTTCTGGGCTATCAATAATTGGTCGCTCAGATACCTCGAACTGCCTGCGCCAGAGTTCGAAACCCGCCATGATTTGCGTAGCTTTTGCCGGACCAAGGCTTTTGACGCCGAGTAAATCCTCATACGAGAGCTCGCTACCCTTTTCGGCAATTAACTTTTTGACATCACGAGATATTTTCATCACATCGGCCTGCGCATTGCCGCTTCCGATAATCGCCATCAGGAGTTCAAGGTCGCTAAGTTTTTCAGATCCATACTTGGCCAGCTTCTCGCGCGGCCTGCTATCCTCTCGCATATCTTTAATCTTAGCCATTATCAGTAGTATACCCCTCTCGCCTCTGTTTTTCTACCAAAACTTAAAAAGCAGCCATTCAGCTGCTTTTGGGCCATCAGGAAGTAACTCTTACACCCAATCGCTCGGGTCTTCGGCGGGGCGGGTCTGTACCGTCGCACCATAGATAATCGGTGCAGCTACCTGGAAAATAGCCGGCTGGCGCTGCATGGCATCTTCGATGGTTTCACCTTCGACACCGAGGAGGATACCGCGCTCCAGACGAACCATGAGTGATGGTTGGATTTCATCCGTGAAACTCACCTGCCCATCAGGCATTGACAGCTCACCGAAGTCTGGCGTCGGCGCAAAGCCAACCAGGACCTCGCCAATCGTTCCCTGGATCCAGCGTCCCGATGGCGCCAGGTCGACGATTCCCTCGCTCGCTGGACTCTTGATGATTACATACCCATGACCGCTGACCCGCACTTCATTGCCAGACGCCAGTTCGGGATATTGAGCAAGCCAGTCCTGCAAATGCGGAGCGTACGCTCGCATTAACCCAAGTTGCTGCTCGGCATCAGGATGCGAGCCAAGCGGATAATTCTGCTTCTGCCATTCCCTCAGGTTCATCTGCGCCCCAATCAACGCAGATGAAACATCCTCCCATTCGCGCGATGAGTCATAGTCGCCAGAGGTAGTTGGCTTCTCAATCATATTTATATTTTATCATATTTTGCACTAAAATACAAGCAGTATGCATTTTCGCGGTATTGACTTTTGTGTCATTTTGTGCTAATATACTATCCATGTCACCTCTGTAAAACGAGGTGTACATGAACCTGTCCGCCTCCAACTAGAAAGGAGGGCCCTGTGCCCTTCTCCGAGAGTTCACCGCTCCGTCGCGCCCGACGTGCACTAGGATTGACCCAGAAGCAGCTTGCTGTATTGACGGGCTTGAGCCCTAGCACGATTAGTGCGATCGAGCGCCTCAGGAACCCCGACTGGCGCGCCGCGCTTGCCAAGTGCAAGATCGACCCGTCGCTCACCACCCTTGAGGTGGCAATGCGGATCCTGTCCGTTCTCGGATATGTTGAGTACGGACGAAGCTATACCTTCAAGGATATCGAGCGCATTTCGCGCAAGATTTTCGAAGAGGATGGGCTCACCCACCGACCGGCTCGCTGTCGCCGCCCCTACCCATGGGCAGCGTCTAAGCAGCGACACCTACGGGCGGTCGCATAATCCCCCGCAAGGGGTTTCCTCGGGCAACGAGAGAGACCCCTTCGGGGGTTTTCTCTATTTACTGCTCATGTACAGGCGTCATGTCGAGTATACGAAACGGCATATCATATACCGCGGGGGCTATGATAGTCATATTCGACAGGTTGAACGCCTCTTTATAGCCTCCATCAGGCATAACACCGCGATAGAGTCGAGCCTCTTCTAGCTCGACGATCACAGAAAGTACTTTCTCATCCATAGGAATCTCATCCGATTCAACATCCTCACCCTGGCTTACGACGTCTCGCGTCGGTACGGGCAATGATGCCACGCCATCTACTTCACCGACCAATACGTCGTCCGGACGAAGATGCTCAGCCCCACATACTTCACCGTCGAAAGCCGCCAGAAATAGCCCTGGTCCCGTAAATGCCACCGGCATACCTGCGATCAAGTCCCCGAGCATTCCTGCTTCGAATTTTATATGTCCATTCACCTTATCAACAATTGCCTGCTGCTCTTCTGGAGTGTGCGCGTGAATCGGTACACTATCGCTCAGTGTGTGCTGATCAATTCGCACCTGCAACTGAGCTAGCAGTTGTTGTGCCTTTTTGTCATCATCATCGGGCTCGTCATTGAATTGCCGAGCGGGTAAAAATTCTGCCATAGCGGTATGGTAGCAAACACTGCACGCCTTTGAAAGCGTAACTATATTTGACGAAAATCACACCTCGGTCATACAATGACGACAGTAAACCTTAACCAGAAAGAATACCATGAAGGTACAAAACAAGGTCATCATTGTCACCGGCGCAGGTGGCGGAATCGGCGGAGAACTCGTCGCCGAACTATTGAAGCGTGGTGCAAAAGTCGCCGCTGTCGATCTTCGTCAAGAAGCACTCGACGCACTCAAGGTCAAACTCGCGGCGGGCGAAGAATTTTCACTTCACGCCGTCAACATCGCAGATCGCTCGGCTGTCGAAGCGCTACCCGAGAGCGTCCGCGCTGCTCACGGCGGCGTCGATGGACTCATCAACTGTGCTGGTATCGTTCAACCATTCGTCAAAGTCAACGACCTCGACTTTGACGCCATCGAACGCGTCATGAACGTCAACTTCTACGGCACACTCAACATGACCAAAGCATTCTTACCTGGCCTGCTCGAACGCGATGAGGCACACCTCGTCAATGTCTCGAGCATGGGTGGCTTCCTGCCGGTACCGGGCCAGAGCGTCTATGGCGCCAGCAAGGCTGCCGTCAAGCTCTTGACCGAAGGACTCTACGCCGAACTCCTCAACACCAACGTTCGCGTATCGGTCGTCTTCCCGGGAGCAACCGCCACCGACATCACCAAAAACTCAGGCGTCAACGCGCCAGCCAGTGCCGAAGCAGACGAAGCAGCCAAGAAATTCCCTATGCTCCCTGCTAGCAAAGCTGCTGAAATCATCATCGACGGCATGGAGCGCGACAAACCACAAATCTTCACTGGCCGTGACAGCAACTTGATGAACAAGCTCTACCGACTTAGTCCCGTGCGGGCAACCAAGCTCATCACCAAACAGATGCAATCTCTTCTAAAGTAACTACTGCTCCCAGGAGAATTCATCATGCCCGAAGTGACCGTACTGTGCGGTCACTTCGTATATCGGACGTTTGAGATCGAGCGCTGCGATGATACCGCGTGGCGACAAATCATAGCCTTCGACCTGTTCGGCGACACCGTCAATCGTCACGGTTGCTTCGAGTGGCTGATCGTAGCCAATCGCATAGGCGAGGTGGCAAAATACCTCGTGTGCTCCACGTGCCCGTAGATAGTCGAGTGCAATCTTGCGCGCCATGTAGGCCGCGCTGCGGTCAACTTTGGACGCGTCCTTGCCGCTGAAACAGCCGCCACCAATCGGTATGCGCGGGCCGTAATTGTCGACGACAAGCTTGCGTCCTGTCAGGCCGGCATCTGCATCAAAGCCGCCTTGATTCCAGTCGCCCGCTGGATTGGCGTGTATGGCAACGTCGCCCGCGACGTCGGCCCGCGGCTCCTGCTCGATCCATGCACCTATTTTCGACACCAGGTCGTCGTGCGGCGCGTTCTGAAAACTCGCCACAATCGCAGTGATCGTGCCGTCTTGGAGCGTCACTTGCGTCTTGCCATCGAATGGCCACTGCGCATACAAAAACTGATTCAATTCGCGCGACAGCACTACTTCGAGCGGCAAAAATTCGTCTGTTTCATCACAGGCATAGCCAACCATGATGCCTTGGTCACCGGCACCACCGGTATCAACGCCATTCGCAATCTCTGGACTTTGGCGCACCAGATGGATATCTATGGCGACATCACCGGCGATACGACGAACAATTGGCTCAATATCAGGATGCACCGTACTCGTCACTTCACCCGTGATGAATACTCGTCCGTGTCCGCCGACCGTCTCAACCGCCACGCGCGCATCGTGATCGTCCGCGAGGTACGCGTCGAGTATTGCGTCCGAAATCTGGTCGCATAGTTTGTCTGGGTGTTTTGGCGAAACCGATTCCGCCGTACGATATGTGGTCATATCTTTCCCCTCCTTTCCGGGGCTGAATGGAGCACCTGTCACACATCAGAAATGTGCGGTGGTTGCTAGCAGGGTCATAGAGTCAGGTCTCTCGTCTGCTTCGTGATATTAAAAATTGTTAAAGCCTATTCACTATAGCATATTAGCCGCGATTGCTATGTATTGAGTCTTCCGACACTTTTCCGATCACCTCGTGCGCCTTGCCGACAACCATGAAGGCGCGTGGATCGACATCGCGAATCGCCGTCTTGACCTTTTGCTCCTGGAAGCGTGTGATCACCACGAGCATGACACCATGTGGTTCTCGATCTTTGGGGTTACTTTCTTTGATGTACGTCACCGGTTCTTCGATGAGTTCATTTACAAGCTTGCCGAGTTCGCGCACGTGCATACTGACAACCCAAAGCGAACGCGACTCGTCGAGTCCTTCAACCATCACATCAATTGCACGGTGAGCAACATAGTACGCAATCAGTGAATAGAAGGCATGCTCCCAGTCGAACACGAATCCCGCGATACTGATAATGACCACGTTAATGGCCATGATTGCCTCACTGACTGAAAAGATCGTCACACGGTCGATCAGGACCGCAATCGTGTCAGCGCCATCGATGATGCCGCCATACCGCAAGACAACACCGATACCGACGCCGACGAACAGTCCGCCAAATACCGCAGCCAGGATCGGCACATCAGTGAATCCTTCATGCACATGCGACATGGTGAGTAGCGCCAGTGTGACGATACCGACGACCGACAACGCTGCGAATACGCGTCCGAACTTTTTATAGCCATACATCACAAATGGCGCATTGAGTAGTAGCAAAAATACACCAACCGGCCACCCGGTTGTCACACTCGCGATGATAGATAGTCCTGTCACGCCGCCATCGAGCAGATGATTCGGGAGCAAGAAGAATTGCAGACCAAGCGCTGTCACGGCGCTTCCAAGCATCACCAGCACAACCTGTACCACGTACTTGATCCAGTGATTCTTGATATGCTTCATACTCTCACTATACGGGATAGCGCTGGTATTTGGCTGAAAAATTAGATACGAGTTGCTGAAACTGCGCTGTTCGCCGACGCAGCTGCAGCATCGACGAATGCCGTTACTTCATCTTCGCGAAGTGTACGTTCGTAGCTAGTGACCTCGACGCGAAGTGAAATAGTTTTCGTCGTGTCGTCATCTTCGGCCTGATAGATCGTCACAGGAGATACGGTGAAGTCGACGTCGCTCGCCGATGACCGCAGCCCATCGTAGACGCTACGGAATACATCTTCGTACGTGACATCGCTGGCGACTTTCAGGGAAATATCCTGAGTGACAGACGGGAAGCGACTCAGTGGCGCGTAGGTAGTACGTGGCTGGTTGGCCACGGTGAGCAAACGGTCAAAATCAAGGCTCATGGCTGCGGTCGCTTGTGGCAATTTGAATGCCTGCACGACCGTCTGCTTGAGTTCACCAACGATTCCGATGAAAGTGCCATCGTAGGTTTCGAGCAGTGCTGTACGCTTCGGATCAAATGGCGCGGTGAACGGATCAGAGTATTCGCCCGTCATCGGTTTGTAGCGCAGTGTGAATCCAAGATCAAGGCAGAGCTGCTGCACAAGACGGCGCATTTGGTAATACGCAGCACCTTGGCTAGGCTTTTTGTTCGCGTAGACAGCGTCGATCAAGCTGGCTTCGAGTGGCAAACCGTCCTCGTCGATGGCGTCTTTTCGGTGGCTCTTGCCAATCTCGAACAGCACGAACTCATCGTGACCGGCCTTGATATTCATGCGAACACGATCAAGCAGGCTTGGCAAAACACTCAGACGATAATACTGCAGGTCTGGACTGAGTGCATTCGACAATTGGAATGCAGCTTCAGGATTTTGCCCAGCGTTCTTCAATATCTTTTCGTGGACGAAACTATAGGTCAGGACTTCGTTGGCGCCGGCATTCGCGAGACTATTACGGATACGCTGCTTGAGCGCAACACGCGCGTTTGGCGATGCAGGACGGATACTACGACATGGCAGTTCGAGGGGCAATTTGTCGAATCCATATAGACGACCAACTTCTTCAACGATATCCTCGGCAAGTTCGATGTCGGTGCGCCAGAACGGTGCGACATAGCTCGTTGCCGTGTCGCCTTCGTCGATAAAACACGCGAAGTGAACGTTGCGAAGTAGCGTCTGGATATCATCTTCAGCGAGATCGAGGCCGAGACGTTCATTGATGAAGCTTCGCTGGACTTTGAGTGTGCCGCTCAGTGATTGCTCATCGTACGCGGTAGCGATCGAGTCAGAGCGCAGGTCGATGACATCACTTGCCTGTACAGCACCTGATACATCGTTGATTGTCTTGATGAGCAAGTCGATGACGCGGTCATTTTGTAGTGGCGACTGGCCCTTATTGAAACGAGCCAATGCGTCGGTAAAGACGCCGTGACGCATGCTTGATTTGCGCAGTGTGTACATATCGAAGGTTGCAACTTCGAGCGCAACCGTCGTGGTCATGTCGGACACTTCACTATCACCACCGCCCATGATGCCAGCGAGACCTACCGCGCCTTCGCCGTCAGCAATCACGATATCGTCTGTGGTCAATTCGTAGGTTTTGTCATTGAGCAAGCGAACCGTTTCGCCAGCACGCGCCATACGAGCGCCAAGTTTGTGACCGCGAAGCTTATTGTAGTCGTAGGCGTGGGTTGGCTGCGCCGTCAGAAGCATAGCGTAGTTTGTGACGTCGACGACGTTGTTGATCGGCTTCGAGCCCATCGCGACGAGTGCGCACTGGAGCCAGAGCGGGCTGCGCTTGATTTCGACATCCTTCATAACGACAGTCGTGAAACGAGGAACTTTTTCGGGCGCTTCGTTGAAAACGTCGAGCGATATATCACTCGCGCTTTGTAGCTGCGGGATTTTCCAATACCATTCAGGATCTTCGAACGCCTTGCCGGTGATACCAGCGATTTCGCGCGCAACGCCAAGTTGGCCGAAGCAATCAGGTCGGTGAGTGAACATCTTGTTTTCTATTTCGATAACCGTGTCGTCGAGACCGTAGGCAGCGGCAAAGCTCGCACCCGGCTTGATTTCGACGTCGTACGGACGCCATTCGCTCGGATCGATCTCGATGATACCCGAGTGCTCGGTACCGATAGCGAGTTCGTCAGCTGCAGCGAGCATGCCGTTGCTCATGACGCCACGCAGGTTGCGGGCTTCGAGGACAAATGGCTCAGTGTCATCGTAGGTTGCCGGCACCGTTGCTCGTGGCGGCAGCCACGCAGCATACATATCGCCGTGAACATTTGGTGCACCACAGACAACTTGCACATGACCGTTTTCGTCACGTTCGATATCTGGGACCACGCCGCCATCATCGACAACACAAACGCTCAGCTTGTCGGCATTTTCGTGCTTGACTGCACTCAGGACTTTGACGATGACGACATCTTTGTACTTATCGGCGAGATCGATAACTTCCTCGACACCACCGAGACGTTGGTTGATGCGCTCCACGAGCTCATCGACGCCCAGGTCGACCGGAACGTATTGTTTAACTGTATTGAGACTAACTTTCATCTAAAACTGCTCCAAGAAATCTAGTTTTGCGCTCTCTAAATGGCGAATATCTTCAATCTGGTATTTCATCATAACAAGGCGATCGATGCCACAGCCAAAGGCAAACCCGGTGTATTCGTTCGGATCGATATCAGCGGCACGAAGAACATTTGGATGCACCATACCGCAGCCAAGCAACTCAATCCAACCCTCACCCGAACAGACTTTGCACGCAGGATCTTCACCGCCACAGAATGGACAGCTCAGTGCAAACTCAAAGCTTGGCTCGGTGAACGGAAAGTAGAATGGATTCACCCGAACCTGTAGCTCACGACCATAATATTCTTGCAAAAATTCTTTGAGGGTTGCGATCAACATGCCAGCATGCACGCCCTTGGCGACATAGACACCCTCGACTTGGTAGAAGGTGTGTTCGTGACGCGCGTCGAGATCTTCGTTGCGGAAGACACGGTCCGGCACAACTGCCGCAATCGCTTCGCCAGCTTCGAGCTGATCGCGATACTTTCGCATAACGCGATTTTGCATCGTGCTGGTGTGAGCGGGCGCAATCAGCGGATCACCATCACCATCTTTTTCGACCGTCATGAATGTATCGTAATCGTCACGCGCCGGGTGACCTTTCGGGAAATTGAGCGTTTCAAACATATGATACTGGTCATCTATTTCGCGCGACTCTTCACTGGCAAATCCCATACGTCCGAAAATTTCGATGACGCGAGCGATCTCTTGCGTCAATGGGTGTGTCGTACCGCGCTCGCTTGGCAGGAGTGCCGGAATCGGAGCGTTCACGTCCATCGGCGCCGTCACATCAATCGGCGCGATATCCGCTGCCGTAAGTTCTGCTTCACGAGTAGCAATTGCTGCTTCGAGAGCCGACTTCAGTGTGTTTACCTGCGCACCGTAGACGGCTTTGTCTTCAGCGTTACGAATGCCCGCATACACTTCGCGCAGTTCAGGAGTCTTCAGTATTGTGCGCGGCTGGTCAGACGCGGCAATACGCGCCAGCAAATCTGTCTGGATGTCTTGAAAATCTATCATATTAACTATTCACCAAATAAATAAAATATATGAATACCCCGAGCGCCATAAAGCCTACGAGCACCCACACCCAGTCAAGTGTTGTCGTCTGCTTGGTACCTTCGATATATGCGCTATCTTCGACACCATCAGGACGATCGGCTTCGACCTTGGATTTGGCAGCTGCTTTCGCACGTAGCTCAGCGTCGAGTCGTTGCTGTAATTCTGAGCGATTATCTCGCTGATTGAGGTATTGTCCCATGCAATCAAGTATATGCTATACTAGCCGTATATTCTAGTGTAAAGGAGGGAATATACCTATGGCTACAACAAAAGCCACGTCAAAGTCTGCTTCGAAGACTGCGCGTAAAACGACTGCCAAAAAAGCCGCTCCGGCAAAAGCAGAAACTACCGTACGTACGGTAAGCGCCAAAGAAGTTGCTTCAAAAGAAGTAACCAACAAAAAGAAGACCAGTAAACTGCCTGGTAACATCGTCAACATCGTGCTCGCAGAGCTTATCGGTACTTTCGTACTGTCAGCTGTTGCGGTCATGACTGCAACCGACGTCACACCACTGTACATCGGCCTCACACTCATGGCACTCGTCATGACTATCGGCCTCGTATCCGGTGCACACGTCAACCCAGCCGTCACGTTCGGTCTGTGGAGCGCCCGCAAGCTCAAGGGTATTCTCGTGCCATTCTACATGGCATCACAATTCCTCGGTGCAATGGCAGCCGTCGTTGTCATCAGCCTCGTATCAGGCAAACAACTCGGACTTGACTTCGGTCACTTCCTCAACTTCAGCATGCCAGTATTCTGGGCTGAGCTTGTTGGTACCGCACTGTTCTTGTTCGTCCTGACAAGCGTGCTCGCTCGCACTGACCTTTCAGCAAACGGCAAAGCCGTCGGCGTTGGTTTTTCACTCTTCGTCGGTTTGATCGTTGCGGGTAGCCTCTTCGCTCCTGCTGTCACCAAGGCTGACGCTGATTACCTCAAGAGTCTTCAGGATATCGCAGGTCAATCAACCAGCGGCTCAGTTGACTACGCACAGCTTCGTGACGTCACCGTCCCAGAAGCATCACTTGTCGGCAACCCAGTCCTTAACCCAGCTGTTGCACTCGCAGCTACTGAGTCAAAGACTGCCCAAGATATCTACACAAACTACGGTATCAACGACGCTGCTACTTCAGACAAGCCAGCTACCTACTCACGCCTGACACTCGAAGTTGTCTTGGCGACATTGATTGGTGCTGCACTTGGTGCGAACCTCACCCGCCTCATCGGCTACCGCTTCAAGAACTAATCAGTTCCACGAAGCAACCAAATACCCGCTCACACGAGCGGGTATTTGGTTGTAGTGATTAGTCGTCTTGCGATGGGCGCTCGAGTAGCACCGGCTCGACACCAGGGCTCTCGTCGGCAATCTTCAGTACATCTTTATCCATTTGTGCGAGCGATTTGTGTGCGCTATTGAAATGGTTGACTGACGTACCGAGACTAGCACCAAGCTTTTGCATATAGGTCTCATGCGCGGTGATGTGTTTGCCGAGTTCACCGACACGCTTCTGAATATCTTTGGCTGTCTCTTCAATTTGCAGGCTCCTCAGCCCCTGAAGCACCGTCTGCAAATAGGCAAGGAGAGTCGTCGGACTCACGATGATAACCTTTTTGTCGATGAAGGCATACTCGATGAGGTCGCGTGAGTTGGTGCCGGTCGCACCGATGTTGTTGACGAGCAGGTCATAGTAGATAGCTTCAGACGGGATGAACATGAAGGCGTAATCGAGCGTATCTTCGCGCGGTCGGATGTACTTACTGGTCTCGTCGATGCGATTCTTGAGGTCAGTCTTGAACGCACGAACCAAACTCTCACGAGCCGTTTTGTCTTTTTCTTCGATCAAACGGTTGTAGTTTTCGAGGCTGAACTTGCTATCAATCGGAATCAAGCGGCCCTTATCGAGTTTAATGACGGCATCAACGATTTCACCATCCTTGAACTTGTATTGCATCTGATAGACGTTTGGCGGCAATACATTGCCAAGCACTGTTTCGAGATAGTATTCCCCGACCCCGCCCCGTTGTTTTGGGTTTTGCAGAATATTCTGTAGGCTCTTGAGTCCGTCAGCGACATCAACCACCTGTTTATTCGATGCCTTAAGCTCCGTCAAATCGCGTGTAATGTCAGCAATAATTTTGTTACTTTGAGTGAGCTGCTGCTGCAATGAGTGTTGCACTGTTGCATTATTGCGATCAATTTTGTCGCCCATTGATTCTTGCAGCTTGGCAATCGTGCGCGTCAGTTCAACGACATCGCCCTTCACCATTTCAGCTGCCGATTGATTTTTGAGCTCACGCATACGAGCATTCAATACTGCGATCACAACGCCGAAACCAAGCACGACGGCAATCAACACAATTCCTAAGACAAATGAATCCATGTGACTAGTATAGCACTAGCTCATTGCCAGGAGCCGCGCGATGACGAACAGAATGATCGTGATGACACTCGCCAGTATGAACGAGCGGATACGCGCGACCCACGCGTAGAGCAGGTAGGTTAGGGCAAAGGTAACGACAAGCGTGAGACTTCCCCAGTACCATGACATGTCGATGATGAGCGGCATGAATCCCCACAGTGTGACGACGACGCCAGTCACTGCGAGGAGCGGGCGATAGACTCGTCCCTGCACAAGGCCGAGTAAGCCGATCACGGCACCGATTACCATCGATACCACCATGGCGTATTCAGGCGCTTGCGCACACGTCGCATCTGCCCCTTCACGACATAGCACTGCGGCGAAAATATACTTTCCGAGCAAATAATACGCAGCCGCGACAGCTGCACCAACAATAGCTCCGACGACGAGAATACCTACAACCTCACGTGAAGTCGTCCCCACAACTGGTGGCATTTTGTCGATTCGTTCTGACACCACCCTGTCATGCGTTTCCATTCCCTACTCCTCTTTCATTAGTACTAGCCTACTACGACTGACGGCTTTCGTCTATACCACAAGATACTTGTGCACCCAATTAATAGCCCCCCGATGATATCGAGTGGCGTGTGAACGAGCGCTAACACCCGCGCAACACCCATAACAAGCGTCATGACTGCGAGGGCATAAAACAATGCCTTGCTACGCGTCGAGAACCAGACCGATATCGTCAAGAATGTCGCGAACAGCATGTGGTCACTTGGAAATCCTGGGTTCGGCAAATATGCGGCTCCAGCGGCGACGCCGAGCTCCTGGAATGGACGTTGCGATTCCGGCATGAAGTGTCCGGCGATTTTCGCGAACACATACGCAGTGAGGCCGGCGAGCACAATCCGAATACTCCACGAGAGCCACAGCTTGCGCGGTATCTTGAAGGCAAACGCCAACATACTGATCACAAAAATTGCAATCACAAGGCCATCGGCGAGAACACGAATCAAGAATTCATACATGTATCTAGTATATCAAGGCTGTCTAGTCGACGGCGAGGAGTAGCTGGTTATTCCATGGGTCATTAACGACGAGCCCACGTGGAGTCATTTCGTAGACGATACCCTTCCCGTCGAGGCGAGCAATCAGCCGCTCTATACTTCCATCGTTGGGGAGCGCCAATCGCACTTCTCCTAGCCCGAGTGCGGGATCGCGCCGGCTCGCCCCCTGACTAAACCACGTGTTCATCGCCATGTGGTGATGGTATCCACCAACCGACACGAAGAGCGCGCTACCAAGGTCGAGCGTCGCATCGAACCCGAGCGCATTGACATAAAATTCGCGTGCCATGCCGACGTCACCGACCCGTAAATGCACATGACCAAGCTTTTTGTCCGTCACGCCTTCGGACTCGAGATGAGCGGACAAATACTGCTGTGGGCTGAGGTAGAGTGTATCCATGGCGACTGAACCATTACTCCATTTCCATTCGCTACGCGGACGATCAAAATAGAGCTCCAGTCCATTATTTTCTGGATCATGGAAATAAAATGCCTCACTGACTAAATGGTCTGCCGAACCTTCGAAGGACCACGCTGCCTGCTGCAAAATTCGATAGACGGCACGAGCCAGCGCCGAGCGCGATTGATATAGAATCGCATTATGAAAGAGTCCAGCGTTTTTGACACTGCTATTCGGAAACTCTGGTCGCGCTATCAGCTTCAGAACTGGCAGCTCGTCATGCCCAAGCACCACCTGACCCGAGCCACGCTCGAGCACGTCGAGTCCAACGATTGATTCATAGTACTCGGTGACCTTCTGGAGATCACGCACATAGAGTTGCGAAGGCTCGATCAACAGGCTTTTCGCAAGGATAGATGGCGTTATTTTGTTCATAGTATGCAGTATAACATAGTTACTATAGTTTTTATAGCACTATGTATTCAGCGCTGAGACGTGCCGATATGCAAACTTTTCGGCGGTATTGTCAGAGTCCCGCAGCGTCTCATGATCGATATAGTCGATTTCGTCCGCTTCACTGCCAGGCTGCGTCGGAAGTGTCTCAGGAATAACCTCGAAGATTAGACGCATCTGGTACATACGTGCGTGCGGAAGAAAATGTGGATCTTCGACAGCGACGATCCGATGACGAAACTCACCAGTGAGGCCAACTTCTTCGTATAGCTCACGAGCAAGTGCGGTTTTAATATCTTCATCGTGGTCCATGCCGCCGCCCGGCAAATCCCACCACGAGCGAGCCGTTTCCTTGACGACGAGCACCTGGCCTTTGTCGTTTCTAATGATAGCCTTGAGCGAAACCCGAAAAAGAAAATCCGCCCTTCGATCGTCGTCAGGCAAGCTAATTACACCGTGTGCTTTTGTCGTATTCATGTTTTGTATTGTAAATGATAAGTTCCAAAACAAATAAACTAACACTCAAAAAACCATCTCGACCTTCTTGCTCGGTCTAGATCATTCTTTGAGGTCACGCTCTTATGCCTGTGCAGTAAGCGTGCGCATATCATACCATTTTTGGCTATTGTCGCAAAAACACAGACTAAAATGGCATGACCACCGACACACACCCATCTTCGGCGCAGCGAACATTTCATCCGCGTTTTGACAACAATACTGTAGAGTTTTATAATATACGTATGACAACTGGCGAAATCGCAACACCCGAACATACCCAGCAGCCTTTTACGCTCGAGGATCGAACATTCGATGCATTACTCACATTGCACGAGTCTGGCAATCCAGCAGATGGATGCACATTCGATACCGGACATTCGCTATACGAGACACTGACGTTGTCAACAGCACCCGAGGGGCTACGATCTCGTTACATACTTTTTGTGCCCCGCGACGACGAGAGGACTCTCATGAAGGTAGTCGTGGAACACAAGCTTCCATCGCAAGTGCTCAGCGGTGACCTGAAGCATTTTGATGTTGTAGCATCGGAGACCGGTCTGCACATACTGGAAAAACAGTTCACCTACGATAAGAGGGGTGTCCCTACTCAACGATATGTCCGCGATATGCCCGACGAAATGCTCATTTCTATAATTGAAGATGCGAAATCAGGGCGCCAAACTGGACCCGCCCGGACGCGCAGGCCCTAGATACGCTATAGTCCACCGAAACTAACTGCTCCAATGCTAATCGCAATCAGCACAACCCCTACTAGTCCGATGACGATCGCGGCAATGATAAAGGCGAGTTTCATCGATCTATTCGGTGAAAAATTCGTCATACTGACGTTGAGTTGCTGAAGGAGCGCCACCCAATCATCGATACCGCTTTTTTGATTAAGACTGTTCGCTTCATGTTGCGTGACCGCCGTACCTGCAGCACCAAGATTCATTGATGCGCCAGCCCTGAGCATATATTCCATCAAATTCCCGAAGCTAACCCCGACCGTCTTACTGTCAAAGCGAAAATACAATGCATTTTCGGCGCGCTGAATCGAGGTAAATGAAGTAACCGAGCGTGTAAAAACCATCTGTAGCGTAGCCTTGTCAGTGAGGGTTATCTGCTGCGTTGAAGGGTTATATTGCAGAGTACCCCTCTTGTTTTTCGTCAGCCAACCAACGTTATAGATGATATCGTTCGAGCGTGGCTGTGTACGTATATCTTGCTGTTCCATCTTGGTGGTAATTGTACCACAAGCGTTATTGTGCACCGATTTTGAGCGTTTCAGACGCGAGCTTCTCGCGGAAGTAGTTATCGTGACTAACATAAATGACCGCGCCAGTGTATTTGCCGAGCGCCGTCTCGAGCTCCTCGATACTAGGGAGGTCCAGGTGATTGGTCGGTTCATCGAGAATCAATAGTTGCGGATCGTTCGCGAGCATCGCGATGAGCTGGAAACGCGCTTTCTGACCACCGCTCAGGTTACGAATCGGGATTTTGCCATCGCCTTCGCTGAAGAGATAGTCACTCATCAGTGAACGAATTTTTGTCTCCGATATCGGCAAATCACGCGACAGGTACATTGCCTCGATTGCCACCTGAAGCGTCATATCGAAATACTCCTGCGACACTTCCTGTTCATAGATACCGATGCGGACTTGGTGGTCAATCGTCAGCTCACCATCGTACTGCGTGACTGAATCATCGCCCAGGATTGCCTTGATGAGCGTGGTCTTGCCGGCACCGTTACGACCACGGAATTCGAGTGCTTCGCCTTCACGCAGGTCGATATTGAGGCCCTCGAACAGAATCGCATCATAGCCGAGGCTGAGATTACGCGCCGAAACCAGTACGTGCTTCGAACGCGAAGCTGCATCTTTGAGGTTGATGCGCACGTTTTTTGCTTTGAATTTCTCGTACTGTCCTGCTGTCTTGTAGCTGAGCGAGTCGACAGAATCCTTATCGATCCAGAAGGTTGGCTTTTGCAAACTTTCGAGTTCAGCCAGTTCTTTGCGTGAAGTTTCTTCGAGACGCTTGAACCGCTGAATTGTACTCGGATTGCGTGACTTCTCTTTGAAGCGTTGGTATTCGATGACTTTGGCTTTGAGATTCTTGATACGCTTCTCAACCATCTCGAACTCGTTCATCTGCGTGCCGGTCGATACGGCATTTTGCTTCAGATAGGCATCATAATTTCCTTTGAAACTGACCGACCCACCATCTTTGAGCTCGACAATACGATCGACTTCGCGCAATACGTCACGGTCGTGGGTGATGACGAGAACCGATTCACGGGCACCTTTGAGCCAGTCGATGAATTGACCTTTGGCGACATAGTCCATGTGGTTCGTTGGCTCGTCAATGAGCGCCAAGTGCGCCTGCGAGTGCATGACTTTGACCATTTCGACGAGGCGCTTCTGTCCACCAGACAGTGTCGTAAATGCGCGATGAGCAATATTGGGTAGCTGAAACCGTTCAAGTTCCGTCTCGATTTGCTGTTCGATCGTATAAAATCCCTTATCGTCAAATCGCTGGAGCGCCTCGGTGTATTCCTCGATCATCTTCATGTCGTCGCCCATCGTCATAGGATAGGTCTCAATAATGTGACTCAAGTCGGCGTACTCAGGAAGCCCTTGCAGTACATACTGGAGCACCGTCATGTCGCCAACGTCATGATAATCTTGCTGTGTCGCCACGATAACTGCGCCGGGCTTATAGCTGATGTCACCGCTAAAGTCTGTATCGCTCCCGCTCAAAATACCAAATAGCGTCGATTTACCGACGCCGTTGCGTCCGATAACACCGATTTTTTCGCCATCATCAATAGTGAACCGAACATTCGTCATGAGAGACTTCGGCCCAAAGGACTTTTCAGAGATAGAAACGTCAGCAATCACGAGTACTATACTAGCATTTATAGAGGTGGAGAGATAGAGGGATATCGCTGTACTCGGATTCCGATCACGGCACGAAAAAACCCGACCAAATGGTCGGGAGTTTTCGTGGCTGGGGTGGAGGGATTCGAACCCCCGAATGCATGGACCAAAACCATGTGCCTTACCACTTGGCGACACCCCAATACTATTTACTAGGCTGTATCATTATATGAAAAACAGATGAAAATCTCAAGGATAACTATATATAGCGTTTATCCTACATTCAAAACACTATGCGACCACGTTTGTTGTATTTTTCAACCAAACCCCTTGTGTTTTTCCGTCGATTGAGCTACAGTACTGACAGCGAACGTTACAAAAACAAAAACTATTTTTACTTTCGCTATACGATAATCCACCACAACAGGTGAAACGCTTCGATCTCTATCGGAGTGTTTTGCTTTTTACGCATTTTTGTTATATAATCACCTGCGGCTAGAACGTACCTATCATTGGAGGAGATAATGACCACTACGGTCGACACGGAGACGTGTCTTATCTGGGGCCGAGGCCTCAGCTATCGCGGCGAACACGTTGCGATGCCCCTGAACGAGCTCGTAGAGCTCATCAACAACGCCAAGCACATGCTTGTCGTCGTACCCATGGTTACCGGCGGCAACAAGGCCATCAACAAGGTCAAGATCACCACGATCACGGTCGTCACGGAGAGCGACACTGTCGCCCAGCCGAAGGCCGAGACCGGTCGCAAGCGCGGCTGGCTTCGACGCTAGTCGACTCGGCCCCGCTACTAGCCCCCCTCCCCGGGTGCCACGCGCATCCGGGGAGGCCTACCCCACGAAATTATTCAGCTTTGAGAGAATTTTCAGATCGCCATTCGGCGATTTTTGCATGATTGCCACTGAGCAGGACGTCAGGCACGCGCATGCCATTGAACTCTTCTGGGCGCGTATACTGCGGAAATTCGAGCGTTTCGCCGTCAGAAAAGCTTTCAATCGCCGCACTGGTTTCACCACCAAGCACACCGGGCAGAAGCCGAACGATGCTGTCAATAATCGTCATGGCCGGCAGTTCACCACCCGTCAGTACGTAGTCACCCACGCTCACCTCTTGGTCCACCAGTGTCAGGATACGCTCGTCATAGCCCTCATAGCGCCCACACACGAAGATGTAGCCGTGATCCGCTTCTGAGTATTCCTGCGCCATCGATTGCTTCCAGCGAGCGCCACGCGGCGTCATCAAGAGTACTTTCGCCGTCGGATCATTCTCTTTCGCGAGCGTAATCGCCTTCCAAAGCGGCTCCACCATCAACAACATGCCATCACCGCCACCATACGGGGTGTCGTCTACCTGACGTCGTGGACCCTGACCAAATTCACGCAAATCAATCGTCTCGAGCGACACGATATCACGATCCTGTGCCTTCCACATCATGGAATTGCTGAACACGCCAGTGAACATGCTCGGAAACAAAGTGACAACTTGGAACTTTTTCATCTGTTATAGTATGGCAGATGTTGACATTTTTGTCTATCGGTTGCGCTATATACAACCAAAAAACCGCCCCTTCGGACGGTTTCTTAGACATATAAGGCTCTCAAACCTGTAGGTTTGCTCGCATAGAGCTTTTTTAGTTCTCGCAGTTGTTTGAACTGTTTATGATTATATATCCAGGTCGTCGAGTTCTGCAAGCTCTGCACGAGACTTTTTTGCGTAATCTGAACTCTGGTCGCGATCGTTTTCCACAGACTCATCTGCTAGGTTTTCCACAGACTCGTCAGTTGTGTCGTCTGATGTCGTCGTAACGTCGTCGTCTGAGCTAATTGTGACCGACTCATCAGGGTTATCATTGTTAACGATCTTGAGGTTGTAGCGAGCTGAATTCTTGGTGCCAAGTGCACGCAGGAGCGTACGCAAGCTCTGCGCTGTCGCACCACGACGACCGATCACGCGGCCAAGGTCTTCTGGATTGACAGTTAGGCTGAGAAGAACACCTTTTTCGTCAACGATACGATCGACGATCACATCGACGGGCTTCTCTACTAACGTTTTCACGATATACTCTACGAATTGCTGGTCTATGGTCGACATATGCCCCCTGTCTCCTTCTCGGTCATTACGCTATTCTGCAGCCAGTATAACACAAAACCACCCGCTCCATGGAACGGGTGGTGAGGTGAATCGGAAGGGGTTACTCTGCTGATTCTTCAGCTGGTGCTTCTTCGACTGGCTCTTCTTTTGGCTGGTTCTTGCGAAGCTTGTCAGCGTGACGAACCGTCTTGCTCTTTGAACCATCGTGTTCTTTGACCCATGATGGAAGCTTGACGCCTGCATCCTTGAGGAGCTTAACAACACGTGGGGTTGGCTGAGCACCGTTGTCGAGGTACTTTTGCGCAACTTCAACTTGGACTGTTGCGTCTTTTGTGTGTGGGTTGTAGCTACCAACGTACGCAACAACACGACCGCTAGATGGGTGGCGCTGCGATTCTTGGACAGCCAGACGGTACACAGGGTAAGCCTTGCGACCGATTCGTTGCAAACGAATTACGAGCATGAGTAACTGAATCCTTCTCTCTTATTAACCTTCGATTTTTTACTTCAAGGTTAGATTGTACACTGTTTTGCTCTCAGCGTCAATTGCTTTCACTCGAGGTGCGCTTGTCATACGCCTTGAGAGCGGCACGCGCGGCCTGCTGCTGCGCATACTGTTTGGACGGACCAACGCCCTGCCCCATCAGCGTGCCACCAACATAAGCGCCAAGTGTGAAGATCTTTTCGTGATCTGGACCTTCTTCGCTCATGACTTTGTAGACCGGCGTTGCACCATCGATACGCTGCGAGACTTCTTGCAGGTGAGACTTCGGGTCACGCCATGAGCCTTCATCGAGAATGCTCTCGAGTTTGCTCGTGATGTGCTTTTGGATAAATTTTTCGGCTTCAGCGTAGCCCTTCTCGAGATAAATCGAACCAATCACGGCTTCAAAGGCATTTGCCAATATCTGCTGACGGGCGCGCTCAGAGCCCTTCTTTTCACCACGACTCATACGAATGAGCGGCTCATAGCCGAGCAAACGCCCGGCATCAGAGATACTTTCGGTACGCACTAGGGCGGCACGCCAGCTCGTCAGGATACCTTCAGCTTCGTCGTAGGTGTTAAACAAAAAGTCTGTGACAACGAGTTCGAGCACGGCGTCACCGAGGAATTCGAGGCGTTCATTGTGCTCAGAGACTGATTTTTTGTGCTCATTGACGTAACTACGGTGAGTCAACGCCGTCACGAGTAGGTCGATATTGTCGTATTCAAACCCGAGTTTCTCTCGAGCAAATTCTTGATAAGGGGCGGTCAACATGCCAGTCATTAGAGATTCTCCTGTCGGATACGCTTACGCGCAAGCAACATTAGTTTTCCGATATCTTCATACTCGATGAGATCGAGCGCTTCGTTGAATGGAAACCACTTGATGCCGTTCATCCACTCTTCTTTTTGAATCGCATTGGTATCGCCCTTGGCGCGCACGAGATAGATTTGTGTCGTCATCAGTACGAGGCGATCCATGCGTCGGTAACGGAAGTGGATCTTGCCTAGCCAGCCGAGCATATCGACATCATGAAGGCCTGCTTCTTCGCCGATTTCACGACGTGCCGTCTGACTGGCGGTCTCACCTTCTTCGATGTGACCCTTTGGGATGGTCCAGCGGTCCTTGGCGTCCTGGATCAATAGGATTTCAATTTCGCCTTTTTCGTCACGGCGAAACACGACGCCACCAGAGGTCGGTTCACGAACAATTTCCTGAATCGACGACTTGCGGCCACCGAGGTATTTCTTGAATTTATCAAGCCTTGACGTCTGCATCGTCAGTTCCTCCTTCGATCAGAGTACGGAACGCGGTACCGAGTACACCGTTCACGAACTTGCTCGAATTATCAGAACCAAACGCTTTGGCGAGCTCGACAGCTTCGTTGATTGCCACCTTTGGTGGTACTTTCTCGCCCCTGTGGAGCAACTCATAGAGTCCTATGCGAAGGATGCCGTGGTCAACACGGCTAATCTGGTTGAGCGGCCATTCAGGTGCAATCGGCTGCAGTGCTTCATCGAGTTCAGGGATTTTCTCGAGAACGCCGGTGACGAGCTCTTTGACAAACGGAGTGTCTTCGATTTCATCTCTGTAACGGTCGAGGTTCCTGGTCAGGATTTCATCGATATCAAGATCAACATCGCCTGCAGAGAGACGAAACTCGTATTCGTAGAGTGACTGAAGTGCGACGATGCGACCGAGGTGACGATTAGATGCCATAAGCGTTTTTCTGTGGTTCTTTCGTTTTGTAAAATGTGTAAAGTTCGACTAAAAAACTACTGTTACGCAGCTTTTTTTGCGCCAGTTTCGCGCTTGGTTGTGTGAACCTTGACCGGTGATGTACCGTTCACTGCTCGCGCCAATTTGAGGCGTAGGTGGCTACGTCGCAGACCCGTTTTGCGGGCACTCGACTGCTTCTTAGGTTGTGCCATATGGTATGTACTCCTTTTTTCTCAGGTGATTAAACTTGTTTGCTATTATACGAAAAAGTTGCACTTTACTCAAGAGGTTTGCATTTTTTGTGAAAAATAAGCATAAATATATTGACAAATCATTGTGCTTATGATAGTATATATACATGACTTTAGAACGAACCACTGACATACCCTTTGACCAAGACGCACAACCTCGCGTCCGCGATCAGTTAGATATTGCTGTAGACATTGCAAGCAGCACACGAACTGTTGCTGACACCTACCGTATCCCTACGGTTCCTGCCGAGGCTGACCAAGATGCACTCGATTCTCGACGCACCAAAAAGGAACGCAAACATCGTACCGGTGTAGCAGTCCTACTTCTAGCTAGTGGTATAGCAGCTGGACATGCGTATAGCGACACCATCGACCATGCAATCGACAGCTTACGCCATGAGACGACCTACGAAGGCGAACAGGCCGTAGTGGCCGGTGAGGGTGACACTGTATGGCGCATGGTCGAACAAAATGTCGTGCTCGACGAAGTAGATATTCGCGATGTTATCGAACATGTCGTCAATGACCCTGCGAATGCGGAGACCTTCACGGGTAGCAACGGAAGTGTTTCAGCCGGCAACCTGGAAGTAGGCGAGCAAGTTATACTTCCCGTCTCAGGTTCTAGTAGCTAGTTAGACGACGATACTTACCAGCCGACCAGGAATATAAATCACCTTGGTCGGTTTTTTGTCGCCGAGATGTTTGGCGACATTTTCATCTGCCAGCGCAGCTGTCTTGATTTCGTCATCACTTGCCTCTTTGGCAACATTGAGCTTACCACGGACCTTGCCATTCACTTGAATCACAATCGTCATGGTCTCGGCAATCGTCAGGCTGTCATCCCATGTTGGCCACTGTACGAAGTCGAGTGGCTCATCATGCCCCAATTGCTGCCAAAGTTCAGCACTCATATGCGGTGCGAAGACAGCCAAAAGCTGCACGAGAGATTCGATCGGCTCACGCCATGCGGTGGTGAATCCATTTGTCTTTATCTTGTAGAGTTCGTTGACGTACTCCATCAGCGAAGCGATGGCGGTATTGAAGCTCAGACGGTGAATGTCACTCGTCACCTTCTTGACTGTGCGGTGGCGAAGCGCAGTTAGCTCAGCGTTCTCACCTTCGGCGAGTTCGCCTGCTTCAACAAATTCCTGCGTCAGCGTCCAGGCGCGATTCAAGAAACGGTAGACGCCAGCGATACCGCGGCTCGACCAGTTGGAGTTTTCGTTGATCGGACCAAGGAAGAGCTCGAAGGTACGAAGCGCGTCAGCACCATAGCCCTGGTCGACAATTTCGAGCGGATCGATGACGTTTCCGAGTGATTTGCTCATCTTGCGACCATCTTCGGCACCGATTAGTCCATGATAGACCAGCTTCTTGACTGGCTCGCGACTTGGGACGAGGCCCATATCGTGGAAGACGTGGTTCCAGAAGCGAACGTACAGAAGGTGCGCAACCGCGTGGTCACCACCAACGTACATGTCGATTGGCGTCCAGTAGTCAGCGGCTTCACGACTCCAGGCTTGCTCGGCATTCTGCGGATCGGTATAACGAAGAAGGTACCATGAGCTACACGCATATCCGTCCATGGTGTCGGTTTCGCGCAGTGCAGGACCGCCACAGGTTGGACAGGTCGTATTGACCCAGTCTTCAACTGTCGCCAGAACGCTCTGGCCCTTCGGTACAAAATCGTCGACTTCAGGAAGTAATACCGGCAATTCAGATTCCGGAACAGCGACGGCACCGTGTGTTTCGCAGTGAACAATCGGGATCGGTGCGCCCCAGTAGCGCTGACGACTGACGAGCCAGTCGCGCATACGGTAGGTCACTTTGCTACGACCAACGCCTTGCTGCTCGAGCCAGGCGACGATTTCTTCGCGCGCATCACTCGATGACATACCGTCGAAGTCACCAGAGTTTTGCAAAGCACCTTCGCCGTGATAGCAGGTTTCGGTCTCACCCTCTGGGCGAGTAACCACTTCGATAATTTGCAGTTCAAATTTGGTTGCGAATTCGTTGTCACGTTCGTCATGTGCTGGGACCGCCATAATCGCACCCGTGCCATAGCCGCCAAGGACGTAGTCGGCGACCCAGATCGGCATTTTCTCGCCCGTTGCGGGATTGATGACAAATGCGCCTGTGGCGACACCTGTCTTTTCTTTACCTTCAGCCATACGCTCAATCTCAGAGCGCTTGAGTGCAGTCGCGACGTATCCTTCGACGTTCGCTCGCTGCGCGTCACTCACAATCGTGCGGACGAGTGGATGCTCTGGTGCGAGCACGAGGAAGGTTGCGCCAAAGATAGTGTCCGGACGCGTCGTGAATACCGTGATGATATCGTCATGGCCGTCGACAGTGAATTCGATCTCGGCACCCTCTGAGCGGCCGATCCAGTTGGTCTGAGCGGTTTTAATCTTTTCTGGCCAATCGAGGCCAGGGATTTCTTCGAGGAGTTGGTCTGCGTAATCAGTAATCTTGAAGAACCATTGCTTCATCGACTTTTTGACGACCTCAGAACCGCAGCGCCAACATTTGCCACCTTCGACTTGCTCGTTGGCAAGCACAGTCATATCGACAGGGCACCACCATTGGTTGGCCTCTTTTTGATACGCCAACCCGCGCTCGAAGAGTTGCGTGAAAATCCACTGCGTCCAGCGGTAGTACTCTGGGCTCGACGTGTTGATTTCGCGCGACCAATCAATACTGGCACCGAGACGCTTGAGTTGATTGGTGAAGTTGGCAATGTTCGTGGCCGTACTCTGGGCAGGCGGCGTGCCGGTCTTGATAGCGTAGTTTTCTGCCGGCAATCCAAACGAGTCCCATCCCATCGGGTTCAGGACATTAGCGCCATTGGCACGCTGATAGCGAGCGACGGCATCGACGATGGCGTGTTCAAAGGTGTGACCAACGTGCATTCCCGCACCAGAAGGGTACGGGAACATACACGAGACATAATATTTTCGTTTGTCAGAATCTTCACTGACTTCATAGCGTTTTTCGTCGGCCCATACGGCCTGCCATTTCGGCTCTATCTCACTGGGGTTGTAGCGCTTCATATACTGATGAAGTATACCACGGATAGAGCCGAGAGGCGAGGTGCTTAGATCGAACCAGTTGCAGACAGAAGGTTTTCAATGTCAGACTGGATTTCATCAAACGTCTTGGCGTCCGATGGGATTTCAACCGTGACATCAGTATTGAGCTCTACGTTGAGGTCCATCGTGACATTGACAGACTTATCGTCATTACTGCCCTTGACTGTGATGTGGCGGACCTGGTGCGACCACTGGTCAACCCAAAGCTCAGCAGTTGCTTCAGCTGCTACATTTTCACTTTCGACTGTATCTTCATCGGGAATATCACACGCAGCAATATCCTTGCCAATCGCTGTTTCTTTGAGCGCGTCACGGAATGCGGCTGCCTTATTCTGATCAAAATCGAGCACATAGCCGACCGAGCCGTTCTTCGTACCGAGGCTTTCGCCTGGATTCACGAAAGCATTTGCCTTGTAGGTGTCAATGATTTCCTGAACAGCGCTGTCGTCGCTAGCTTTCTTGAGCGCGTCCGACACACAGCTCATTACATCAGTGCTCGTTGTCTGGTCGATATCGCTCGCATTAAGCTTGAGCCATTGTCCGTCAAGCTTCTTAACTGTTGGCATCATCATCTCATCTATCTGATCGCGGAAGGCAGCAATCTCTGCGTCTCCGATGTCGTACCCGTAGCCAGTATACAAGGATTGAAGTGTTTCAATCATGGCGTCACGATACATCTCGTAGGCTGCCTGCAAGTCATTTACGCGCAGATAGAACGTCATGTCTTGCTGATCAAGAACTACATCTACTGAGGTCTCGAGCCCATCTACAACAGAATATGGCGAATCAGATGGCGCTTCGATCTTAATCGTTACCGACTGTTGCCCAGCAGTATCATTTGACTGAGACTTGAACGTCATGGTGATTTTGGCATCATCCATACTGATAGTTGCCTGCCCGTCAAGCTTACCCGACTTTGCTGACATCATTGACATGAGCCCATCATCAACAATCTTTTGTGGACTCTGATACCACGCATATGCACCGATACCGCCACCAGAAAGTACCAAGACGACGATTGACAGAATGATAACCGGCAAAAGCCACTTCTTCTTTGGCTTTTGCACCGGCGTCATGGCCGGAGCCCCCATCATAGGCTGCGCAGAGCCAATCGGCTGCTGTACGGGCATGACTGGCGCCGACTGCTGTGGCTGACTAGATGGATTAACTGGCATGGCTGGAGCCGATTCTACTAGCGGCTCACTCGGTTGAACCTCATCCTGTGGCACCTGCTCAGCTGGCTGCTCGTTTAGCGGTTTATCTTCTGGCATGATCATTATCCCCTTATTAATTCATGAACATTGCTTGTATGATAGCACTTACGCTAAATGTTGTCGAAAAATACGCGCTTTTTTTCGAGCCATTCAGGTGTCGAGCGAACGATCTTCTGTTCCTCGGATACAACGCAGAGTATTTTGGTCGTTTCTTCGAGGTAAGTTGCTGGGCTCGAACCCTCGACGAGGATAACTGCACCCTGCTCGGCAACCGTGCGCACGAATTCACCAGCTTCGATCGCTGTCTTGCACTGCTTGACCTGACACCCCTTGCCGCGTGCTGCACTCGCCAAATATCGGTTCGCTTCATCACCAACAGTCACCACCCATGATAGTAAGTCAGGATTACACATCTGCCCTATCGCCTGGTGCTCGGCTTGCGACATCGTGCCGAGATCAGGAATCGAACTAAAGATGGCGATTCGTTGCGCAGCTGCGTCGAAGTCATAGAGCGTCTGTAAACTTGCCGTTGCAGTCACCGGATGTGCGCGATAGGTGTCGTCAAGGACGAGCGTTTGCGCCATGCCATGGAGCGGATTCATTCGTCCCGGCAGCGTGCGAAGCGAACTGAGTCCTGCCGCGATGAATTCCGGGGTTGATGAGAGCTTAGCGCCAACGACTGCACCCGCAAGCGCAGGCAGCAGCGCGGGACGACCAACGAGTTGGACGGTCGTTGCGATAGGCGTCGCAAATTCTGGGCCGTTGATCTCGACAGGTGTGCCATTCGGACCATAGATATCGTCCGCTTCGATCCAGTACTCAGCCAAATTGCTACCGCCATACGTCGTGATATTCGGATTGTGCTCATACTCAGCGTAGCGACTATCGACAGTTTCGCGGTTGACGATGACGAGCTCGCTCATGTCGCCGACGGCGAGATACTCCTGTGCCAGTGCGTCCATCGTGCCGAATGCCTCCATGTTCTCTGGTGCAACGGATGTGATAACTGCCACCGATGGCCTGAGGTAGCGAGCGAATTCCGCCATGTCGCCTGGTTTGCGCACGGTCAATTCTTGGACTATAACATCGACAGATGGCGCATCGGCGATACGTCGCTTGGCCGCCTCGAATACTGCACGCCATTGGAGAATGTTGCCTGGATTCTCTGGCAACGCGATACCCAGTACCGCCAGAGGCGTCGCAAACCGTGAATGGGGCGCGTGCTCATGCAGTCGCACACGCTTAGTCTGGGCAAGCACCGTACCGATCGCCTGGCGCGTCATCGCCTTGTCATTACTCCCAACGACAGCAATCAGCTTCACTTCTGGGTGCGCCTGCTGGTATTTGATAACGTAATCAGTGAGTTTTTTGTATATATACGCGTCGAACATGCTTATCCTTTGCCTTTATCGTAGCGTATTTGGCGAAATATCGGTAGATAGCCCTTGAAATTTGCCGCGCACTCGCCTATAATCTCTCATGCTATCACCGTATGCGGGTATAGCTCAGTTGTTAGAGCGCTTCCTTGCCATGGAAGAGGCCAGGAGTTAGAGTCTCCTTACCCGCACCAAGAACGAAATCATTGGTATCTACGAACCCTTTCCAGGGTTCGTTTAGTTTATAAGACACTGTCGACCCCCGAAAAGTACCATCTTTTGCCGGGTGAATAATAAAGTTAGAGAAGAAAATTCGGAGCAATGCATCCATGGTCTCCATGTCCCGTATTTTGCCAAGAATAACGGGGGTGGTTTCCAAAAGTTTGAGATATTCTTGAAAAGTTGGAATCGTAGCTTTAATATTGTCTTTTTGCTTGATTGCGCGTTTATAATCAGTACTCAACTTATTGATTTGCTTAACATGCTTATCGAGGTCGTAATGGTCTTTAAACTCCGGGTTATCCCTAACTAAATCCTTTGTCTTTTCATAAATCTGCTCTTTATTGGCTACGAGCGTCTTTAATTTCGCTATAGTAGAATCAAGTTCTGTAGTTTTTCGCTTCACTTCTATATTTGCCTGCTTGAGATACTCCGCATAGTTACTCTTAGTTATAAACAAATATTGCCTAAAGAATTCTTGGGCTGTGTTTACTACAAATCCTCCTCGTGCGGACTTATTACGCATAGGGCAAGCCGTTGTCTCGCATTTGTAATAGTAACGCTTCTCAATGATCTCGCCCGTAAGCTCATTTTTCTTCGGCACAAGCATCGATGTAAGTGTCTTATTACACCTTCCGCAATAAACTAAGCCTCGTAGTAAGTCGGCCTGTATATTACCTCCCTTAGGTCTATGAATCGCCAAGACCTTAGCGTCATCTAGACTGTCGATTTTGTTGATTGATAGGAATTCACTGACGGTAAGCATCGGCTTGAAGTCATATAGGCTGGTTAGATCGGTAAATGTCTTACCCCATTTATGAACGCCGACGTAATGGGGATCGCGGAGAAGTTTTGATACATCGTCCTTATCCCATTTATGTGGTTCGTGAGGTCCGCCTTGACGCTTCTGAACAGTGTAGTTTTGCTCATTTATCCAAAGACGAATATCTTTCTGCGACTTGCCGTTTAGCGCCATCTCGAACATATGCTGAACCTTCTCGAAACTCAATGGGTCTGGTGTAAAGTACCGGTTAATATCCACGATGTAGCCATGTTTAAATTTACCGATGAACTCACCATCCTCAACTGCACGTTTGTTACCCCTATCAACACTTTCCGCAAGGTGTTCTGAATATTGCTTTGCCATAACAAATGTAATGCCCAAGAGCATTTTTCCTGCAGGTGTATTTTCAAATGTAAATGTTGCGAATTGGAGGTCTTTTACCGCACCTCTGTCAACAAGGTCAATGATAGCCCCCGCTTCTTTCATATTTCGAGAAAGCCTGTCGGGATGCCAAGCTATGATACCGTCGATGTTACCGCTCTCGATTTCCTTAATCATTGCATTGAACTGTTCTCGCAGATCGGCGACCTTCGCGGAATAACTCTCTTGATAGGTCTTCACTACGTTGAGATTGTTTGGGATTATAACTTTCTCATAACAATCATCTATCTGATCCTCGATAGAAGAAGCCTGTCGGTCCTCACTTGTCGTAGACTTTCTAGTATAGAGGGCATACCGAACTGTAGCCGTATCAACGTCTTTAGGTGCTTTAGCTTGACTCGACTGAAGAAGTTTTAGTAAGTCTTGGGTGTTGGCTAGTTCAGACATGTCACCATTATATAATTCATGTTCAAAGTTAGAGCTTCTTTAGGCTATGGGTTTAAAATACGATTTTGTAGCCATCCTTGATTAAATAGGGCTTTGCTTGCTCTTCGGCTTCGGTGAAAATTGCGAGCAAATGAAGAAGAGATACTAACTCTAAATCAATATTATTTTGTAACGAAAAAACGGGCATTTCGTGACTCCGTGAAGTGAAACACTTCAGTTAGTCCGCGTAGTAAGCCCGTTTTTACCGAGTCGTTCTCGTTACTTACATTTCAAGTATTAGTGTAGCCCCGTTGTATTTTAAGCGGCTCGTCTCCGCTTCTTAGCTACTACATGAAATACGGTAGTTAATTGTATTTCTAGTATATCGCATTTTAGTTGGATGACTTAGCAATAGTCAGCATTACGCTGTCACCGTCCTGCACTAAACTACCGACCACAAATGCGTCCACCGATTGCTTATCATCAGCCTTGTTTGGATCAAGTGGCTCGAACAAGTCGGATGCTTTACCGTTAATATCGGTTAGTGCTTGGTTTTCAAACGCAGCATCTACTTTATAGCCTTTAGTCTGCAGCTCTTTGTAAACAACCAGACCTTCCTTGCCTTTGTAGTCATCTGCGTTAAGCTTTGGCAGCGTAGAAGGGTTGATACTAGCGCTTGGAGAGTTGTTTGCAGTGTTGGCTGTATCATCTTTATCGCTTTGACCTAATGAGCCAACAGCTCCAAGTATGATGACTACGGCTATTGCCCAAAACCACCACTTCTTAAATATTGTCTTGTCTTTCATGTCATGGACCTCCGTTTAGTTTTTAGCGGTGTCCATAAAAAAGGACGACCCGCAGGTCGTCTAAAACCAGTATCAGCTTACGCCGAATACTTTTACGCGAGTCGCCCATTTTTTGGCATAAACACGCAAAATGCGATGAATTGATACTGGTTTTAGACAGTGTTTATTATATAGTTTCTGACCTATATATGCCATACGCGCATGATAGAGGTGCTGCATATGTAAAATGCGTACAGAAAAAATACTTGAAAAAGTTGCCCCCATAAATTCGGTATTTATACTGCGGAGTCTAGTTAACAGAGACAAAGGGCGACCACCCCGCCTATATTTGAGTAATATTTTGATTAATATTGCTATGAATATTAGGCTCAAAAGCAATCAAAAGTAGTTGAAATTGGTAAAAACGCTCTCAGATTCCCCAATGGTATGAATATACTACTGCAGTTTTACTCATATATACATCAGAGGTGATATGATGAGAGTAAGCAATATATTTTGTCTGCAGGGGAAATAACTTTAATGACTAAAATTCCATTCAAAGTATCATCACGTACCGCGCGGCTAATCGGACGAGAGAATGTTAGCAACGCCGAAGGCGCACTTATTGAACTTGTTAAAAATGCCCACGATGCAGACGCGACAAACGCGTTTATCATCTTCCATGAGCAAGATCTCTTCATTATTGATAATGGAAGCGGTATGACAAGTAGTGTCATAGAAAATGAATGGATGACGATAGGTACGGACAATAAAGAAGTAAATCCGTATACCAAGAAAAAGCGTGTAAAAACAGGAGCAAAAGGCATCGGTCGCTTTGCTATGGATCGTCTAGGCGGCGGCGCGCTGATGTATACAGTTCCAGAAAATTCAAATAGTGGATTTCAATGGGAAGTAGAGTGGGAGTCGTTCGAGGCAGCTGCAAAGTCAATCAGTGAAATCACTGCCGAATATGACGAAGTCTCGAACCTTAAACTAGCCTCAATCTTGCCTGAACAATATAAAAAGGAGGTTGGTAGCGCCCTTTCTGATCATGGTACGGTGCTTCGCATTTCCAGATTAAGAGATAGCTGGTCCAAGGATGACATCACGAAGCTATATGAAAATCTCGAAACGCTAGTCCCGAATACTGAGGAGGATGGGTTTACAATTAGCCTATTTGCATCTGAGTTTCCAGGTCAATTCGGCGAAGTTAGCCCGATAACGGAAGACGACTTCGACTCAAAGATGTTTGCAACCTACGACAGTAAGACAAACAAGATACATGCAACAATCTACAGGAATGAGTTGGATGTGGCTGCTCTTAGTAAGCAATATTCTGCAGTCTTTAATAATCCTGCTATGAAAGAGTTCCCTTACGATCTGGAAACATTTCAAAAAGGTAGCTATACGAGGGAATATAGCCTATACGATATAATTCCTGGGCTAAAAGACTTTTCTGAAGATGTCGAAAAATTAGGCGATTTCTCGATGACAATAATCTTCATGAAAAATCAGCCGCCTGGCAGTAACGATTCGAAAAAGTTCCCTTATAAAAATTCTGACTACTCAAGACGCAAAGAATGGCTTAGTCGCTTTGGCGGCATTAAAGTATTTCGAGATAACTTCAGAGTTAGACCATACGGAGAAACCGGCGATGATTGGCTAAGGCTCGGTGAGCGAAAAGCCAGAAGTCCTGGCGGTGCTGGTCAAGCGCCTACTGGCTTCCGTTTCGGACCAAACCAGCTTTCGGGTGGTATTAATATCTCTCGGATCAAGAACCTTCAGCTTGAGGACAAGTCGAGCCGAGAAGGTATTAAAGAAAATGATACGTTTCGTCTATTTAAAAACGTCGTCTTGGAAATTATTGCTTTGCTTGAAGAGGACAGAAACCATACGTTTTATCCTCTTGCTGAACTATACAAAGTTGAAAATGAGAACGAGAGTAAGAAGCAGCGCGGCAAAGAGGTTGCGGACCGATTAAATAAGAAGCAGAGTGACGATCCAGACACCCAGCCGACTGCAACTTCTACAAATGGCGCAAATGCCGCCGCAGATGCGCAGGACTTGGCCGCAGCGTATGCCGTCCAAGAAGAAGAGATCGAGGATAAGAATGAAGAAATTAAGATTCTTCGTAGTCTTGCGAGTGCCGGTTTGATAACCGCAGCTGCCGCACATGAGCTAAGAGCGCTGGAAAATAATCTATCTACAAGGACTAAAGACCTTCGCGAGTTAGTACAGCCACTCATTAAAGATGAGCAGCTAAGGCTCTTAAAAGAAGAGCAGAATCCCTTCATTCTACTAGATGATATGGAAAAGACGGACTACAGCATTAAAGAGTGGTTGAACTATGCCCTTATGCCGCTAAAAAGAGATCGTCGAAAACTCTCATCCATATATCTTAACGACTACTTTGACGGTCTAAAGCAGAACTGGTCAAATCTACTGAAAGAGCGTCGAATTGCTCTAAACATCCAAAGTGAAGATGACGCGTTAGTAAGATTATTTCCAATTGACCTGGACACTATTTTTAACAATCTGATAATCAATTCGGTTGAGTCCTTTGCCAGAAAGAAGAACCGTGATAGTAGAAGCATAGAAATTACCTGCAAGTCGTCGCAAAAGAGATATCTTATTACCTACAAAGACAATGGGGCTGGGCTAGATGAAAGCTTTAAGACGAATCCAAGTCAAATATTCCTACCTCAAAAAACAACCAAGAGGGATAGCACGGGTAAAGCAATCGGCACCGGCATGGGTATGTATTTGGTTAAAAGTATCGTTGATGAGAGTAAGGGCGAAATAAATATTATCGAAAACCCGGATGGGTTTACCCTTACAATTGCATTGCCGCGAGGAGCAAAGTCATGAATCCGCTTAAAGTAATGTACATCGATGAAGACGAGGGTGAAATTCGTCAGTTTAAGCGAAAGTTCATAGACGTTTTTGAGGTTGAAACTGTCGATTTTAGCGATATCCAGTTTTCCAATCTCATTGATAAGTTAAGTGAAAAAGAATTTGATTATCTTATCGTCGACTATCACCTTAACGAAAAGAGTGGCTGCGGCTTCGATGGAGATGCTGTTTTAATCGACTTCCTAAGGAGATTTCCTCATTTTCCGACAATGCTCCTTACCAATCAAGATCAGGGAGCTATCGAAAGTGTTAAGGGGCTTGATATCGAAAAGGTTCGTAGTAAGAAAGAGTACTTAAGTGATGAACTACGACCTGCGTTTAGCGCCAGAATTATCGCTAAGGTCGAGCAGTATCAGAATGATATTAAAGAAGCCGAGGAGAAGCTTGAGCAGTTAGCGCAGAAGCGAGCAACCGACATAGGACTCTCTGCAGATGAAGAAGATGAGTCAATTCGACTCGACGATTTTCTTGATGAAATTTTGGATGCTGACGCTAGGGGTATACCCAAAGAGGTTCTCACCAGCACCAATGATACAAGACTAGGAGAATTGCTAACAAAAACGGACGACTTAATTAATAGGCTCAAAGCATATGAAGACATTTCGCAACAGTAGTCCGCAAAGAACATACACAGGGCTACAAAAGACCAACTACCAAGATTATCGTGAACAGCTAGCGCAAGATTTCAATCATAGGTGTGGCTATACTGACTGCCGAGATATGTGGTGGGCAGGCGGCTTTCAAATTGATCATTTTGCTCCCCAAAAGCCTAAAATTACTGATGCTGTAAAGCTTGCAAAATTTACAGCACTAGAAACGGTATACGGAAATCTCGTATATGCATGCCCTCAGATCAACCGAGCGAAAAGCAATGACTGGGCTACAGATGACCCGGAAGAGCCTACGACAGAGGACATGGGCTACTATGACCCATGCATGGACTTTAACGAGTATTTTGAAAGAACCGATAGTGGAGGGATTGTACCTAAAGCCGACCCAATCGCCGAATATATGTGGCGCAAACTAAAACTATATCTCAGGCGCTACGAGTTCTTCTGGAGGCTTGATCAGCTTCATGATCGCAAGGTAGAACTCCACCGGCTTCGTAATCTACCCAATATCCCAGACGCAGATAGGAGGGATATTGTGCAGGCTATTGTTGATCTAGATGATGAATTCACTAGTTACCTGCAGTATCTTTCAGGGAATTATAGTCAGATCGTACGATGAAGAATAGCGATCGAAAAGAAACAGGCTCCTACTATACGCCACCCCTTTTGGCGGATTTTATTGCATACCACTTGTTTGGCGATATGAGCGAATATAAGTTTGCCAAGTCCATCAGAGTCCTGGAGCCTAGCGCGGGAGACGGTATATTCTTCAATTCAATCTTTGACAATCAATTCTTTAAGGATAGATTTAAAAAACTACCAAAGATACACCTCACAGCGGTCGAATATAGTCTCGATGCGTATAACGCATTAAAAGAAAAAACGAGCCGCTTTCAAACAAAGTCAAACGAAATAAAGTATCTACATGAAGACTATTTGAAATTTCACGAAAAGAATGAACAGAAATACGACCTTATTATTGGCAATCCTCCTTACATCAGAAGTACCTCTTTAACGAAGGAACAGATAGAGGGATGCGAGCGTATACACAAGGCTTCTAATTTGAGTTCGAAGAAAATAAAGAACATCTGGACAAGCTTCTTGGTAGGTGGCGTCCAGTCACTAAGTGATGAAGGGGTTTTGTGTTTTGTCCTACCTGCTGAGTTACTCCAGGTAATTTACGCAAAAGAACTCAGAGATTATCTTAAAGATGAGTTTGAGAGAATTGAAATATTCACTTTTAACGAACTTATTTTCCCAGATATTGAGCAAGACGCGATTATTCTATTCTGTTCCAAGAAAGGTAAGAAAGGCGTTTCATTTTACCATGTCGATAAGCTACAGCAACTAGAGGAGCCGTCTTATGTTCCCGATCATAGTAATGTGCATCGAAAGACTTTGGATAAATGGACTAATTACATCTTGTCCGACAACGAGCTACGATTTTTGGATGATCTAAGGCAGAACCTTAAACTTGAGCCAGTTAAAAGTTACTGCAGTGCAGTTGTCGGTGTTGTTACTGCTGCAAATGATTTCTTTATTGTTAACGATGACGTCGTTAGGGAGAAATCATTATCCGACATAAGCAAGCCTATGCTACAGAAAGGTCTACATAAGGCTTCCGGCATCGAGCTAACCAAAAATGACTTGAACAGTGTCGGTGAGTTGGGTATAGCCACAAACTTTCTTGCGTTTGAAGACACATCTCAACGAGACTTCCCATTAGCGTTAAAAAGCTACATCAACGAAGGCGAAAATAGAGGACTACATACAAGGTATAAGATGCTGCTACGCAATAACTGGTACTATGTGCCTTCTGTATGGGTATCGGAAGGCTTTTTTACCAAGCGCTCTGGGCTGTTTCCTCGCATGTATATAAATTCAGCAGATGCATTAGTGACCGACTCATTCTACAGAATAAAAATGAACGAGGGGTATAAAATTAGAGATTTGGTCTTTTCATTTCACAATACCCTGTCTTTCATATATGCGGAGCTTGAAGGTAGGTACTATGGCGGCGGCGTTCTCGAGCTTATGCCTAATGAATACAAGAATCTCCCGGTCCCATTTGTAAAAGGTATAAGCAAGACACAGTTAAATCGCCTGGACAAGTTGCTGAGAAGGAACGCAAAGATAAGTGAGGTACTTTCATTTACGAATAGCATCATCCTGAAAGACCACTATGGTTTAAGTGATCAAGAAATAGACATGTTGAGTGGAATATATTTGAAGCTTCTTACGAGAAGACTTAAAAAGCAGAGCTTTATTTATTAGAGGATGAGGGTGCAGGCTTTTTATAGTCTCGTATGATTTGAGGCAGATCTGGATTTTCTTTCCTTAAGAATATCGCTGGACCATTGGGTATCTGTCTCGCCTTGAGTAAACCCGTTCTTGTAAGTTTTTTGATCGTCCGAGGACATACGCCGTACTTCCAATTCAACTGTGAGTCTGTTACGTGCTTTTCATTATCTCTATCTTTTAATACGTAACCTGGGAATACTTTCTTTTCAAAAGCTTCCTGGCAATTTGCGCACTTTAAACCCCACTTATCGAACCAAATCTGACCATGGACATTTGTATGACATACATAGCATGTGCGACCTGCGCTATCTAGCCAGAATCCTCTTGGCTCGTCTTTTAGGCGCTGCTCCCACCCGTGATGCTCTCGAGCCATTTCATATGTAAGCTTCACATATTCAAATAGATTACGAGCAGCCTCTCTGTATTCTTCCTCGGTATCATATTTGATGCCGTCTTTCTCGCATATTCGCTTAAATGAATTGAATTCTTTTTCGGTTAGTTCGTGCATAAAATGTTACTCCTGTCTTTATTATGCACCGCAATAACATCTGCTACGTTATTATGGTACTAGTATGTTTATTAGCACAGCGAAGATAACAAATTACAGAGTGTTTAAAACACCCTTCACGCTGAATTCTACTCATCTTGCTGTCCCTGATGGTATCAATGATGGCTCAGGACTAACGGTTATCGTAGGAGAAAATGGTGTGGGCAAGAGTAGTATTTTAGAAGCCATATCTATACCACTCGTTTCCTACAAAGCCGAAGCAGCGAGCATGCTTGACTTTACAGATATTAAAGAACCTATTGATATTACACTGAGTTCTAGCGCGCCTTTTTCAGTTAAAAAGACTATTAGAGGTGATTTTCAAGCGAGTGGATTTAAATATACTGCAAAGTTGCGTACTCAGAACTCTGCACAATATGCAGTAGGAACGATTGTAAGTGACACGCACTTTATTGCTACCGGCACCGGCGCTCCTGACGAAAATAGCCCAGATCTACGCACAGCTGTTAATAATCCATTTGCCGGACCAAGGTTCAAAGAAAATGACTATGTATTTATTGACAAAAATCGCGTCAAAACGCTTGAGTCGGGTACATATTCACAAACGCGATTTGACAGAATATTAGATAACTTAAACTTCCAGTATCTAAAAGCTTACAATAACGAGCCTCTAGACCTTCATGCTGCAGTTGATGCCGCGATTAATGTGGGCGAGACAAATGTCACTAACGAGCAGCTTAATGAGGCTTTCGCATATTTCAGGGAAATAACCGGCTACGAAGTCAGTCTCAGTGTCATGGATAACCAGCAGCCCTTCAAAAAAGCGTTTCTTGGCTTTAAAGACTTAAACCGCAGTCAAATACCAATCGAGCGAATAGGCAGTGGCTATCAAATGTTTCTTGCACTTATATGTCAGCACAAGATTAGCGAACAGTCTGGCAAGAAATTGATAATCTTTATTGATGAGGTTGAGCTAAACTTACATCCTCGTCTTCAGAAATCATTAGTTGACTTATTGCTTGAGATTTCAAAAGATAGTCAGGTTATTATTACGTCTCACTCTCCAGAACTTTTGAAGGATTTACAAAAAAATAAACATCACAAGATTAACGCCATTATTCGTAATAATGAAGTAATAAGCATCAATCCCATAGAAGAATTCGTTCTTCCAATGCCTACAGTTAGTGAGACAAATTATGTAGCTTTCGGTCTCGCATCGATGGAGTACTTTATCGAACTGTATAACCAATTTGGTGAGGCAAATGGTCAAGACAGTATAGCCGGTATTGATCGTGCCATTGGCGTCCCTGATGCAGAGAAAATAGACTGGGAGCGTGAGAATGGCGACATACAGAGACTCTCAAAGTATTCTTGTATTAGAAATAAGTTCCATCACCCAGCCAATAGAAGAAATGATGCAAATATAGATATTAGCTACGCAGCGATAGATGAAGCGATCAGATTCTTTAGAGATAAGCTCTCATCATAACCTCGTTAGTAAATAATTAGCTCTTCAATCTTTGTGCCTGAAGTTATAGCTGGTAGGTCTGGCAATTGACCGTCAATCAGTGCTGAAAAAAGTTTAAGTAGATTCTGTAGCTCCGCACCAATAAAGACACCTCGGCTTGCCGGGGTTTCTTTATTGGTTTGAATCGGAGAATGCCTAACTCCTGGCCTCGACCCGAAAACATGCGCCAGGAACTCTTGCCTGCCCTGGGGGGTCAAGAGTCTAGAGTCTCCTTACCCGTACCTAATCCTCGCAAATAGATTGACTTTTTATAATATTTATGCTATTATTAATAACATAGTGTCCTAGACGAAAATCGGCCACTTGCATATTGAAATACAGCACCATTCTTTCTTCCTCGATATGCTTTGGGCTCTTACTGTGTTGCTAAATCCATAGCGATACCGGAAGGGCTCAAACAGAGTTTTCCTTACATCAGAACTCAAAGATGGAGAAAAAATGATAGGCACACCGGCCTCGATGACGGCCATCACCAACGCACTGCAGACCCATGGCTGGCAGCGTGCAGCTACCATGCTGCAGGCGCACGACCACCTGACCACTGAACAGCAGCATGCGCTTCTCGAAGGCATGCATTTGGCTCAATGGGACGGCAACCCGCGGTTCGGCGAACCGCTCGAGGGCGCAATCGCAGAGCTGGGCTGCCGGACATCAGAGCTTGGCCACCCCAACGACGTCACATCCGAGAACCTGATGGCATGCACGGAGGTGATTCGCTTCGACACCTCTCGCCTCCAGGCGGCAATCCGGGAGAACGATGGCTACTGCTACGAAGCCGACGACCTCGGTGTCGGCTACTTGATGCAAGTGGGGTACCGGGCTGACTGGAACCTCTATCGATCTCAATGGGGCGAGGTGGATCTCCGCGACCCAGTCTTCCTCAAGCTAGACGCAACCGCGTTCTACGACGAAGATCGCACGCCCACCGTCCAAAAGCTGCACCACGGCTATATGGTGCGCAACCTGTGGGTTGCACTGGATGTGGCTATCGGGAAGGCAGACTACGACCACGTGGTTGTAGAGTACCTGAACTTCCATGTAGGAGAAGATGGTCGCGTGATCTCAGTGGAACAGTCCAAGAAGCCGTAGGCAACTTACCGACACAACAGGACCCCAAGGAGCTTCGGCTCCGTCGTACAGCTGTATATAATTCAATATGGATACCCTCGCCTCGGCGAGGGTTCTCCTTTTGTGCGAATCGTCCCGCCACAAAGCTCGCTACGTATTCCATATTCAACCCAAAGCACAAGAATCACCCTCGTGGTGATTTTTTGTTTGGTTTGAAATCGGAAATGCTCTCAACTCCTGACCTCCACCCGAAAATATGCGCCAGGAACTCTTGCCCGTAGCCTATCAAAAACCGCCTCGCCTATCTTGTATATCAATACAAATGTGATATAGTATTTAAGCTGCATTTCCTGTAGCACACAGTGGATTGGGGAATAATAATGAACGACCGTTTCTTTGTGACATCTGGGCCATCCGGACTCGGCGATGCGCTCGATGGGCGCATGATGTTTGCCGTGACTGTCACACTGAACGAGGTAGACAAGGGGTCTGACTACATCCCCCTGAGGTTCATGCATGTGGACCGCAAGGAAACAACTCAGATCTTCGTCGAGGACGTCACCAGCGTGCAGGCGACCGACATCGTCGCGGGCTGCGAGAGCCACATCCCGAACAGCGGATGGGTCATCCAGTCGCCGCGGGTTGCCATGGTGTTCTACGCGGATGGCATTTCGCGCAACGACCTGTCCACCGCCGAGATGAACGTCAAGGCCAAGTTGATCAAGATCGTTGGCGAGAAGGACAACGCCTACAGGCGGAATCCGCAGACCCTCCTCGTAGAGAAGAAGTAGTCAACGCCGGGCGCCACCCTCAGTGGTGGCGCCCGGGATGGCTCATCATTTCCAATCCACTGTACATTCAATGAACAGTATCAACAAAAATACACCCATTCTGGGTGTATTTTGCGTTCAGCATCTGAACTATTTTTTCTTGTTCATCTGCTGTTCGACCGCTACAAGATTTTTGATAGCGAGCGAAAACAGGTAAAACGATGCGGTTATGAGTACCATAAATGCGCCAATACCGATCGGTGAACCCCAACTGAGAATTTCAATCATAGGAAACTTTCTTTGTTATATATTACCCACTCAGTATACCAAAAGCACGCAACTGGCCTGACGAACGCAAAACCTTGAAAAATATTCATAACTGTGATATAATATATATTATGGAATACTCAGGATCAACGCCAGGAGACCACTACACGCCACCGGCGGACCTCGCCGAGCGCTACGAGGCTGCGATGGAGATTCTTAACTCCCCCGATAAACACGAATTCATCAACGCGGCCGTCAGCGAACAAGGGCGCGAGGACCTCTTGCTATCCGATCAAAAGACTCCTAAGATACTTCCCTGGAAATCTGGTGACGTTCGGGAAATGAATAACTTCCTCCCTTTTGCCATCGCGCTCCAAAAGGCATTTGACGATGCAGAAAAATACCTCCCTCTCGCCGGTACTGGCAAGGGCATTATCGAGCATATGGGATCAGGCAACGAACTGCGCGAGAACTATCCAATCATGATAATGTCCCATCTACCGAAAGAGTGCGTCGGACGCGCAATAGTAGCATTTGGCAGTCTCATAGAAGATCTCGTGCGTGCGTGCGCAAGGGAGAACGAAGACGGTGCGTCAATCGAAGAGCGCTACACGAGCGAGTTACCAGCGATGCTCTATACCCTACTTGCGGGCCTCATCGATCGCGACGACGATTTCGTCACAACGTCAGACGGCGCTATCGATACAGCCTATCTAACGCGGTGACGCGAGCTCTGAGCGTAGCTCATCGAGATCACGACGATACGCGGCCTCGTCATCAAGATAGTCCGCATACTCGGGCAAGGTGCCGAACAGATCGATAATAAGACTCGGCTGCAGCCAACTAGGCGCGCCAAGATAATACGAGTGAATGCTCGAGTGCGGATAGGCCATCCAGTCGCTTGGATCGAGATGAATATACCGACTCGCCTGCATAACCACTTCGTCACATGACAAACGTGAGGCCCGATAGCGCGATGCATAGAGCGGACCTGACGCGTGATATTTGTGGTTATAGTACATGCTGTAGCTCGTCAGCACAGCCTTCATGAAACGCGCCATGCCGCCAACCGTTTCTTGGTACAGCAGAAGATGCACGTGATTCGGCATCAGTACATAAGCGAGCAGCGCCACGTCGTCACGTAAATGCGGATAGCGCTTGCCGTATTTGTCGGCCGCTTGCTTGGATGACAAATGTCGTGCGAAAAGCTGCGTGAAATACTCATAATCCGCATCATCACGGAACAATCGAGCTCGTGGTCGCGCGCTAATATAAACATGGTAGAAACTTTCAGCGATATCAATTCTGACAATATTTCTTCCTGGCATACTATACTTATACCATACTTTATCACATCTGAGGGTCCGACCCTGCTAAGAAAGAATACCCCTGAGTGGACGAGAGCTGAAATGCACCAACGTAGGCATGAGGATGTGTGGGTACACTGTCAGCAGTGTGCTATAGTCACAGGTGAACTACGCTAACCGAGGAAACTCTCGTGACCCAAATAGAACAGCCGAATGAGCTCATTGTACTTGTCGACGATAACGGCAACGAGCTTGGTGCAGCGCCAAAACTCGCTTCGCACCACCTGAACACACCCCTCCACAAAGCATTCTCGTGCTATATATTCAACGACAAAGGCCAGCTGCTCGTCACTCAGCGCGCACTTAGCAAAAAGGTCTGGCCAGGCGTCTGGACCAATAGTGTCTGTGGACACCCTGGGCCGAACGAATCAGACATAGACGCTATCGCACGCCGTGCCTTCGATGAAGTCGGTGCCAAAGTGTCAGACGTCAGTATTGTGCTGCCTGACTACCGATACGTTACCCCGCCCTTTCAGGGTGTCATCGAAAACGAACTTTGCCCCGTATATTTTGCTCGCCTCGCAGCGGATGTGCGTATCAACCCCGAAGAGGTTGAAGCCTACCAATGGATGAGCTGGCAAGAATATCGTGATGCGCTCACGGCAGAGAGCAATGCGTATTCCTACTGGGCAAAAGACCAGTACGCCGAGCTTCTCAAGCACCAGGATGCGATTGATCGCTACAGTACAGCCAGCTAACGGCCGTGAGGTTTTTTGGCGATAAGAAGTGAAGACACACCGAACGAATAGCTCTTGGAGTGCGCGAGCGTAAATCCGGCCTCTGTAAGCTCTTCTTCGAGCTTCGCTTTGGTCAGAAATTCATCAATTGAATCTGGTAAATACTGGTAGGCAGCTCTGTTGCGCGACAGCATGCCGCCAATAGCGGGAATGATGTGATGCATATAGAAGTCAACGAATCGAGACACAACACCGGCTTTCGGGCGCCGCGTGAATTCAACAATCACCGCCAAACCGCCAGGACGGAGCGCACGATAGAATTCCGCGAACGCTTCCCCTCGGTCGACAACGTTTCGAATGCCATAGGAAATAGAGATAATATCACGACTAGCATCGGCTACCGTCAATTGTTGCGCCTTACCCTGTACAAACTCGGCGAATAGCACGCGTTGCCGAGCCCGTTCTAGCATCTCTCGAGAAGGATCAACGCCCAGGTACGAGTCAACTGCGACGTCACGCTTCTCCGCACGCTTTTTCCAGTACAACAGCATATCGCCCGTCCCACATGCAACATCGAGGATATCTGCGCTTGGCCGATCATACGTAGCGAGAGCGACATCGCAAGCGATCCGGCGCCAGCGTTTATCAACTCCAAAGCTCATCACGCGATTAGTCAGATCATAGGTAGGCGCGATGGCATCAAACATCGAGATGATAGTCTGCTGTTTGTCGATTTGGCTGCTTTGTGTCTTCTTCATTTCACCTCGTATTATACGGCACAACTGAGGCAGTTGACATTACGAACAAGGTGTGGCATTTTATATAAGGCTCTGTGCCTCCTGAACCACTAACGCAAAGGATAAAATGCAAGAATCGGTATCAGCATCAGAACCACGGTCGACTCGCTCAGCGAGTTATTTTTTTGCCAAAAAACCATACAGGATAGCGCTGACGGGCGGACCGTCTGCCGGCAAGAGTACCCTCATCACCTTCATCGAATCGACGATGAATGACGTGCTTTGCATGCCCGAGGTAGCCACGACACTACTCGCCTCTGGCTTTCCGGCGCCACCACCTAATAATCGCGAGCAATGGCAACGATCATTTCAGCAAGCAATCGCCCACGGACAAATTGAGCTTGAGCTCGAGGGAATGCGCCAAGCCGAAGAACAATCCAGGCGGGTTATCGTATACGACCGTGGCATGCTCGATGGAGCAGCGTATCTCTTGGGGGGAAACGAGGATAGCTGGCCTTCCGACCTCGAACGTTTCACGAAAGTAACTGGCGAGACATTGAGCGATAGCCTCTCTCGATACGACCTAGTGTTACACCTGCCGTCATCTGCCTGCTACGGCGCGTACAACAAGGCAAGTAACTTACATCGATTCGAAAACGCCGATGAAGCCCTCCTGCTCGAGCGCAAGACCCTCTACGCCTGGAGAAATCACCCGCATCGTATCATTATTGACGAGCCGGACAAAGACAAAAAAGTCGAAAGAGCGAGCAAACTTCTGAGCGCCATCTCGATTCAATTCGATAGAACATAAGCGGCTTGACATATTCATATTTATGATATATTCGTATTGCTTTTTATGCTAATCTATGCTAAAATATAAGCATAATAGTTGGTTATAGACTATGAATTTATGCTTGTATATGGTCACTTGAGCATAGAGGAGTCAATAGTGAAACCGGGTAATCAATACCACCTACACCAAACTATTTGTCAATATAACTGTGGAGTGTCCCCTTTTGTGGGACGGGAGGAAGTTTACCATGGAGTATGGTAAAGCGTTTGGCGTAGGCACCACTGGTGGTGTTGCGCTCTTCGGTGCAAGTGTCGGGTTCGGCTGGTTCGTTCTCGGTGGCATCATCGGTACGGTCGTCACTATCGTGGCAATCCGTTACTTTTTCCGACGAAATCGATCGCTAGGCGGAAAGTAGACACGCCATGAAAGCCTCGCTTTCGTATAGCCGCGCGCGCTACGTGGTCACTTTGGTGTTGATCGCGCTCGCAATATGGACCGGGCTGCACGTCTTTGCGATGATTGCAGTCGGGTCTATTGCGGAGTATTTCTATTCCCACTGGATCTTTATCGGATCCTTCCTGCTCTTGACATTGTCTCTCACCATTGCGAACCGCGAACGCGCAGTTGGTAGCGTCTCTGCGACAGCAAACCTTCGTACGACAGTAGTCGTGCCAGCATACAACGAAGATCCTACTTTGCTCTACAATTGCCTGGATTCGATCCTCACTCAGTCACGTCCGGTCACCGACATCTACGTCATCGACGACGGCTCAAACTCGTCAGACTATGGCACAGTCAAGGAATGGTTCGAATACGAGGCGCCACGTCGTGGAGTCGAGACTCACTGGATTCGCCAAGACAATGGCGGCAAACGCCATGCCCAGTCTCGCGCGTTCGAACTTGCAACCGATACTGACATCTTCATCACCGTCGACTCAGACTCGGTACTCGATGAACATGCCGTGCGTGAAGTTGTTCGACCATTTTCTGACCCGACCATCCAATCTGTTGCTGGTGTCGTGCTGGCGCGCAATAACCGCGTGAACCTTCTAGCGCGCATCACAGACCTGCTATTTGTAACCGGACAGCTCATCGACCGCTCTATGATGTCAAACCTCGGCTCTGTCCTCGTTAATTCGGGTGGTTTGGCCGCCTACCGCGCGTCGAATATTCGTAACAATCTCGATGCGTATCTGAATGAAACATTCTTTGGTCATCACGTCGAATTCTCGGATGACTCGATGCTGACACTGTATTCGCTCGATCAAGGCAAGACGATCCAGCAGCCAACAGCCTTCGTTTTCACCGAAATGCCCGCCAAGATGTCGCACCACCTCCGCCAGCAAACTCGCTGGATGAAAGGTTCATTCATCCGTTCATGGTGGCGCCTCAAATACCTACCACTACTTTCGTTCGGCTTCATGCGCCAAGCATCTGGCTGGATACAGTTCACAGTGACGACCACCCTGCTCGCCGTTGTTCTCATCGCGAGCCCACACATCCCGGCGTCAACCATCCCGTACATGGTGTTAACGCCTATATTGCTCGGGTATGCGCAGGCGCTTCGCTACTTGTCGGTTTCGCGCTCAGATGAGTCGATCTACTCTCAGCTCCTCACCTTCGCCCTGACGCCACTTGCCGTTCTGTGGAGCTACTTCATATTGCGCCCGCTTCGCGTCTATGCAAGCGTCACCTGCTTCCGTTCCGGATGGGGAACCCGTCAGGTCGTCGAAGATACGCAGGTCGTCATGCAGGCAATTCCAACCGGCTTCATCCCCGTACCGCAGCCGATGGATCTACCGGCGCCGGTCATCCCGCTCGTTGCTACCGCACATCCATCTCGTGCGCAAAGCTACTCACAGTACGCCGCTGCTGCACGCGAGCGTTTCATGCGAGAGTATTCAGTCGCCCGCCACTCAGCACGCGTTGCTCGCAGCGAAATTCGCCTCTCGTACGCCCGACCAAGCACGCTTGCACACGCCTAGGTGTATAGTAGTGGTATGAAACGATTTATCAAGCAACTCGATCAATCATCCACATCAACCGTTGGCCTCCTCCAAGGCCTAGGCGTCACACTATACATACTTGTGTTCGCAGCAATCATGATGTATCTACAGTGTCTGCCAGATCCAGAGCCACCGCTCGCAATCATACTATTTTTGTTACTCTTCATCACCTCAGCACTTGCGTGTGGCACCATGGTGCTCGGCTATCCGCTCATCTTGGTATTCAACAAAAACATCCGACGAGCTATCGCTATCGTCGGATGGAGTGCTGCGACACTTCTTGCGGCAACACTGCTGACCGTACTGGTTATTCTACTAGTCGCCTAGGCGGTTTGTTTTGATTTTTCGGCGAAACGATCGAGGGCACTGATCACAGGTAGGGCCTCTTCACCGAGGTCAGTCAGAGAATACGCAACAGATATCTTGTCGAAGGTTTCTTCGGCACGGCTAACCAGTCGCGCCTCTTCGAGCACCTTGAGGCGATTGGTCAAAGTCGCAGGATTGAGTCCGCCAAGGTTACGCTGAAGATCACAAAAACGAAGTGGCTGATCGCGAAGAACGTCGATAATACGAAGTGTCCAAAAATCACCGAGTAATTTCATCGTTGCTTCGCACGTTGGTTTCGTAATAGTTTTCTTTGCTGTAGCCATTGCTATAATTTCCATAGTACTTTATTATAGATGATGTACTACACAAATTATAGCACTTTGCCGGCAAAACCTCAACCTCCCGAGAATTTGTCGGCAACGTTGCACCAAAAAGGAGGCATCTATGTCAAACATCCTGTTCGTTGTCGGTAGCACCCGACCAGGCCGAGTTTCAGAAAAAGTTCTCGCCCACATCCAAACAATCATCGAAGGTCGCGACGATATCACTGCGAGTGTCGCAGACTTACGTGAGCTCGATCTCCCATTTTTTGATGGCGAAATCACTCCGTCAAACCCAGACTTCGCTCCTGAAGCCGAGAATGTCAAAGCATGGACCAAGCTCGTCGGTGAAGCAGATGGCGTTGTGCTCATCTCACCAGAATATAACCACAGCACAAGCGCTGTTCTCAAGAACGCAATCGACTGGATCTACGGCGAATGGGAAAACAAGCCTATTGGTATCATCAGCTATGGCTGGTTTGGCGGCGAGAATGCGCAGATTGCTATCAAGCAAGTGTACGAAACACTGAAGCCGGTTCATGTTGAGCCAACCACAAAGCTGTACTTCATGAAGCACATCCAGCCGGACGGCTCAATCATCGATGAAGAGTACGCTACGTCGCAGATCAATGCAACTCTTGACGCATTTGCTGCCTAACGATTGATAAATCGCCCCGGTTCCTCTATAATGGTCTGAGCATCCGCACTTGGCGCTATAGCTCAGCCCGGTAGAGCAGAGGCCTGAAGAGCCTTGTGTCCCTAGTTCAAATCTAGGTGGCGCCACCAAAGAAAATCCCCCTGGCACACTGTCAGGGGGATTTTCTATGATACGATACGCCACCAACAAAGAAACCGATTTTGAGTAAACGGGATGGGCGGTGGATGTACTTTATTCGTCCATATCTGATTCGGACTTATTTTTGTTGATTTGCTCTATAATCTTTGGAATCATCCAACGATGCTGCTTTTCAATAAACACCATGCGCTCAGGGTCGATCAGGCGCATTGCGGGCGATCCGATAGAGAGCATTGTAATACCTTTATCGCCAGCAGACACCGCATGCTCATTTGTACCAGGGACATTAAATACGTCGCCAGCCGTAAAATCAAGTCGTACATCGACTCGGTCGCCCCTATCATAGACAAGGAAACCGCCGCCCTCAAGAATGACGAGAACGTGATTATGTGGATGCGTATGTCGTTCGAAACCGGTATTAGGTTCCATCGTCAACCTTGAGATAGATATTGGATTTGTGCCCTCGGCAAATTGCCCTGGCTCATTGAGCTCAACGCCCGTAACGTTCGGCGTAACTTGCACGTCATCCGATGCCGCCAGAAAATTAATCGGCTCAATCTTTACATGCTCGCTCGAATGGTGATGGTGCTGTCCTATGTGACTCATAGTGCTCACTTTCTTGGCTAATTGTTACTTTTTGTATAAAATAGAATTTCGATACTAATTTGTCAATAGTTTACGTGAGTTATTTCTTGAAAATAATAGACTTAGAATTTGCGAATAGGCTCCTTGCCAGCCTTCAGATCAATACGAAGTTGCGAAAGCGACTTAACATGTCTTCGCTTAGAGATATGCCAAAAGCACTTTGGGAGAATCTGGAAATGATTGCGCTTCCCACAAAAGACGGTACGGCCGGAGTGCTAATCTTAGAGAGCGGAGACACCCTGTACGCCACAAGCTATGAACTACACATGGTGAGCAGGGACTCGACTGGCCGCGCAAAACCAGTAATCTGTGATTTCTGCAAAACCTGGCAGTCTGGCAACCGTGCCGGCAATATTACTTTTAGCACCGAACGTCACTCGCTGAGCTCCGTAAGCTTCCTGTGCTGCCTCGACCTCAGGTGCAGCCTCCATATACGCAACATGACACAAACCGGAAAAATATCGAGATCACAGCTGCGAGAAGATATATCTGAAGAACATCGCATAGAGCGACTCAAAAATAGTATAAATATGCTGGCCTATCGAATAAAACTGAAACCAATCATCGTAAGCAACAAGGAGAATACTAAATGACCGAGCGGATAGAGAGGGTCGTAGTGACCGAACAGTCAGCCGTATTAGCCCCCGCAATAATCAGTCACTTTGAGAACCTGCTAGAATTGGGCGCGGAAACCGCAAGGGAGAGGGCCTGCATAGACTGCGCGCACCTTGCACTTTGCGGCATTGCCATAAATACGCTCCTGGAGAAAAAACCAGCTCCAGGCATAGAGTCTAGCGATAAAATCGATATTGGCGGTGTTAACATTGATCAAAGCGCCGGCCTTATATGCCCCGGCGAACTTGTCACAGAAGCGCTTCGACGAAATCAGATTAATGATTTTTGGCTGCTCGATGCCGATGAACTCAACGGCGCAACATTAGAGGTTCGAACCGCGCAAACAGTCCAGCTAGCCGCGAAACACATCAGACATATCGTGAGCAACAAGATTATCGTATAAATATTTTACCTTCGGTTGCATCGAGACAAATATGATCACCGTCCTTCAAAAGCTTTGTTGCGTTCACAACCCCAATAAGGCACGGCTTCTTTAGCTCGCGGCTCACGACAGAAGCATGTGATAATAATCCACCCTCCTCGGTGATAATACCCGTGCAGATGTTCATAATTTCCAACAAATCAAAGTCGGTTCCTATCGCAACCATGATATTCGATGAATCGATCTTGCCAATATCATCCTTTGAATGAACAATCCTTACGACACCTTCAATTTTTCCAGGAGATGCACAGATTCCAGGTATCGTAGACTGCGTGCTACTGATGTCTGTCGAGATGAATACTGGATCAGTTGCACCCTCACTTCTAACAAGCGAGACACCGTGTTCATGTCGAGACCTCAATGTGTCTGCGGATAACTTTCTATTGTTTTCAATAAGGTCTGTAAGTTCGCTCATCAAATAAAGATATATGTCTTCGATGGCCACACCCTTGCGGCGACTAATCTCTCTCAGGATGTCTAACCTTTTAATAACTGTTTCGCCAAGTTTCGCTTTATTTTTATCACGAAAGACACCTATCCTACTCATTAGGTCACAAAGGACAGTCAATCTGTTGTCATTTAGCTTTGCCAGTAGTGTTTCAGACATTTTTCGTTGGCGCATAACCTCAGCGATAGCCTCAGATTCTTCAATTGGCGCTACGTCCACACGAATCGCAAGCTCGAGTTTATTTTTGTAATCTTCGAGTGTTGGAGGATTCTCGCCGTATGCACAGTGGGTTGCCGCGAATAGATCCCAGTGTTTCCTTAGCGCTTCCTGCACTAGCGTATCGAGCAGACCCTCCTTGCACGCAAGTGTCCGTCGAACAATATCAGCAAATGCAACCTCTTCAATCTGTGAAACGGTTAGCTCGCCAGGAGCTATCAACTTTGCGAGCAATAGATTGCGATCTTCGAGGTTCGGCTCATACTCCTTCAATATCGCGTGAAGCGCGTAGTTTAGGCTATACTCTATTTGCACTACGTTGAGCTTATATATCTCTCCGAGTGGATAGTCCATGATGTCGATAAGAAACAGTGCAAGCTCATCATCAGATACAAGCGATAAGTCTGAATCGCTAATTTTCTCTATGATCTCATTGACAAATTTATAATCGGGATTCATGATGGCTTCAATCTCTCGGATCAACACAGGATCAAGATCAATGAATTTTTTCGATACCCAATTCTGCAGATACCGCCACTCAGCCACCGGGGCGTAGGCTTCAACAACACCCTGTTTATACGTGGTGATAGTATGCCTAAAACGTAATGAGTTTATACGTGGCCAATGGCGATTATAGAGATTGTGCAACATTTCAGCCCCGAGCAAATGAGACACTGAGCGCATGTTAATGCGCTGCCAATGTTTGTCATCAAATGGAGCACTTTCTATGGAGTTGAGCACTATCTTGACATCCTTTCATGTAAGGTAGAATGAAGCCTTTAGTATTTACTAATATTTATGGTATAACTATATCATATTCAACGTAATCAATAGTGATGGAGAATTATGCGAGAGTTACCTACAGTTCATATATCTGCGGGCGGCAATGGTACACGAATCAAGGAGGGTATGGAGCACCTAGGTTTTGCGCCTGGATTCCCCAAACACCTACTCCCAACCGGTAATGGATCAGAGACATTGCTCGGTCGAATTGTCAGACAGGCGAAAGAAATTGGACACGTCGCCGTCTACGCAAACTATGACAACGTACGCTTTATCGGTGAATCGCCCGACATCGACAATGCCGTCTCTCTGCAGATTGCACGCGGATTCAACGGCCCACTTACTGCAATGATCAACGATATTAATCGCACACACGACCGCTCATTTGCCTGCGCTGGCGATTTTTGGGCTAATTTTCATTGGCAGGAATTTGCGAAGTTTCATGAAGGCCACGATCTGCCCGTTAGTATCCTTGTAGGACCAAGCGTGCCGACTTATGAAGGCGCTCGTTTTAAGATTAGCGATGACAATAAGGTTGAATCATGGGAGCGTGTTAGCCGCACCGACAGTCATGACCTCATCAATATTGGTGCATACATCGTTGACCCAGAGAAATTAGTGCTGCGTAAATTACGTGAATTAACATGGCACAAAGAAGACCCCTTCAACGACACAATGATCAAAGATGGACTCATGGCAGCATACGTCCTCGATACGCCATCGTATAACGTTAATAATCCAGAGGTGTACGCAGCATTGGTACAAGATGCCGCTGATCGCAGCTAAATAGTCGTAATCGGACGAGCTTGCAATATAAATACCTCATTATCACGAACTGCCCACTCGATATCCATCGGCTGGCCATACAGACGCTCAATTTCGTGCAAATGCGGCATCAGTAAGTTGCATGTCTCTGTTAATGTACCCTCATCTATACCGTCACGACCGGCCTGCTGAACTCGTACCATATTCGTCATTTTGTTGACACGTAGTGTAGCTGGCGTTTTTTGGCTCGACACCAGTGACTCCCCGACGCCCTTGACGATCTCAATTAGCGCAATCCGATAATCATCCTCGATAGGGTTCGTAGTAAAGGCAACGCCGGCATAGTCCGCGTCTACCATCTCCTGTACAATGACCGCCATAGCGTCAACCTCAAGCCCGCTTTCGCTAGAGTACTCCCTATAGCGACTTGTCGACATTGAGTCAATAACCTTCTGTACGTAAGTAATGATGTCTCGAGATTCAACAAATAGGTAGCTATCAAAAATCCCTGCCCATGACTTGTCTTGCGAGTCTTCGCCAACTCCGGAAGACCTCACGGCAAATTGCTTGCCACTTTCTACCCAGTCTATCGCCTCGATCTCTGCCGACAAGTCATCGATATCCATTGCGTACGGCAGGACAGCGAGCGCCCTAGGAACAGGCAGCCCGGCCTTATGTAATCGATGCAAGTTGTGGCCCTTGCCGCCAACATACTCAATTGGTGCGCTGTCGGCACCGAGCAAGTCAATAATCATCGGACCGGCTACCTATCTGCGCCACTTCGCTTATTGCCCGGCTGCTTAAACGCGTAACGCATACCCTTATATGCCAAAGGTTCGTCTTCGAATCGGCCGAATAGGTGCAGGTGAGCGTGCTCAACATTCTGCCCGCCGACCGGATGGATATTCCAGCCAAGGTTATAGCCGTCGGGAGCAAATTCATCAATAAATGATTTGAACTTATGCAGTAACGAGTGTAGTCTCACCCACTCCTCTTTACTAAGATCGAAGGGAGTCTGAATGTGACGCTTCGTGATAATCATACCCCCGTGCTTTAGCTCTCCATCCTCAGCGCTGACAAAGTACCATAGGTCATCCTCGTAAAGTATATCCCCACGAAGAATATCATTTGGTATACAGAATGGACAGGTATCTCTCATTATTGTCATCTTACCTCCTATTTCGCATTAGGTTCTTAACTTATCTATACTATACCATCCCTGTATGCAACCAGTAGCCTATCCTCTAGCTGTGTCGCCAATGAAAAATTCGAAGAAATTATCGTCTGCCAATCAATCAAATCGCTATAGAAAGCACCTCGCAATCGTGGGGTGTTTTCTATTAGTGCTATAATCATACCGACGCGGGTGTCGTATAACGGCCATTATGTGACCTTCCCAAGGTTGAGACAGGAGTTCGACTCTCCTCACCCGCACCACAGATGAAATTTTCAATGAGACGCCCTATCATTCTGGTGTCTTTTTTTTGTTATCATACAGTCATATGACGTACTCGCAAAAATACACGATCGCCTCATTCATCGAGCCGCCTCGGAGTGAGTTTTTGATGAGTGAATGGCCACTTCATGTCACACTGGCTGACACTTTTGCTTGCGAGCTCAATGATACCGTCTACTCAAGCCTAGCAAGCGTATGCTCAAACCAAGCGCCCCTATCGATCGCAACAGGAGGCACGTCAACGCTCGGGACGACACCAGTAGTGCTCGTCGATAAAACAGATGCGCTTCGGAGTTTTCACGATGCGCTCATTGAACTGCTCGAATCAAATGGCGCGCAATTCAATACGCCGGCATTCACGAAAGACGGGTTTCTGCCACATATATCGATTGATTCGCCCGATCAAATACACGCGGGTCAAACTTTTCAGCTCGATTCACTGTCGATCATAGACATGTTTCCTGGCGGAGACTGGCGACAACGCAAGATTTTGCGCACATTTCAACTGAAATAGCCGCATGACGCCGTCTCGTTCGATCAACCGCGAGCATATCAGACATAGGCATGCTATGCTTAGCTCATTGACGACATAACATCAAAGAAAAGGCCCTGATCATGCTAAGAACAATGAAAGTCCTCGTTTACTCCTTCACGGCCATAAGCTACCTCCTTGCACTGCCGAGCGGATTTGTTTACCTTATGGTCGGAACTCTCGGATCCGATTCGGGACCTCTCGATGGTACGACATCAAACATACTAACGCTCGGAGTAATGAGCGTCATCGCAGGTCCGTTATTTGGAACACAGTCGGCGACAGAGCTTAGGCGCGGTGATTTTAAGAGCGCATCCACATATTTGTTCATTAGCTGGTTCGGAGTGTCCGTTTCGATCAGTATTATTGTTTGGATATTCTTTCGCAACGATGTCTGGACATCACTTGCAGCACTTCCTTTTATTACGATTCACTTCAGTATTCTGATCTTGATGATTCGTATTCGTTCGTGGGTCAACAACACAGTGTTTGAAATCATTCAAGCAGAGCCGAAGCAACATCCGGCCGACCAAAATACCCCAGCCGCGCGCTAGATACACCTAGCCTTTTAAGATATCCTTGAGGTTCGTCAGTTCGCTTGGCAGGACGACGAGCGTCTTCTGGCTTGGCTCGACAGAAATCTTCTCAAGTGTCTGCAGCGTACGGATATTGATACCGCCTGGAATCTTTGACAGCATCGCTGCAGCATCAGCAACAGCCTGGGCGGCTGACTTTTCGCCTTCGGCAGCGATAATAACAGCGCGACGTTCACGCTCGGCCTCAGCCTGTTTCGCCATAGCGCGCTTCATGTCTTGAGGGAGTTCGATGTTCTGAATCTTGACGTTCTCAACATCAATACCCCATTTGTCAGTTTCGCTATCAACAATTTCCTTGATCTGCTGGCTAATTTCATCACGCTTGGCGAGGAGGTCGTCGAGATCAACGTTACCGGCGACGTCACGAAGCGCTGCCTGTGCAAACTGGCTCGTAGCGTAGACGTAGTTGGTCGTCTCAAGCACCGCTTTGTCGGCACCGATAACGCGAAGGTAGACAACGGCATCGACGTTAACCGTAACGTTATCTTTGGTGATGATCTCTTGCTTTGGCACGTCAATCGGTGTTGAACGGATATCAACACGGATGATTTTCTGAAAAATTGGTACAACGATGCGCAAACCAGGTTCGCGGATCCCCGTGAAACGGCCCAGCGTCAAGATGACACCACGCTCGTATTGATTCACCACCTTGATGCCAGCCAGCACGAAGATGATGATCATGATAATAAGAATGATTGGAAATTCCATACGCCTCCTTGAATTACTATCTCTAGCATAGCATGATTCTCGAAGACGAAACCGCTTATATCGTGTATAATTTAAGCAATGATTCACCTCGGTTCACTCAAGCGTAAAGCCTACCTTATCGTCGCACGCTACTTTCGCTGGTGGGCAGACATTGCCCTACGTCGCTGGCATCCACGCGTTATCGCCGTCACCGGCTCAGTCGGCAAAACAACCATGCTTCACCTCATTGAGCACGAACTCGGTCGTCGTGCCCATTACTCACACAATGCCAACTCCGCCTTCGGAATCGCATTCGATATCGTTGGCCTCAGAGGAATTACAAACAGCAAGCTTCGCTGGTTCTATCTGATTCTTGCCGTGCCCTATCGCGCACTCACCTATCGTCGAAAAGGCGAATATTATGTTGTCGAAGTCGACGGCGAGCGTCCTGATGAAGTCGAGTTCGTAGCCTCATGGCTACGGCCGGAAGTAACGATATGGGTAAGCCTTGGCAATAGCCATGCAGTGTACTTTGATCGCCAAGTCGCCGCCGGCGCATTTGAGAACGTCGAGGATGCCATCGCCCACGAGTTTGCACGTTTACCGGCGCATACTCGCACGTACATCATCGCGAACGGTGATGAGGCGCGTATCCGAACATCTCTCGAACGCATCCGTGTGCGCACGGATTTTGTCTCGCTCGATGATTTAACAGACTACACTGTTATGCCCGATACCAGCAGCTTCACGCTGAAAAGCGGGCGCACCTACGCATTCACTTACCCAATGCCACGCGAAAACGCACTCCAACTGAGTCTTCTCGACAAACTGCTCGCATACCTTTCACTCGATAGCGAAGAATCGATGGAAGATTTCATAATGCCACCTGGTCGAAATAGCTATTTCGACGGTATCGAAAATACAAAACTTATCGACAGTAGCTACAATGCACACCTTATCAGCATGAAGTCCATGCTCGATATGCTCGATGAAATCGATGTCGAGCACAAATGGCTCGTCCTTGGTGACATGATCGAGCAGGGCAAAAGCGAGCAAGAGCAGCACGATCAGCTTGCTCAGCGCATCCTAGAGTCTGATGTCGAACGAGTCATTTTGATCGGGCGACGAATGAAGCAACACGTAGCTCCTATCGTCGAAACTTCATCACGATTCCAAACAACTGTATTCGATAGTCCAATTGGCGCACTCGACTATATTCAAAGCGAGTTACGTGGCGGCGAAACACTGCTCTTCAAGGGCAGCCAGTACCTCGAATGGCTCGTCGAGAAACTGCTCGCTCATCCTGAACGTGACCGCGTACTTCTCGCCCGCCAAGAGCCAGCCGCCCGAAAACGACGTGAAAAACGAGGACTACTATGACCAAACACCTCTATATCATCCACGGCTGGACATACTCGGTAGAGCCGTGGAGTCAGACGCTCATCGAGCTCAGCAATCTCGGTATCGAAACAACGATGTTGCGCGTTCCTGGCCTGACGAGTCCAAGCGACGAAGTCTGGACTATCGACCGCTATGTGCAATGGCTCGATACACAACTTGAAGGTGCACAGACGCCACTTGTGCTCGGCCACTCAAACGGCGGCCGCATCGCGATGCACTATCTCCAGAAATACCCAAATCGTTTCGCAAAACTCATCCTGCTCGCCAGCGCAGGTGCTGAAACGCAAGCCGCCAGGCTATCGATGAAACGCCGTCTATTCAAATACGCATCCAAGCTCCTTGCACCCCTCAAGCATATACCGCTCGCGAAAAAGGTCGTCTATCGCTTGCTCGGTAGCGACTATGGTGCAGCTCCATCAAATATGCAGCAGACGCTCAAAAACATGCTCGCAAGTGATCGCAATTTCGCTCCTTCGTTCATCACCGTACCGACGTCTCTCGTCTACGGCAAAGCCGATACGACAACCCCGCCAGCCGTCGGCGAAAAACTTCATCAGGCTATCACGGGTTCATCTATCAAGCTCATCGATGACTGGGGTCATGCGCCCTACAAGACCCACCCAAAGCAACTGGCGACAGAAATTGCGACACAACTGGAGGAGCAGTGATGAAATTTCAAGCGCTTGGCTCGCACTATGATTTCGCCTGGGCTATGCGCCAGCTATTCGCGACTGGCTCAAAGCGCCACAGTGCGCAGCTCGTTCAACGGCTTGAACGTCGGTATGGCGGTAAAGCGTATCTGTACGACAAGGGCCGCAATGCGTTATCCGAAGCCGTGCGCGTGAGTATTCATACAGACACCCCGCTCATTGCCGTCAATGCACTTACCTGCTCTGTTGTCGTCGAGGCGATCGACGACACCGCCGCGACGCCAGTCTATATTGACGTCGACCCACACACGGCTCACTTCACTGCCGATGCGCTCGAAAAAGCCTTCCATGCGCGCCCTGCAATCAGTGCGGTGATTGTCCAGAATACCTATGGACGTCCGTGTGATATCGCTGCCATCGAAGCCGTTGTGCGCAAGTTCGATGCACTACTTATCGAAGATTTGGCGCACAGTATTGGGCAAACATACCCTGATGGTCGCGAGGTAGGAACAGTTGGTGATCTGGTCATGCTTTCTTTTGGCCGAGACAAATTACTCGACGCCGTCAACGGTGGCGCGCTCATCGTCCGCTCGCAACATCTCACCGAAACAGTTGTTGCGCCAAATCGCTGGCCACGCCTTCGCACCCAGTGGCAAGATCGTATCTACCCAATCCTCACTTGGAAGGTTCGCAGCTTTTATGTGAGCGGGCTCGGCAAAGCGCTGCTGGTTGCAATGTACAAATTCGGTCTAGCGCGACGATCAGCTGACGGCGGCATCAATCGATCACTACGCCTGCCGCACTGGCAAGCAAAACTCGTCCTGAAACGGCTCGACTCACTCGAACAAACGAACCTTCAGCGCCGCGAACACATGTCTACCTACGAACGATACTTTGGCGATGAGCTCGTGAGCAAGGATGGAACGCTCCGCGCAGCAATCGCCGTTGCTGATCGCGCCCAAACGCTCAAAGAACTCCGTGCAGCCGGCTATGAGCTACGCGACACATGGTACGATACACCGATCGGCCCTGCGCGCAAATACGCGACAATCGCCTATCCGACGAATAGCCTACCCATAGCCGTTGAACTTGCCGCAAAGCTCATCAACCTCCCTACCCACAGCCATATTTCCACTGACGACATCGAGCGAATATCTGCGATCGTGAGGCGCGATGTATAACATCAGTGAGTGCACCCAGCAGTCAGAATGGGATGAAGCGTATAGACGTTTCGAAGAAGCGAATCTCCTCCAGTCATGGCAATGGGGTGAGTCACAGCTCATCCTCGGGTTCGCCGTTGAGCGACGTATTGTTCGTGACGGCGATACGGTCATTGGACTGTTCAGTGCCAGCGTCAAGAACGCACGTCGGGGACGTTACCTGGAGGTTGCCGGTGGACCGCTCATCAACTGGAACAATTCTGCGCTTGTAGATGTTGTCGTGAACGAACTTAGGACAATCGCTCGCCATCATAGCTGCGTCTTCATGCGCATTCGCACTCAACTACCCGACACGTCACAGTATCGAACCCTCATGCATGGACTCAGTGGACAGACCGCGCTCATGCACGTCACCGCAGATCACACCTCCATCATCGATCTCACACCGAAACGAGACGAGCTCATGACAGCCATGCGCCAACAAACTCGCTACGAAATACGCCGCGCGCCGAAACGCGATATTGTGGTCGAAAAAATCAACGCACTCGATGCGCTTGAAATGTTCCACGAGCTGCAAGTTGAGACGGCAAAACGACAGAACTTCTATGCACCATCATCACAGTACCTAGAGTCGCTCTGTACTGCATTCGGCGATGAGATATATATGTATAAAGCAACAAAACATGACACACTCCTCAACCTTGCCCTTGTCATCATGCACGGTACCGAAGCGGCCTACTTTGAAGCAGCATCGACGACCGATGCACGCAGAGAACCTGGCGCGTACGCTATCGTATGGCAGGCCATGCAGGATGCAAAATCACTCGGTATACAGCACTTCAATCTATGGGGAACGGCGCCGGCAGACTCGCCGAATCACCGCTATAGCGGTGTCACGACATTCAAACGCGGCTTTGGTGGCGAGGATGTCGCATACCTGCCCGCCTACGATATCCCCCTCAAGACAGTGCGCTATCAATTTACTCGCCTCGTAGAAGCGGCACGAAAGAAACGGAGACACCTATGAGTCACGACGTCAGGACAATCATCGACCAGTCAGAATGGGACCAATTTGTCACAGACCACGATGAGGCAAATTTCCTCCACTCATGGCAATGGGGAGAGTTCCATACAAGCCGTGGTCGTACTGTCCTGCGACGCGGTGTCTACGAAGGCAACACGCTTGTCGGTGTATATACTGGGCACGTTGAACCTGCCCGACGCGGCAAGCACCTGCAAATCGTCGGCGGACCGATAACGAACTGGTCTGATATCGCTGCAACCCAGGCGCTCTTCGACGACATGAAGCAGCAAGCAAAAGAGCAGTCGTGTGTTTATGTGCGCGTACGCCCTCAGCTCGAAGCATCGCCACGATCATTTGCATTATTCAAACAATTCGGACTACGACGAGCGCCGATGTATCTCAGTGTTGAGCTCGCTGGTGTTCTCGACCTTGCAAAATCAGAAGATGAAATCCTCGAAGGTATGCGACAACGCCTGCGTCGCGCACTACGAAAGGCGGCGAAAAACGACATCACCGTTGAGACAACGTCAGATCCAGGGGCGATTCACGAGTTTTATCGTATACAGCTCGAAACCGCCGGGCGACATCAGTTTGTCGCATTTGGCGAAGACTTTCTCAAAAAGCAATTTGCAGCGTTCGCAGGCAACGGCAACGCGGTTCTCTACACCGCCCGCAGCGAGGGCGAAGTACTGGCGCAGAACTTCATGATCTTTTATGGCAATGAAGCGTCGTATCACTACGGTGTCAGCACCGAACTCGGCACGAAGCTTTCTGGCGCACCACTTCTTCATATGCAGGCAATGCGCGACGCACGCGAACGTGGCATCAAGCGATACAACTTCTGGGGAATTGTCGACGAAGAAGATACTTCGCATCGCTTTTATGGTGTCAGCGTCTTCAAGCGAGGTTTCGGCGTCGAAGAGCTCCGTTATACACCCGCACACGACATGGTCATCAATCGCACAGCATACCTCAAGACACTGGCTATCGAAACTGCTCGTCGCAAGCTGCGGAAGGTATAGCATGTCGCGTACTCCACTCGCGGAACTCATGCGACCAACCTCACTCAATGAAGTGATCGGTCAGTCCCATCTGCTCGGTGAACATGAGATTCTGAAAAGTATCGCACGAAACAAGGAGCCGGTCAGTCTTATTTTGTGGGGCCCTCCCGGGACCGGCAAGACAACACTTGCACGAATCATTGCGCACGAACTCGATGCTGAATTCGTCGAGCTCTCCGCTGTTACTGCAGGCAAAAAAGATGTGCTGACCGTCGTCGAGCATGCCAAGCAAAACTGGAACCTCGGCACTCGCACAATCCTGTTCGTTGATGAAATTCATCGATTCAACAAGGCGCAGCAAGATGCGTTTTTGCCACACGTTGAGAGTGGGCTCATTACGCTCATTGGTGCAACGACGGAGAACCCGAGTTTCGAAATCATCACGCCGCTTCTCAGCCGCTCACGCGTTCTTGTCTTGCGGCCACTTTCGAAGGATGAAATCATTGAGGTTATCAAACGCGCACTCAAGCATCTGAAGAAAACCAAGTCAGTCACCCCGAAAGCACTCGATTACCTGGCCGAGCTTTCCGGAGGGGACGCGCGTGTCGCGCTCGGCAATCTTGAACTTGCACTCGCGCTTAACGGAGACAAGGTCACGCCCGAGACCATAAAAGTTGCAGCACAAACCAAGGTTCCCGGCTATGACAAGAAGGGCGATATGCACTACGATGTGATTAGTGCGTTCATAAAGAGTATGCGCGGCAGCGACGTTCAGGCGACGCTCTATTACCTATCGCGCATGATTGATGCGGGCGAGGATCCGAAGTTTATTGCACGGCGCATGGTCGTGTTCGCGAGCGAGGATATTGGCCTGGCTGGCAATGGCGCACTCAGCCTTGCGGTCGCGACGTTCCAAGCCGTCGAACGAGTCGGCCTTCCCGAAGCAAGCTATAATCTCTATCACTGCGCAACAGCTCTCGCGCGCAGTGAAAAGTCACGCGAGACAACTGACCTTATGCACGAAGCGCAGGCTCTCGCCCGACAGTACCCCGACGCGCCAGTGCCGCTCCATATCAGAAACGCTCCAACCAAGCTCATGAAAGACCTTGGCTACAGCGATGGCTACAAATGGCAGCCAGGGTTTAAGCACGAAAAAGGCTTTCTTCCAGAAGAAATCGTTTAGCGATCTTCCGCTTTCAAAGCCGCGTATACACCATTCGTCCAACCGAAGCCATCTTGTAGCGGGTACTCTCCCCCGCCACCAATTCCGTCCGGATGTACAACGTCGTACTTCTCGATCAACTTTCGCTCTCGTTCAAACACTCGTTCATTCGTCTGCATCCACCGCCGTTTGATGTCATCTGCGAGCGCGTGATGACCATAGTGACGAAGGCCGACTATCGCCATCCACTGGAGTGGTGCCCAGCCATTTGGCGCGTCCCACTGCTGACCGCTCTCGACGAGCGACGTCACCAATCCACCTGGCTTCAAAAAATCACGCTGCAATCGCTGCGCAACTGCGTCGGCCTGCTGTTTGGATGCTATGCGTGCATACAACGGATAGACCGTAGCGAGCGTTACTCGCCCCGTTGATGTGAAGTGATGAAAATTATAGTCAACGTACGCCTGCTCATCTTCGTTCCAGCAATACTTATTAATCGCAGCGGCTCGTCGCTCGGCAAAGCGCTCAAACTTACCCGCAAGTATCGGCTGCTTCATCATACGATACGTCTCGGCGATCGTCTGCTCCAGGAGATAGAGCAAGCAATTCAAATCAACGGGCACGATGTCGGCAGTATGGATTGATTTGATATCCTTCGGCTGCAAAAACCAGCGAGAGCTAAAATCCCAGCCGCTCTCCGCACCGGCGCGTAAGTGCAAGTACAGCCTGTCTGCGGCACGACCCTCGGCATGTTCTGCCGTCTCTTCATCTTCGCGCAAACTCTCTGGACGTGGCGTCATCTTATTATCATAGTAGCGTGCAAGATGCGACCCATCAGGCATTTCGACGATGCGTGCAAATGCTTTGTGCTCTTGCGTTTCGAGCTTATTTCGGCCACGAAGCCACCAGCGATATTCTGCAAGCATATACGGCAAATATTCCATGTGCGTGCGACGATTACCCCGATGTTTCGCCAGTAGTTTCACCATGAGGGCAAAGTACGGCGGCTGCGAACGACTCAAGAAATACGTACGATTTGCCGTCGGAACGAAGCCGTACTTACGAATCATATAGGCGTAGTTTTTCATCATGCCATTGACGCGTTGCCAGTGGCCATTCGCTGCAAGCCCCAGCATGATAAAATAGCCATCCCAGTAAAATTGCTCACTGAAGCGCCCGCCAGGCACAACATAATGGTATGGCAACGTCAGGAGTGAGCCGCGCGACTTACGATTTCTTCGCTCAAGCTCGTGCCACAAGGCATCGATATGTTCATTAATCGTCGTATCGGGGCCCGGCTGATAGGCGTCTCGGTCCTTGTGCGGCGCAAACTCATAGAAGTGTCGCACAATAAATTCTCGCAGATCAAAATTTGGGTCACGCTTGGCGAGTTCATATTCTTGTCGAATTGCTCGCTCTCTATCGCGCGGGATTAAGTCGACAAATGTCTTGCCGTCACCGAGAATATTCTGCTTTTGAACGTCACGAAATAATTCACCATACGCACGGTCTGGAGATAGGCGCGTTCGCAACAGCGCATCTGCAGTCACAGCAATGCCCGTTTTCACACGGTCGTGTGGTACTGGAATTCGTCGACGTGGCAAACGCATCATACCTCTAGTATACCCAGATAAGCTTATGCTTGGGTAGAGCTATTTACTTGTTGTTCAGACGTTTTCGCTTGGTTGGGTCAAGTTCACGCTTGCGGAGACGCAGGCTCTTCGGTGTTACTTCGAGCAACTCATCATCCTCGATGAAGTCAATACACTGCTCAAGGCTAAAGTCAGTGAATGGCGTTAGCTGAACTGCGCCATCAGATGACTTCGAGCGCATATTAGTGAGGTGTTTGGCCTTACAGACATTGATCTCGAGATCTTCGGCGCGGTTGTACATACCGACGATCATGCCAGCGTAGACTTCTGTGGCTGGGCCGACGAGCAATTCGCCACGCGCTTCAGCAGCTTCAAGTGCGTACGGAGTTGTAGTGCCGGCTTCGAATGCAATCAACACGCCGTTACGGTTACGTGGCAACTTACCTGCGACGGGCTCATAGCCGTGCGGCAGACTGTTCATGATGACGGTGCCTTTCGTGTCAGTCAGCAAGCGGTTGCGCAGACCGATCAACGCGCGCGTTGGCAAAATGTAGTCCATACGTGCGGTGCCGCTCGATGTTTGCTCTTGACCGCGCAGCAGTGCACGACGAGCACCAAGTTCTTGTGAAATGACACCGACGAATTCTGGAGCAACCTCGATGTAGAGTTCTTCGACTGGTTCTTTTTCAACACCATCTTCAGTAATAGTCACTACTTGTGGACGGCCAACTTCGAATTCATACCCTTCGCGGCGCATTGCTTCGATGAGAACAGACAAATGGAGTTCACCACGTCCAGAGACAGTGAAGCCGATACCATTTTCTTCGACACGAAGACTGACGTTTGTTTCAAGTTCTTTCTTGAGGCGATCACCAATTTGACGCGACGTTGTGAATTCGCCCTCGCGACCCTTCATTGGGCTGGTGTTTGGACCGAGATACATACTGAGCGTTGGTGCTTCGATATCAATCGTTGGTAGCGCTTCTGGTGTATCCTTATCGGCAATGGTGTCACCGATGCGCGCATCAGCACAGCCGACGAGTGCGACGATGTCACCCGCGAATGCAGACTCAATCTCTTCTTTCGCGAGACCGCGATAGCCAAAGACTTTTTCTACCTTGCTCGATACGACTTCACCTTCACGAGTGATCAAGGCAATAGGACCGCGTTTGACGCTACCGCGAGTAATGCGCCCAATGGCGTACTTACCAAGGAATGAATCATACGTAAGGCTCGTAACGAGTAGCTGCAGCGGACCATCAGCGTCAACCGACGGCGCAGGAATGTCATTCACAATCGCGTCGAACACGACAGAAAGATCTGCATGTTCAGATGGATTGTCAGGGAGTGATGTCCACGCTTTGCCTTCGCGACCAATTGCGTAGTAGATCGGGTAGTGCAACTGGCTGTCGTCTGTTGCAAGCTCCAGAAAGAGGTCGGCAAGCTCATCTTCGACTTCATCAACACGACGGGCCGGCTTATCAATCTTGTTAATCACAACTACTGGCTTGAGGCCAAGTTCAAGCGCCTTTGACAGAACGAACTTTGTCTGCGGCATTGGACCTTCCTGAGCGTCAACAATCAAGAGAACACCATCGGCCATATTGAGCGTGCGTTCAACCTCACCGCTGAAGTCTGCGTGTCCCGGGGTATCAATAATATTGATCTTGTAGCCATCGTGATAGATAGACGTCTGCTTGGCAGTGATGGTAATACCACGCTCGTGCTCTTGGTCACCAGAGTCCATGATGAGCTGCTGGCCCATCTCGGCCTGATTGTCACGGAATGTATTTGATTGCTTCAGAAGACCATCAACAAGTGTCGTCTTGCCATGGTCGACGTGTGCGATAATTGCGATGTTGCGAATTTTTGTAGCGTCGTTCATAAAATAACGGCCTGTGTTACTACAGACCTTCCTTGGGCATGATTATATCATATTTGCGCCCGAGAATACAGAGCTACTCGACCTGCGCTTGAGGCGTTAGCCGAGCTTTAGGGGGTAAAGTGCAGTTTTGGAATTGATTTGCAAAACAAACAGAGGGGTGAGCCCCTCTTGAACACAATGGTGGGGAATACAGGGCTCGAACCTGTGGCCTCACGAATGTGAATCGTGCGCTCTAGCCAACTGAGCTAATTCCCCGTTGTCGCATTCATCGAACATCTATGGTGGAGCATAGGAGAATCGAACTCCTCACCTCTTCCATGCCATGGAAGCGCTCTACCAAATGAGCTAATGCCCCACGAAAGATGAACGATGAATACTAGCCAATAATAGCAAATCTCGCCCCGAATGAACAGGGGCGAGATACTCACTAGAGAGCTGCTACGCGCCCACCCTGGGCACGGTTTTTGTTTGGGTGAGGTATTTGTTTTGCTCGTGAACGCCAATCGTACCCGATGGCGTACCAGCTCACCTCTTATTATACGCTTTTTTCGTGAAAAACACAAGCATTATTCCCCGAGCTGGCTCTCAAATAGACGATAAAACTCGCCTCGTGCAGCAATCAGCTCATCTGCCGTTCCCGTTTCAACAACTCGCCCATCTTTCATCATGTACACAACATCAGCCTTTCTGATCGTGCTCAGTCGATGGCTAATCGCAATCACCGTTTTTCCACTTGCAAACAGACGCTTGAAGATGCGCGCCTCAGCCAGCGCGTCAATTGCACTGGTCGGCTCGTCGAGTATGATAATTGGCGCATCACGATAAAAGTTTCGCGCTAACGCAAGCCGCTGCTGCTGCCCTCCACTTAACTCAGTGCCGGAAGCATCGTCATTATCTTCCGCCATCCAACGCTCGATATACGTACGATCGCCCCGCTCGAGCTTATCGACAACATCACTAAACTCAGCATCGTTCATTGCCTTACGCACGACAGCTTCTGAATCCTCTTTGTCGATATCACCATATGTGATATTTTCGCGAATTGTAGCGAAGTAATAGCTCACAAAATTTTGCTGCAATAACCCAATGTGCCTATGCCACGAATCGCTGGCGATATCGGCGAGTGGCGTGCCATCTACGCGAATGTCGCCTGTATTCGCTCTATACAATCCTAGTAGTAGCTTGATAAGCGTGCTTTTGCCTGCTCCGTTCTCGCCAACAATCGCCACATGCTGCCGCGCGCGTATCGTCATCGATACCTCGTGCAAAATCTGCTTCTTAGTCTTTGGGTAGCGGAAACCAACTGATTCGATCTCGATGGATTCAGGGGAGTCCGTCAACTGTTTTTTGCCAGTAACGTCTTGCGGCTGCAGCTCCATAAATCGTTGGTAGTCAACGATATTCGCAAGGTCTTTGTCAGTATTCCCGAGCTGGTTGGCAAGGCTACTCGCCTCGGATATTGCCCGGCTGACCATTTGCTGTACGTACAGAAATTGACCAACGGGTTGGTTTCTCTGGATAATCTCGTACACAATCCACACCAGTGAGCCCAGTTCAACAAGTGATTCACCCACATCGGCGGCGAGTTGCTTCCATATCGTCCCGGTCTCCATATCGAGCCGCTCTTTTTCATCCAGCTCACGCAAACGTTTATGCTGATGAATCAGTTTACGTACAACGCCATATACGCGCATCTCTGCAATATACTGCGACTCCTGAAGCATCCAGCTAAGATTGCTCATTCTACGACGCCGCGTGATATTGGCTTCCCAATGTTGCGCCTGTCGACGAGCAAGCCGTACTTTGATAACAACACCCGGGATAACCGCCACCAAAACGATCAACGCAAGCAGTGGTGAGATAGCGATTAGGGCGATTAGAGCAGTAATCGCTCCGACAAACATCGTGACCATTGAACCGAGTGTGTCAAAGATATAACTAAAGAAATAGCTAAACCGTTTAGCCTTTTCATGAAGATCAACTACGGTTTTGTCGTCATACATCTCAAATGGTAGCGAAGTAAACTGAGTGATCATTTTATCCTCGACGGCGGCTTCGATTTTGTACCGCGTCTTCTGGGCTATGTAATTGCTAATACTGCCCCAGGACAACATAATAATACTGATTGCGGAGGTTGCGATCACATATACAATCACTCGCTCAGACGCAGAACTATCGCCACTGTAGGCATCTGCAAGCGCGGTCGTTGTTAGTGACGCCAAATACGTCGTTCCAATTGGCAATATCGCCTGGATGACGCTATCGAGTAGTCTAATAATACCAACAGCTGGCGCAATACGGAATGATGTCCTACCGACACTAAGTAGGTACCTGATATACTGACGAAATGGAAGACGCTGCTTTGTCATGAGTATGATTGTAGCACTGTCATCTAGACAAATGGAGAACGAAGCCAATCATATGGCACATTAAACCATTCTGTTAACAATCCATATGCGTTCAGTAGCCAGAGCGTTACAATCACCACAAGTGACGTTCCGATAAAGGTCAACGAACGCATGTAGAGTGGCTGCCTCACAATCCATTCATTCCACGCGTCATATTTATGACGAGCATAAGCGAGCACACGGCGTGCCCAGTGATACTCTCGAGACAGTATTGCAAGCCCCGCGAACACCGTGAGCCATCCAGGACCCGGGTATGGGATCATAACAACGCCAACCACAAGAACTATCCATCCCGCTACGATGATTCCAAGTTGCTTAATCGTCACTCATGCGCCTTTGCCTGCTTCGTAGAATACGGAAGCACATAGCCTACGAGCGTCAGCGCGAGCAACACCGCAAATCCACACATGATCGATGGAATCCCGGCAATCGTCACGGGATCTATGATGTTCACTGTCGTTGTCGGAAGCAAGAATACTGAGTACCCAATAATCAGCGCGAATAGACTGCGTCGCGTCGCCTTCACCCGCGACTTTCGCGCGTAAAACCACGCAAGTCCCATGCCGAAGAGTAGAAGTCCGTAATAGTAAAACGCATAGAGACGAATCGTCGTCGGCGCAACATGAAAGATTGCGTAATTACCTAGACATGCCGCACCGCCTTGCATGCCGTGACCCACCGTCAAAAACGCTACTGCAAACGCGGCGGCCAGCCCATACACCAGCCAGAGCAGTCGTCGTTGGCGTGCTACCTTGTCAGCGAGTTCGAGTGCCAGATGTATGCCGAGCGGCGGCAGTAACGTAATCGCCACAAATCCAATCCTCGCCCAATCGAGGCTACTGAACCCCATAGAGGCCTCGCATACGTTGTATTCAGCAAGTTGGAATACCGCCAAGGACACAAGTATCGCGATCACGAGTCGAGAAATTCGTGTAAGTCGATAGCGCACGATGACATACAGCGCGAGACCCGTCTCGATCAAAAATGTCGCCAGCATAACCGGGGGCGAAAAACAGGCAAAGGTCGTTCTCGATGTTAATTTCTTATACATAATGCTTACAGTATACCAAAAATACTGTATGATGTTCGTATGGCCCTAGAATTTACCAGTATCCCCGACAGACCAGGACCGGCAGTGTATGTCCTTTCAGCTAACCCGCCCGAAGTCGAGCATGAGCTCGCTAGACTAGGTGAAGAAATCGACTCCAGTACACCCGATACAACACAAGTCGTACTACTCGACGTAACGAGAGGTGATGGCTTAAGCATAAAAGAGTTTTATGGCTTAACAACATTTCCTACACTGATGATCGTCTTAGACGACGACACAGTATATCAGATGTGGACGTACTCAATGCCAAGGGCAGACGAGGTATCCTACGCAGTTCACCAAGTATACGGAAGCATGAATGAGTAGCGCACCACAGCGAAACCGCCTCAGTCAATCTTCATGAATCGTGGTTGCGTAACCCTATCAATCTCGATAGACTCAAAAAACATCTCATACGGTCGAACGAAATATTCGTGAGCCGATTCGTATTTTGGCCGATAGACGACAAGCGGTTCATTCGTCTCGGTGTGAATCGCAACTCCTATGACTTCGTATACATTTCCTGTCTTTGCATGACAGTAGGTGCCTTTTTGCATCTCTGGAACATGCTCGTCGTTCATGATTTTTCCCTCAAGAATTGCGTCACTCGATCGGTCGCACGCAGCACACTATAAATCTCATCATATAGTTCTCGATCGAGTTCACTGCGCGTTTTGCCGTTGGTGCCATCGACGCTAAAGACAAAATCCGTTCCAATACCATACGGAGCATCGCCTTTAGGATGATCGACTATTTCACCTTTTAGCTCGCCGTACAGAATAGTGACTTCATCGCCGTCATAATAGCCAAAATAGGCACGCGCCGTCACTCGTCGCGACGGCAACCCATCGGCAATTCGGCACAGCTTCTCAAGTGCATCTTCACCCTGAATGAAGAACTTTATAAATGGACCAGGTAGTCCATTCAGCTCATCGAACCAAAATGAGAAATCATCGACGAATACTGGACGCTGCGCGATTGCATAGGCTTGCCGAACCTTATGCTCAATCACTTCCTCCGGGTTACTCGACTGAATCTCGTCAAGCTCAAGTGCTTGGTGTTCGATCGGAACCCCCACAAGTCGTTCAAATTGCTCGGCCTTGTGCGGATTTCCGGTCGCAAAAAGTGGTCGTTGTCTCATAACATCTCCAAGAATGTATCTTCATCAATTATTTTCGTACCGTAGCTTTCGGCCTTCTTGAGTTTCGACGCGCCGACTTTGCCACTAGCAACAAGATATGTCGTGTCTTTTGCAACCGCAGACTGGAATGTACCCCCAAGCGATCGTATCTTCTCGGCCGCTTCATCTCGCCCCATAGACGAGAGTGTTCCGGTCAAAACAAAACTGCTGCCTAGTAGCTTACCTGTTTTTTGCTCAAACGTTGGCACGACACCAAGTGTAGTGAATTTTTGCAGCAGTGCGAGATTGTCCTCGTCCGCAAACCAAGCAGCGATAGATTCCGCCACGACCTCACCAATACCGTCAATCGACTTCAGTTCATCAATCGTCGCTCGCGAGAGCGCCTCGATACTCGAGAAGCGATCTGTAAGATCAATAGCCGTCTGTATACCGACATGCCGAATGCCCATACCATATACGAATCGCTCGAGACTCGGCTGCTTTTTGGCTGCAATTGCATCGACTAGCTTTCCCGCCGAAAGCTCGGCGAAACGATCGAGACCAAGTAACTGCTCGACCGTCAGCGCATAGATATCGGCAATATCATTGACGAGCCCCGCATCAACCAGCGCGTCAACGTTTTTTTCACCCAATGTATCGATATCAAGCGCTGTTTTGGAGGCATAATGTTCAAGTGTTCGCTTCAGAATCAGCGGCCCCGTCAAACCCTTAACTCGGTAGACAACCTCGCCTTCTGGTCGCACAAACTCGAGTTCGGGGTATTGACGCGCAAGCTCTCGCTCGTAGTCAATTTTCTCCGTATCGTCAGGCCTCAACTCAGCTAGCACTCGTTGCACCTGAGGAATAATATCACCAGCTTTAAAAATAATGACCGTGTCGCCACGTCGGATATCGAGGCGTGCAATCTCATCCGCATTGTGAAGTGACGCGTGCTGCACGGTAGTACCAGCGATATGAACAGGCTCAAATACCGCGACTGGCGTTGCAGCACCGGTGCGCCCGATCGATATCACAATATCTTCAACAATCGTGGTTGCCTCCTCGGCGGCGAACTTGAATGCGACTGCAGCCCTTGGTGTTTTGCCGACCGTTCCGAGCGCGGAATATTTGCGCCGATCATTCAATTTGATAACGGCTCCGTCGGTATTGAAAATTAGCCCCGAACGCACAGAGTCAAGATGCTGAACATATGACATAACCTCACTAATTCCGCGCACAACTTTGGTCTGTCGACTCGTCGTGATACCGAGATCATTCATCACTTTATAGCCGTACTCGATTGTTGGAATATCAGCGACATCCTCACGAATGATGTCGTAACCAACGAAATGGAGTGGACGCGCAGCAACCAGCCGAGGATCAAGCTGACGAATCGTGCCTGCCGCTAGATTACGTGGGTTCTTGAAGAGTGGCTCACCTGCCGTTTCTCGCTGGGTGTTGAGCTTTTCAAAGTCAGGCTTATACATAACTATCTCGCCACGGATTTCGGTGCGCCCCTTCAATAACAAACTATGCGCACCTTCTCGCAGATGAAGCGGTACATTTTCGATGGTTCGGACATTCATCGTCACATCTTCACCGACCCTACTGTCGCCACGAGTGACCGCCTGAACGAGCTTTCCATCCTGATAGATGAGCGAACAGGCAAGTCCATCCATCTTGATATCACACAAAAACTCCTGCTTGATCGACGCGTCGAGTCGAAGCATACGATCAATCCACGCCATCACTTCGGTTTGATCAAATACATCGGTCAAGCTGATCATCGGCGTTTGGTGAGTGACCTTTGAGAATCTATCGAGCGCTCTCCCCGCAACACGCTGCGTCGGACTATCTGGTGTTATCAACTCTGGATAGCGCTCTTCTATTTGGGCCAACTCATGCTTTAAGCTATCCGCTGCCGCCTCGGGCATCGTGGATTCGTCGCGTACGTGATAGTTATAGCGATATTCATTGATCACCTGTCGGAGTTTGTTCGCTCGCTCACGTGCCTCGGCGAAATCAAGCTGGTGCCGCGTCATCGTCAACCACTTTTCTGTATAGCAAGTAAATGTAGCTAGCGTACCATACGGAGGTGACGGAGCTCATGAGCATTGCAACCAACGGAACCACCGGCAACCAGTTTAACCAGCCCCAATCAAACCGAGAGCTCAACCAGGTATCAAGCATAACAATCGGAACCATAACAATCGCCCATGCTACCAACGAGATAAGTAACATCCATAAGATGCGATTGACGATTCGCAGCCTCCTGCCCACAACAAGATCGCCTGCAATTTTTATAGCGTGCCCCGGATACATGCCCGGAAGCGTCACGACGACAAGGGCAATAAATGTTGCGGTCATCCAATAAAGTGTCAATGCTCCGACAACTATAGCAATTGCAGAAAACAGGTACATACCAAAACCTTCGGATAACACCCCGACGGTCGATAACGCGCTATATACTATCGCGAGAATGCCAACTGGCAATAACTGAGCGATTAAATAGAGGAAGACAAGTACCGTCGACAGAAGCGGCGCTAAACCGTTGTATAATCCGTCCCGAAGACGCGGCCTACGCCCAGCAACAACCTCCCTTAAAATCCATACGGAGCTAAGCCAGGTCAAGATGACAATAATTGTCATATAGACTTTTTGTATATCCGTTAGCGTCGCCGAGTTACCACTAAACGCAGAGAGTGCAACGAGTCCAGCCTGACTTACGGCGCCCCAGCTCCCCTGAAGTACATCTGGCGCAGCCTCTTCAAGCAAGGTGCCGACCTGGCGATAGGTATCTTGGCTCGTCATATTACCCAAGATAACCGACAGGACTGCGTACAAAGCGGCGAGTCCAACAAAAACTTTCCATCGGCTTCTCAATATAGACAGTACATAAACGGTGAAATTCCAATACCCAGGCATAGCCAACGAACGCTTACTGTCGCGGCGCTTCGTTAAGCGGAAGCTGCGATGAGGCCGACGTGACAAGAATTTTTTTGCACGCATATGAATACGCCCGGGCATACTCTTGACTTTGCTACCAAATGAGATTTGCTTTTTTATTCCGGTAGTTTTTTGTTGAGCACGACGCTTGGTTTTTCTGAGCTGCGGCTCTGGCATTACATTCCTGTCAACTTATTTCGTAAACGTTTGATACGTTCTTCAAGGGGAGGATGTGTACTAAAGAGATTAGCAACAAAGCCAGGTTTGAGTGGATTTGAAATAAACAAATGAGCGGTTGAGCTCGATTGTCGCTGTAGTGGGCGTCCATACTGTTGAAGTTTTGCAAGCGCGTCAGCAAGAGAATCAGGGTCACGGGTTGTTAATGAACCAGTAGCATCTGCGAGATACTCGCGCTGCCTACTGATCGCAGCCTGAATAAGAGCAGCGACGATTGGTGCCAAGATAATGACAACAACACCAACGATAAGCATCACTGGACCGCCTTGTCGATCACGGTTATCGCCGAACCAAAGCATACGAATACCAATATCACTCAGGATACCGATTGCGCTTGCAAGACCAAAAGCAATCATACTAACGCGAATATCGTAGTTTTGAACGTGGCCCATTTCATGTGCCATAACCGCAGTAAGCTCACGATCGTCCATAATATCCATAATCCCGGTTGTTGCGGCAACAATTGCGTTCTCAGGATTTCGACCAGTTGCAAACGCGTTTGGAGCTGGGTCATTGATACTATAGACTTTTGGCATCGGCATGCCAGTCGTAATCGCGAGATTTTCAACAATTCGCCATAAGCGAGGGTTGTCCGACTTTTGGATTTCTTGCGCACCAGTCATCGCAACAGCTAATTTGCCAGCAGCGAAGTATTGGATCATGGCGTAGAGGACCGCACCAGCGATAATCCACGGCGTCAGGTAGGCGTTACCGTACAGCGTGCTCACCCCCCATCCAACTGCGCTGATAACGCCCACAAACACCGCCATGATAATGACGGTGTTTCGCTTGTTTGCCGCAATAGCGCTATACATCTACCAAGGGCCTCGGTTAGAACTTAACGTCGACAGGCTTCTGGACGCTTGCAAGGTCTTCAACTTCAAAGAATTCACGCTTTGCAATACTGAACATACCCGCAATGATATTTGTTGGCACTGTCTCAATCTTTGTGTTGAGGTCACGAACACCAGCGTTGTAGAATCGGCGGCTTGCCTGAATCTTGTCTTCCGTATCAACAAGCTCCTGTTGCAGCTGCAAGAAGTTCTGGTTTGCCTTGAGATCTGGGTAGGCCTCTGCGACAGCGAACAGGCTCTTAAGCGCGCCCTCGAACACGTTCTCTGCTTTTGCGGTTTCAGCTGGACCCTTTTGAGTAGCACTCATAACAGCTGAGCGAGCTTCTGTGACCTTTTCGAATACTTCTTTTTCATGGGCAGCATAGCCCTTAACAGTTTCGACAAGGTTTGGAATGAGGTCGGCGCGGCGCTTCAGCTGCACAGTGATGTCACTCCATGCTTCTTCAACACGGACCTTAAGTCTGATAAGTCCGTTATACATGCCGATAACGATAACGACAAGCAGCACGATAACAACGAGCGTAATAATAAGTGGTACCATTGAGTTATTTTTCTCCTGTTAGGTTACTGTATCTAGTATAGCATTTTGCTGGTATCGAGCAAGCCACTAGCAAAAGCGCCACAGGTTGAATTCGTGACGTTGTCACTCCCAACAAACAAACCATGGACAAGCCATGGTTCATTTGTTGGTGCGCAAGGCGGGAATCGAACCCGCACGACTTTTGGTCAAGGGATTTTAAGTCCCTCGCGTCTACCAATTCCGCCACTCGCGCTTAGGAACTAGTATACTAGAAATATGAAGCAAGTACTGATAATTCACGGCGGCAACAGTTTCTCGACCTACGAGGCGTACCTAGATGGCCTAAAAGCAAGGCAGCTTAACTATTGGAAAATTACTCACCCCATCCGCTGGAAAGAGCATCTCGCTGAGTCTCTCTCTGATTTTGACGTGTTGCTCCCCCTTATGCCGAATAGCGCAAATGCTGTATACGACGAATGGGCTATCTATTTCGAAAAACTACTTGCACTACTCGAAGATGATATCCAGATCGTGGGACATTCGCTCGGTGCAATGTTTCTCGCAAAGTATCTCGATACTCACCCACTCGCCACTCCAGTCCGACGCCTTATCCTTATTTCAGGTGGCTACGACGACGAAACAAATGAAGACCTCGGCAGCTTCAAGGTAGTATCAGCGCGCCACCTACACCAAAGCGCAAGAGAAATTCACTTGTTTCATAGCCAGGACGATCCCGTTGTCCCCTTCGCTGAACTTGCTAAATTTCAAGCCGACCTCCCCGATGCAATCACGCATGCATTTGAAGATCGCGAGCACTTCGCCGACGAATACTTCCCCGAGCTAGAAGCACTTCTCAAACAAAAATAACCTCACGAATGAGGATATTTTTGTGGAGGCACGTACGGGAGTTGCACCCGTCTACGCGGTTTTGCAGACCGCTGCGTAACTGCTCCGCCAACGCGCCACTGATATCGTATTATACAGAGACAAAAACAAAAAAGCTATCCGTATGGATAGCTTCATTGTGTGGTGCACTGAAGAGGACTTGAACCTCCACGGCCGCAATGGCCACTAGCCCCTCAAGCTAGCGCGTCTACCAATTCCGCCACCAGTGCATAGTGTAAAAATGGTCAAGAATAGATTATACCGACACTACGGCGTTTTGTAAACATCCTGGCGCGTAACTGTCCAATCTTGAACGCGCGCGTACCGATCGCTTGGCGACACGAATTCCGACTGCGTATCCATCGCCTGCGCTCCCGGTTTGTGTGCGTAGACGAATACCTGCTGGTACAAACCAACCGCTGGCGCATCAGCGAGCCACTGCTTAGCGAACAACGCGTATTTGCTATCGCGCAGCTTTTCGTCAGTACGATCACGAGCACTAATCAATGCGGCATCTGCCGTGTCGTTTTGGTAACTTGCAAAATTATAGCCAGCATTCCCTGTCTGCGAAGAATGCCAGTACGCGTAAACATCTGGATCACCGCCGATCTGCAGTTCATACACCAGCATGTCATAATTGCGGTTCTGTAGTACATCGCTCACAAAGTTCGAGCTTGGCTGGGTGTCATCGATCACAGACACGAGCACCCTCATTCCTGCGGCACGAAGCTGGCTCGCGACTGTATTTGCTACACGCTCGTACTGATCATTCTTGGTTGTCGTAATCGTAAACGCTAACGGCTGACCTGATTTTGTCCATGTACCATCCACCCGTTGCCATTGTGACGCCTCGAGTAATTTCGCAGCCGCAGTCACATCCACTATCGGCGCCGATGGTAGTTTGGCGGAGCTCACCTGAGAAGCGATGAACGGCAGGTAGAGCGGCTTTACTCCATCACCCGCCGATTCGCGAATAGCCGCAGTGTCTAATATAGCCTGTATAGCCTTACGGACGTTCGCATCGGTGAATATACCCTGCGCATTATTCATAAGTGCATAGACGCCGTTATTAATCGGATAGGCGTCTTTCACATACCGACTGTCACTGATGTCATCGATGTCACTTCCCATCACGTCACTGGCACCCGATAGTTCATCTGTCTTGAGCGCTTTCACAAGATCGGCCAAATTTTGGTAGGCGTGCAGCTCGAAGCGCGTTACCCTGGGACTTCCCTCGTAATACTGGGTATTTGCCAGCATATGGATAACTTTTTCGCCACCAATTGTCTGTGCGTTCTGAGCCAGCTTGAATATAAATGGACCGCTTCCAACTGGCGACTGAGAAAATCCACTTTCAGAAAGTTCACTTGCAGGTACATCCTGAAGTAAGTGTGACGGCAATATTGGGAACGTCAGTGCATGGGCAAATGATGCATATGCCGGCAGTGTAAATTGTACCGTGTAATCATCGATCTTTTTAACAGCTACTTCACTCCAGTTATTCTGCAAGGATGACGTTGCACGTGCTTCAGGATTTTTGATCGTATTGATTGTATAGACGACGTCATCGGCGGTAATCGGAGCGCTGTCTTGCCATACAGCGTCACGACGAATTGTAACTGTATATGTCGTTGCCGTGTCGTTCACTTCAATCGATGCCGCCAAGTCTCGATGCAACGAGCCAGACGCATCGTACCGAAAGAGTGATGAAAAGAGCAGCTTCGATAGCGACACTTCGGCACTCGTTGACGCATACAGTGGATTGAGTGAACGAATATCGCCTACGACGCCTTCGGCATACGTTCCGCCAGCAACTTGGGTTCGCTGCATATCGCTGGCGCCGCTAATCATAAATTGACCAAGAATAGCTGCGAGCACGAGTCCAACTGCCAGGAACCATGCCAGCACATGCTCGCGCGCAGCACGTAGACTATCTATCCTGCCTACGATAAAGCGCTTCGCATGACGCGTTGTTTTGGTTTCTGCTTGACGCACACGCCGAGCAAGCGCCTTTGCACTCAGAGATCGATACGAAATCTTACGCCACTTCGGTGACGTTTTTTCCGATTTCGCTGGATCTGATGTAGACTCGGCCATCAACTATGCCCGTCCCCACTATGACGGTAGTAGTAGCCCCGCAACAATTGATAAGACGAACACAACCGCGAGAACGATTGTTGCTTCAAACAAGTTTTTGTCGAGACCTCGTCGCGACGTGTATAGTTCACTCGAACCACCGAATCCCGCACCCAGACTCGCACCTCGCTGCTGCAACAAAATTGCGAGCATCATCAAAACGGCTGAGCCTACCGTTATCCACTGCAACATTTCACCTGTACTCATTACGCACTCCCTTTGTTTACGGATCGATTATCAAAATCAATCACATTAGTCACTATATAGTTTACCAGACTCATGACGACTCCGGTCAATATAGAGTGAAGAAACGTCATGCTTACTCCTGGCGCCAGTTTCATCGATACGTACACCATGAAACCATTTACCACCAGCATAAACAACCCGAGCGTCACCAGGAGCGCTGGTAGCGACAAGATAATAACAATTGGTCGGAGCATAGCGTTCACCACCGAAAAGATAAAGCCCGCTAAGAAGAATCCGAATAGACTAAGCGGTGTCTCCATAGCGTAGCCCGTCCCAAATAGTTTGACGGCCAACCAAAGGCCCAAACTATTGAGAAGCCACCGTATGACAAATCCTTGAAATTGCTTGCGCATTACCTTGTATTATACCAAACCGCTAGATGTCCGTCGACAAATCAGCACTCAGGTTGAGATACCCGTTCGCCGTGATCAAGATATCGTCTTCAATACGAACGCCGATCGACTCTTCTGGTATATATATACCCGGCTCAACCGTCAGCACCATGCCTGGCTGGAAGTACCGCGGGCCACCCAAGCTATCGTGTACATCGATCCCCAGACCATGACTAACGGAATGCGGAAAAAAGTTGCGATAGGCTTCCTGGTCGGTTCGATCGTCGAGGAGCCCTAACGATTCGAGCGCATCTTTCATAATTTCATCAACTTGGGCGAAATAATCTACCACCAACCTATCTGGTCCAAGCAAGGCGATAATTCGGCGCGACGCATCGACAACCGCATCATGGACCTGCTGCTGGCGCTTGGTTGGCCTCAAGTTATACGTTCGCGTGATGTCAGCCGCGTAGCCATCAACACGCGCCCCGACATCGAGTAGAATCAAGTCCGTCTTTTTGAGCCGGGCTGTGTTTTTTGTGTAATGCAAGGTACAAGCATTTAGTCCCGCGGCGATAATTGGATCATACGCGTGCGTCGCTCTACCGGCACGACGGAATGCGTAGTCAAACTCAGCTTCTATCTCATGCTCATAGCGAAGCTCAGGCAGTTTCTGCCGAACCGTTCGGAACGCATCATTTGTGAGGCGTATTGCCCGTTTCATCGCATCAATCTCCCAATCCTGTTTGATTGCGCGAAGACCGACGAGCGACTTTCGGCAGTCTCGCACTTCTCCGAATGTCCGCGAGAGACGCCGCCACATATCTTTTTGTGCAGGGTTCTGGAAAAAGTTGTAGTGAGACGCGTACGGATCATCGCCTATCGCATACACCAGGCTGTGGTGGGCGGCCAATTCACGCAGTAACGCTTCTGCTTCGTCTCGAGTAATAACGTGCGTCACACCGCTCAGCTCAACTGCTTTCGCACTCGTCATGCCGCCTTCAAAAATCCTGTGAACATCATCAATTTCTGGTGAAACCAGCCACGATTTATTGCGCGCGCCATCAAGAATAAGCCACCAGTCCGGTTCCTCTATACCTGTCAGGTAAAGGAAATTAGCTTCCTGCTGAAAATCATACACCGCATCGTTGACACGCTGCATGAGCGTGTGTGCAGTAAGCACGACGATGCCGCCACCAAGGCTTTTTATGAGATTCGTTCTGTTTGTCTGTCGGTAAATCGCGTCAATCATATAGCTTTAGTATACTACTGAGACACTGGCTTACCTATCTTACGCAGCGCAAGATAGAGTTCTTATTGTGTGTCACTCAAAGAATCGAGGAGTGCCTGCGCACGGCTTTCACCAACACAGGCGACGAGTTCATCACGATGCGCTTTTTTCACGCCACTGACACTACCGAATGTTCTGAGCAATTTTTGGCGCGTCTTCGGACCGATGCCAGGAATTACATCGAGCGTTCCGCTCGTCTGGGCGGTACGCTTCAGTGTCGAATGGTAGCTGATGGCGAAACGGTGCGATTCATCGCGAAGACGCTGGAACAGGCGAACGACATCCTCAAAAGGACTCAGCGTCACACCACCACGCAAGTTTTTGCTGTGGCTACCCGCATTAACGCGTCCGACGTGCAAGTTGATCATAAAATACTCGCCCTCTTCACGGACTGCGACACCATCGGGTAGCGAATCTCGCAATGACTGGACTGCTTCAATCGCAATATTTGACCCCGTTTTTGACACGATGATTTCTTCGTTGCGCTTGGCGATTGAGATTACTGGAATCTGCGTAGCGCGCTCCGTCTGTGCCTGAATTGCCGCCGCAAGCTGGCCCTTACCTCCATCTACCAGGAGGAGGTCAGGTGTTCCCCATGAGCTAAGATTTTTTGGCCCTAGCCTGCGCAGTACCGTTTCGTGGATATTGCCAGTGTCATCATTGATCTGACGCGACATCTTGAACTTGCGATATTCACTTCGATCACTGACGCCATTTGTAAATACCACCATGCTTGCCACGACATCGCGTCCACCATGATGCGATATATCATACCCCTCAATGCGCTTGAGTGTTGACTGCAGACCAAGTATGGCAGCTAGGTCAGTGAGAGCTTTGTCTTTTGAGATATCCAGAAACTCCTGATCACCGAACATAATACGACGCGATAGCTCGTTCATGGCGCGTAAACGATTACGCAGGCGTGCGGCATCTTCGAACCGTTGCTCGGTCGCCGCCTGTTTCATTTCTGCCTCAAGCTCACGCGTCAGCGCTTTGCGATTACCCTTGACGTAACTGATAAGCTTACGGAGATTCTGTTTGTAGGCCTCGCTTCCCTGGTGCATATCTGGGTTGAGACCAATCTGCGCCTCGAGCTGGCTATCGCGCGGCGAAGGTTCGCGCACGAAATACGGGAAAACACGCCTGAGGTACCGCAGGGCTTTTTTGAGCTCAAAGCCGTTATAAAACGGCCCAATATACTCCGCACCGTCTCCGCCCGGATTGCGCGTAAATGTCACCGTTGGCCACTCATTTTTCATATCGATGCGCACGAATAGCTGACTTTTGTCGTCCCTTAGGAGTACGTTATAGCGCGGCATATACCGCTTGACCATTTCGCTTTCGAGGAAGAGCGCATCAATTTCAGTCTCTGTTTCCGTCCAGTCAGTATCGACGATTTCCGCGACAAGCGCCTGAGTCTTGTTGTCGCGCCCGCGTGAATCCTGGAAATATTGCCGAACGCGGTTCTTGAGCACCGCAGCTTTGCCCACATAGATAATCTCACCGCTCGCAGATTTGTGAAAATACACGCCCGGGCTGCGCGGGAGTGTCTTGAGCTTGGCTTCGAGTCTTGCGTTCATATAACTTTCATTATATACGAAATATCCCCGGTATTACACCGGGGATATAGTTCGAGACAGGCTACAATTAGTAGCTGCTGCGGCGGAAACTACCGCCACCATTGTTGCCACCGAAGTCGCGACGTGGGCGATCTTCGCGTGGGCGTGCTTCGCTGACAGCGATCTGGCGACCACCAAGTTCTTTGCCGTCGAGCTCTTTGATGGCGTTCTGGCCTTCCTTGACATCTTCGAACTCAACAAAACCGAAGCCCTTTGAGCGGCCAGTTTCGCGGTCCTTGATGACAACGGCGCTAACGACGGTACCTTGAGTTGCGAAGAATTCTTCGAGCTCTTGGTCAGTCGTGCTGTAGGCGAGGCTGCCGATAAATAGTTTCATTGCCATTACAATTTGTTCCTTTCTTTAGTAATGTCTGCTCGCGTTCGTCTTTCTGCTCGCGACATACATTCTGGTACGAATATGGCAACGAGAGGTAATACAACCACTTGCTGTGGTATAGCATAGCATATTCTCGATAAAAAACCTAGGCGGTTTGTCGTCGGAGCGACAAGGCTCCGAGAACGACGGCACCGACGACGAATGCGGCCACCGTCCAGATGTCGCGTGTCATGTCAGACGTGATGTCGACATTCTGCGCGACCGCCTGCAACGCGTCAACGGCATAGGTAAGCGGCAACCAGTAGGCAATCGCCTCAAGAAGCGCTGGCATTTGATCGAGCGGCATCAAGATTCCGCAGATAAGAAACTGTGGGAAGATAAGTGCCGGCATGAACTGCACTGCTTGAAACTCGGTCTTTGCGAAGGCGCTGACAAATAGTCCGAGTGCCGTCCCTAAGAGTGCGTCCAGAATTGCCATCACATACAAATACCATTCGGGGCCCTGGATCGTCAGATCAAGGCCATAGATTACCAGCGCACTCGCGAGACCCGCCTGGACCATGGCGAGCAGACCAAACGCAATCAAATAGCCGATGATGAAATCAAGTTTACCCAGTGGCGAGGCCATCAGGCGCTCGAGGGTTCCGCCCGATCGCTCGCGAAGCGTTGTGATACTCGTGATCAAAAACATGATAACAAACGGAAAAATACCGAGTAGCGCCGGCGCAATTGCATTAAATACCATGTCATTCTCTTGATACATCCATCGTAACAAGCTCAGCAGTAAGACGGGCACGAGGAAAATGAGCGCGACCGTGCGATGATCGTGCCTCAACTGCGACAAAACACGACGTGTCGTCGCGAGCGTCACTCGTGCGTGATAGGCGGTCTTTTTCATCATACCTCTGCCTCCTCTATGGCTTTCACAAACGCATCGCCAACATTCGTTGCATGGGTGTGCGACAGGAGTTTCTGCTTCGTATCGTTCCAGAGAACCTCACCATCTCGCAGCAAAATCAGCTGCTCGCACCGCTCTGCCTCGTCCATGACGTGACTCGACACAAGTAGTGTCTTGCCGTTTTTTGCGAGACGCATAAACATATCCCATAGATTGTTGCGCAGAATCGGATCAAGACCGACTGTTGGCTCATCGAGCACCAGCAGTTCAGGCTCACCGAGAAGTGCCACAGCCAGGTTTACTCGTGCGCGCTGCCCGCCACTCAAGCTCGACACCATTTGTTTGCGCTGAGGCACGAGGTCAACGTCAGCCAGTACACCATCAATCGACGACCTGCTCGCGCCGACCAATGATCCGAAATATGTCAGGTTTTCTTCGACAGTGATGTCATCGTAGACCGCTGAGTCCTGTGTCACGTAGCCGATGCGCGAGCGCAGAGAGGGTGACCCGGCAGGCGCTCCGAGAACCTCAAGCGATCCGCTCGCTGTTTTTTGTACGCCGACAATAGAACGCATCAATGTCGTCTTACCACTCCCGCTCGGGCCAACAAGTCCCGTCACCGATCCTCGTTTCACGCTGAGATTCAGCTTTTCCAGTATCGTCTTTTTGTCTTTTGTTACTGTAACATCTCGTGCAGATAGTGCATCCATATACTCACTATAGCACGTAGGCCCGCTAGGAAATGAGCTGCTCCGTTCATAGAGTGCATCATACCTAGGATAGAAATTATTTTAAGGTTATTATCAGTTTTTGTACCTATGATTAGTCCATGACAACAAAAGACTCTCTGTTTCTCGGCATCGGAACAATCGCGATCATCGCTTCGGCTGGCGTGGTCGGCGTCAAAGTATTCTCAAGTAACGAATCGGCGTCATCGAGCACCGTCACAACGAACTCCGTTCAATCAGCTTCATCCAGCAATACAATCGCCTCAACATCATCAACCACGTATACCGACGGAACATATTCGGCATCATCGAGCTATTATGTCCCCCACGGAACAAACTCGATCTCAGCAACTGTGACCATCAAAAATAACATCATCACCGCAGTCTCGACAAGTGATCAATATAGCGACCGCGAATCGGGTATGTACATCGATAGCTTCAAGTCATATCTCGACAGCAGCGCCAACGGCCAGTCGCTCGACAGCTATTCGCCAAGCCGAATTGGCGGCGCCTCGCTCACGACCCAAGCATTCACTGACGTCCTCGATCAAATCAGAACTGATGCTGCAGTCTAGTACACTCTACGAGTTTGACGGTATTGGCACACACTGGTGGTGCGAATCGTTATCCCATCCAATACCAAGCGATCTGCAAGTCGCAGTTATCGCGGAAGTAGACCGTTTTGACCGACTCTACTCACGATTTCGTGAGGACTCGCTCATCATCGATCTCGCAAGGACCGGAGTCCTCCATTCACCGCCCCCAGAGCTAGTGGACATGTTGAGCTTCTCGAAGGAATTGTACGAACTCAGCGATGGCGGCTTCGACGTTTCGGTTGGTGGCATTCTCCACGCACAGGGATATGGGTCTCGCACGCATGCCAGCACGATTACAGGACAGGCGTTTTGGAGTAGAACACACATCTCTCGGTCGAAAATAACGATTCCAGCTGGTGCAATCATCGATATTGGCGGCCTTGGCAAAGGCTGGCTCATCGACGCGATCGCCACGCTGTTTGTGTCACACGACGTTGAGTCATTTGTTATCAATGGCGGCGGCGATATGTACATTGCTGCAGATGAACCGGTGACTATCGCTCTCGAAGATCCCCGTGAGCCGACTCAGTCGATCGGCACAGTCAAAATTCTAGGCGGCTTCGCAGCCAGTAGCCAAGGGAAGCGTACATGGTCAGACGGAGATGTCGATCGGCAGCATATCGTATCAGCGCGTAATACTCCAACCGATATTCCTTCGGGTGTTTTCGTTCAGGCAGCATCCGCGCGTATTGCCGATGCCTGTGCGACGGCAATCTTTGTTCGACCAGACCGCGTAACACAGCTTATCGATCGCTACAATCTCACCGTAAAAATAGTCTAGAAACTAAATTCTTCTTTGTGTATTTTGTGCCCGCTGACGCCAAGACTCGTCAGCTCAGCGTCAACAGCGTCCATCATACCGACAGGCCCACAAACAAAGTAGTCATAGCGCTGAACGTCACCGAGATACTTTGTAAATGTCGCCGCAGTAATACGCCCGCGCTCGGACTGCGTAGTATGGATGTCGATACCTTCGCTGTATAACGAAACCATCTTGCCATTCAGTGCAGACTGTAGCTGTCGCGAGTATGTCGCGTTGTCTGGACTTTTGCTCGCGTAGAACAACCACTGCTCACGCTCCTCTCCTTCGGACATAATGCGTTCGATAAATGGTGTGATGCCGATACCGCCGGCGATGTACACCGCAGGAGTCGCCGGCATCTCATCGAGTTTGCTCGTAAATTCACCAAATGGTCCCATTGCATACACAGCCGCTCCATTCACGACGCGCCGAAGCTGCTCGGTGTATCTTCCGAAGACTTTATACGTCACTGTCAGTGTTCCATCAGACTCATCATACTGCGTTACCGAAAACGGGTGTTCTTCGCTCAAAAAATCATGTTTGAGAAAAATATACTGTCCAGGCATCGGCACGATCGGATCGCCGAGCGGTGCAAGATCGAGCAAAAATACACCGGGTGTAACTTCAACGTTACGCATCACCCGATATCGATGTTTATTGAACGCGAGAATATCCCGTGCCTTCAGAAGACCGAAGAACAAAAAGCCAAGTACAATCATGAAGAAATACAATCGAGCAGCAATTTCAGTCGCATAACTCGAACCAGTGTCGGGTATATGAAGAAGAGCGAATGGCACGGCTGCATACGAAAGGAAGTGGACATATTTCCACGCGCGGTATGACAATTTACCACGCGTCAAAGCAGACGTCACCCATATGATCAAGAGCGCCAAAAATGCGATGCGACCGAGCGTCACATGTGTTTCGAATTCAGTCGAAAGCAGCGGCAGAAAGCTATACAAAACACTCTCGCTGTAACTAATCGTGATCAAAATTGGGTGAAGAAAAATCAGCAGCGTACCGTATTTTCCGAGCCAACTGTGTGCCCTGAGTACGCTTGCCTGGTCAACAAAAAATAGTGCACTGGCGGCCCGAGTTCCGAGCGCATACATCCACAGCATAAAGACGACGCCGATATAGCCAGCGACCGCCGATCCCCACAGGGTCCACTGAGCGACCGTGTTCGTGAATGGTTGATTGACTATAAAAAATGCCGGAAGCAATGTGACAGCCATAACGCTGTACAAAAAATATCGTTTTGTTTGTTCGTTCATTGGCCGAAGTATAGTCTATCAATCCTTAAAACTACCTGTGAAATTACCGCAAGTCTCAACGAGAGGCGGCGCGGGCATTCGCCGCCTGGATACCAAGTGAATACATACCGTAGAGCCCAATCATGATAGCGAGCGGCAATACGATGGCATTGATTGACTCCGATACCACAGCAGCAGAGCCCGAAGCAAAGATCGTCACAACCGGCGTAATAAGTGACGTACCACATGACGGACAACCCAGCCCGATGAGTGCTAGAATACCAACAAATGAACTCCCTCCCAGGGCGCCCGCGCTAACTTTTCGTTGGTGGCGAACCACGTAAGTCAGTAACGCAATATTGATGCCCTGGACCAGCGCAACCAACCACATTTCAACCGTTGCTATCATCCCATTGGCGTTCGATGCACTGGTGAGCGGTGACAGAAACACGTTGATTTTCGTGCCGATATCAATTGCCGGACTGAAAAAGAGGAGCGAGATGAGTTGGTAGTTGAATAGCCAATAAATCAGCTCGAAGAATCCGATTGCTGCAATGACGGCCAAGCCACTGTAGCGCCACTGACGAAAGATCCACACTGTCGTTTTTGATGACAGCTTGAGTTTTGCCTTCACCAGCGCCAATCGCACCTTCGTCGTCATTTGAGCTGCGCCTCAATCAACACCTCAAGCGCCGTCAGGTTCGTTGCGGATGAGGAAACGTCTGTACCGTTCAGCAGAACTGTAGGTGCACTCGTTATGCCGTTGCTATTTGCCGTCTCGTTGCCATCCACAACGTCGGTCGTATGCGAATTATCATCGAGACATCCGTCAAACACCCCCGACTCTAGTCCCGCGCTCGACGCAAGCGTCTTCACGATATCATTCGTCAGCACCTCAGTACTTGTCGCTATGTACTGCGGATTAATGGAGCTACTCATAATTTTCTCAAATGTATAGGCGTAGACTTCGTCGTGGTACTGCCAAAACTTACCTTGATCCGCCGCACAATACGCCCCCTCGGCGGCCATAGTCGACGCATAGTTCGTGACGGCAGAACTCGCAACGAATGCCATTGGCCGAAACTCAAACGCGACCTTGCCTGTATCGATATATTTTTGCTCAATGGTCGGCATAACCTGGGTGCTCACCACAGTACATGACGGGCACAGAAAATCAGAATACTGAATCAACTGCACAGAGGCATCGGCACTTCCCTTGACCATAGGACTGTCGAAATTAATACGTTTGTAATCGTCGTCAACAGCCGCACTCGTAGATCCTTTATTCGCCGCCATAACGAATAGTCCGAATCCGACGGCAAAAATCACCAAGACAACCAGTAGATTCTTATATTCAGCTAAAAAATCTCTCATGCCAGCACACCAACAGCACGTGATAGCTGCTGCTCATCAAACCCGTAGATGACATACTCGTCAGCCGCTCGTTCAACTATCGTCGTCGGAACGCTCGTTTGCGAGGTTTTTTCAATCATCTCAAGCATCGCAACATTGTTTGTGTCAACACGAATTTCATCGTACGACAGCCCTCTCTGGTCCATCCACGCTTTTACACGTGGACAGTACGCACATTTACCAGTGGTATAAATGCGAATTTTCACTACACCCCCTATGTCGCGATTAGATATACTTTTTTAGTTCTTCTTCGAGCACAGCCTGTGGGCGCATGCCGATAATTTGCGATACAACCTTACCGCCCTTGAAGATTTGCATGTTTGGAATACCTTGCACACCATACTTGCCAGCGAGTGCATTATTGTCCTGAGTCGCCTCAACATCCACCTTCACAACTTCAACTGAGTCGCCCATCGTTTCTGCGACATTCTGCAGAATTGGCGCCATCATGCGACACGGCATACACCACTGTGCCCAAAAATCGACAAGTACGACCTTGTCACTATCAATAACTTTGTCTGTGAATTCTGTGTTCGTGGTTGTATTTATAAGTGCCATGTCTTCTCCTTTTTCTTACTTTCGATTCATACAGTTGCAACAAGTGCCAACGATTTTGAGCGGACCGTCTACGCGACAGTCTCCTATCGCCGACCGTATCATTGATCGACCTTCTCGCGGGATATGAATATCTCGCAGTTCACCACATCCCGCACACTCAAAATGATCGTGTGCCTCGGCATTGCTATCAAATAGCATTGAACCGTCACTCGCATTTGGCGCGAGACGCGCTTCACCATCTTCGATCAACCGCTGCGTGATTCTATGCACAGTCGTGTCGCTGACGGTCGGAAATAATAGTCGAAGATCAGCAGCAATCTGCGCGTTGGTAGCATGACCACGTTCGATGAGAACCGAACGAACGGTGTCTGTATATTTGCTACGACGACGTGTTGCAATTGCCATTTATACTATTGTAAACTATTTACATTAGCAATGAAAGGGAAATTATAAAAAATGCGTGCAGCTATCATCATTATCATCATCATAGCCCTGTTTGGAGGTGGCATCTTCCTGGCAAATCAAGGTTCATCGAGCAGCTCGTCATCAACATCCACTACCCAGCTCGCCCCGGGAACGACAGTGTATGATGTTCGCACTCCCGAAGAGTTTGCTGCTGGTCATGCCGAGGGTGCGATCAACTTCCCTGTCGAGACTATCCTTGCCGGTACGTATCCAGACATGGACAAAGACACACCAATCGCCGTCTACTGCCACAGCGGAAACCGATCGGGCCAAGCGACGGCTGCATTAACAGCAGCGGGGTTCATCAATATCACCGACATCGGCGCCTACGCAAACCTCAGCTCATACGGGCTGTCGACAACTTAATATTTTTTGCCATGCTTGCCGAGATAGATACGAGCAAGCGGCAATGCACCAATAATTAGAACGAGTGCCAATCCCGGTAGAAATGCCGGGATAAAGTGCGTGTTGACAGGTGGATGTTCAGCAATGAAGTATAGTGTCGCTTGAAGGACGACTGTCACCAGCAGCGCGGCAGAGACAATATGCGTCAATGCAAATACCCCATCCACCCAATTCGTCTTTGCTTTTTCATCACGGATATAAAAGATATAGATATACGCAGCACCGCGCACACCCAGTGCGACAGCCGCCCAGAACGTTGCCGTGAATATTGCAGATGAAAGTGCGTCAATCGTTTGCGTGTGCAGCATCAGCATCATCACTACGCCAAACACGAGTAGCGTGTGCGTCGTCTCCCAGGTCGTATCGACATACCCTGCCCGACCGGCTTTCGTTGAGCGAAGACGAGCAAAACTCAAGTACGTCTCGTACAAGAACGCGAGCACAAATAATGCAATCGGTAGATAAATGAGCACATAGGCCCAGAATGTCATCGTCATAGCACACCTCCCTTTGTACGTTTCTCGCGCTTAACCAGAACTCTCACCGCCCAAACCGTCAATACGAAGAGAACAACGTATGCAAGCGGAAATAGATAGCCGAACTGCGTCACGTCATGTGTTTTGGTAAATGCCTCTTCAGTCGTGACATATCCACGAACTGCCCATGGCTGACGGCCAATTTCGGTCATCATCCAGCCAAGTTCTACAACGACAATTCCAACAATACTAATTCCGAACCCGAAGACGCCCAGAAGTAATTTATTCTTTAGCATCGATGGACGCCACTTCTTCAGGACAAAGTAGAGTAGCACTGTTGCGACAATCACACCCACAAGCGCGAGTTTGATATCAAACAATGTATGGATATAAAGTGGCGGCTGTTCGTCTACTGGCGTTGCGTCAAGTCCTTCGACAACACAGTCTGGACTATTGCACGCAAGAATACTAAGCGCACTAGGGATTGCTATGTACGGACCCGAGATACCGCCGTTCCCATCACTCACACCACCATAAATAAATGGTGCGTTATCCTGAGTTTCATAGTGCAACTCAAGCGCAGCAAGTTTGGTCGGTTCGTGTTCGGCCAAATACTTACCCGTAATATCAGCAGTGATACCAGAGAATACAGTCGCGATTGCGACAAAAATCATGATCTTCTGAATAATAAAGTAGTCGAGCTTGTGCTTTGATGAGTCGAGATCACGCTTTTTCGTCAAGAATAGGCGTACTGCGTACGCACCGGCCAGCAACAACCCAGCTGCGACGTAATATCCTGGCATTGAGTGAAAGAATGTTACTGCTGTCGTCAAAGAGAACATTGCGCCGATGACATCAACATTAGCGAACTGGCCATCAACGATATCAAAGCCTGTTGGCAGATTCATCCATCCATTCACACTCGTGATAACAAATGCGCTTCCAGTAGCGCCGAGAAATACCATTGCGCCAAAGAACCAGTGGAGCCAAGGCTTCACCCTATCCCACGTCGTCATGTAGAGTCCGAGGAAGATTGCCTCGATCAAGAAAAAATACGTCTCAAACATAAACGGCAGACCAATCACTTCTCCACCGAACTGAAGGATACCCGGCCAGACAAGAGACATCTGAAGGGCAATAATCGTTCCAGATAGCACACCGGTCACAACAATGAGTGTCATCAACTTTGACCAAAACTTGGCAACGCCAAGTAGTTTTTTGTCCTTGCGACGAATTGCCATCGCCTCGAACCATAGCACCATAATCGGTAGCGTCAGGCTCATCATGACAAAAATAATATGAAACCCGAGGCTATCACTCATCAGCACACGAGCTGCATTGAGGCCTTCTGGCATAATTTTGTATCCTTTCCGTGGTTGCCCACCAGTTGCTGATTTTAGCTTATGCTTTTTACATCATTATTGCAACTGCGCGTCCACGCGAACACCACTGACGATCGGCATCTGTTTGACGTAACTATCGTCTTCGATAATCTGAAGAATAGCCGCCGCCACTCGTCGCCGTGGCGTCAAGAGTTCCGCTGGGCCTGTCAGTGAAAAACGAACATCCCCTCGATGCTTCCCGTTTGTCAATTTCAGCACCCGCACAATCGTCCACTCACGATCGCTCGCAGCGAGAACCGCAGCATGCTCAATACCGTCTTTGACTCGATTCGGGTCAATCGTCGTAATCGCAAACGTCGCAAGCCTGTCAATATAACTCGGCGTATCACCAGCCCGACGTGCACCCGTACCGGTCAGACTAATGACACGCTTGATTCCCTGCGCGCGCATAGCGTCAAGTATATGCTGCGTTGCTATCGTCTGCAGGTTTTTGGGACTTTTGCGACCGTGTCCAATCAGTGAAACGACGATATCACACCCCGAGATAAGACGTTCGATATCTGCCCTATTCGTTGCATCACACTGAATCACCTCTAGCCGCTCGTGTGGAGCAAATACATCATTTCCTCGCACGCCCGCGCGAACAGAGTACCCTGCGGCAAGCGCCTGTTCCACAAATACACGCCCGGTTCGCCCGCTGGCAGCAATAACGGCGATAGTTGGCATTACTTTTTTCGCTTCAATGCATTCGCCAGCTTCGATGGCCACCACATCCAGCGACCGAGTTCGAGCGTCAGCGCAGGCACCAGCAACGTACGCACGATGAGCGTATCAAGCAGCACGCCAAACGCAACGATGAACGCAATCTGAGCCAAGAACAGGATTGGAATCACATCGAGCGCCGCAAACGTTGCCGCCAGCACGACACCTGCACTCGTGATAACACCTCCCGTTACAACAACCGCCTTCAGTGTGCCTTTTTGCACGCCGCGCTTAGCAGTCTCTTCGCGAACACGCGTCATCAAGAAGATATTGTAGTCAATTCCGAGTGCAACCAAGAAGACGAAGCCGAAGATAACAATTGCAGGATCGGCGCCAGCATACTGCCAGACGTGGTTGAATAGCAGTGCAGAAATACCGATTGTCGTACCAAATGACACCACTGTCGTCAGGAGGAGTACGATTGGCGCAACAATCGCCCGTAGCAAGAATGCAAGCACCAGCGTGATAACAACCAAGATCAACGGGAGTACCACTCGTAAGTCACGATCTGAGGCAGTATTGGTATCGAGCTGCAACGCACTCAATCCACCGATTCGTACACTCGGGTAGTCCTGCTCAAGCGATGCGCGCAATGCCGCAACTTTTTCTCGTGCCTCGATTGAACTCGCCGGGACGCTCAATGTTGCCTCAACCAGTGCGACTCCATCAACTATTTTCGGCTCGAGTTGAGTATATCCGGCTTCCAACTCTAGCTCTGCAGCGGCAGGAAGTGGCTGCTCAAGACGAGCACTAATACCATTGCGAGCGGCACGCCATGTTTCGTATGGAATAGCCACATTACTCACGGTATACACCGAAACGTCATCAACACCGTCTGACGACAATGTCGCCTGCGCAACGTCCTGCCATGATGCCTCATCGACTAATATTTCAGCTGGTGAACCCGATCCACTCGCAAAATGTCGGTCAAGCATCGCCTGGCCATCGCGCGCCTCAGACGGACCGACAACCAGCTCCGTTTGCGCAACGCCTTCAGCCTTGAACTGAGGAACAAAATATACCGCTGCAAGAAGAAGAATCGAAACAACAATCCAAATCGGTCGATGGCGGCGAACAACGAACGAACCGATACGTGACCAGACAGGGTGTTCACTTGCGTAATCATCCTGTGTGCGTTTCGGCTCATAGTGCGGACGGCGCGGCCAGAACGACACGCGTCCGAGCAAGAATAATGCCGCTGGCAAGAACGTCAGTGCGATAGTCACCGCAAAGACAACGCCAATCGCCCCAACTGGACCAAGCGCTTTGTTTGACCCAAGATCGCTCGCGAGTAAGCAAAGTAAGCCGAGCGACACCGTTCCACCTGCCGCAACAATCGGCTCCCAGGATCCTTTCAGTGCTGCTTTGGTAGCCTCCCACGAACTTTCATAGTGCTTCAGCTCTTCACGGTATCGCGCAATATACAGTAGAGAATAGTCGGTTGCGGCACCAATCACAAGAATAAATAGAATCCCCTGCACCTGTCCATTCAGCTGAATAACGCCCGCTTCCGCCAGGTGCCACACCAACAGAATCGCACTCGCAAGTGCCATCATCGCACCACCGAGAGTGACAATCGGAAGAATAGGTGATCGGTAGACAATCAGGAGAATCACGAACACCACACTGAGTGCGACAAGCAGCAGCGTACCGTCTATACCGGCGAACGCCTTGTTTAGTTCGCCACTGAAGATAGCTGGACCGGTAAACTTATAGTCAAGCGTCTGGCCACTGTCTGCGACCGCCGACTTGAGCTCCTCAACACCATCTGCAACCTCAGATGCACTATCGAGTGAAACAACAAGAAATGCCGCTTTACCATCATCGGCGATGATAGGCTCGAGGATTGCCCCCTGAGCAACACCTGTTCCTTGCATCGCGCCTTTCGCAGCAAGGACTTGTTGCCGTTGGTCTATAGTGAGATCGGATTCAGATTCAAAGACAACGATTGCCGGGATTGCGTTAGACGTCTGGAACCTCTCCAACTCTTCCCTTACTTCAGTTGATTCAGCGGTCTTAGGCAAAAACGTACTGATGTCATTACTAGAAACTTCATCAATCCTGCCGAAGTACGGTCCACCGATTCCCGCCGCGGTGAGCCAGACAAAAATGATTAGTACTGGTGTCGCAATCCGTAGCCATTTTGACATTTTCATCCCTCCAATTATCTTGATTCTATTGTAGCAAAATTACGCAACCCGTAGTTGTTTCGCTCGCTCGCGCTCACGACATTCATCGCTATGGAACAGCAGATCGGGATTTTGTTTGCACGTCTCGCAGATCAATACCAATTCATTACATTCGGCAAATGCGCAGTTCTCAAAATTCGACGTATTCGCCTTGCAGTGTGTACATTCACCGATGATTTTCGCGTGGTCACTGAAGTTGACGGTCATACGGTCATCAAATACACGGAGACTTCCCTCCCATGCGCCATCATCACCATATTTCTCACCATATTTCACGATTCCGCCGTCGATCTGATACACATCAGTGAAGCCGCGCTTTTTCATCATTGCCGAGATTACTTCACAGCGAACACCACCGGTACAATACGTAACGACTTTTTTGTTCTTGATATCGTCGTACTTGTCACTGTCGAGCTCGCGCAGGAAATCTCGTGACGTGCGCGTGTCAGGGACAACAGCGTTTTTGAATTTACCGATACGTGCTTCGTGTTCATTGCGTCCATCAAAAAAGACAACGTCATCACCGTATTTTTCTAGCAGGTCATGTAGTTGCTCCGGCTTCAGGTGGACACCACCACCAACAACACCGTTTTCATCAACCTCAAATTCATCATCAGAATTCTTGAAGCCAACAAGTTCACGTCGCGCCTTAACGCTCATGCGCGGGAAATCTTCGCGACTCCCGTCGCTCCATTTGAACACGGTATCTTTGAAACCAGGAAATTGTTTAGTTGCCTTGACATAGGCCTTGAGATCGTCCATCTCGCCACCGACAGTACCGTTGAGTCCATGGCGGCTTACTAATATGCGGCCTCGTAGATTAAGCCCATCACATAGCGTTTTCTGCCATAGTTTGACGGCAACCGGATCCGCAATAGGGGTAAATTTGTAGTACAACAGGATTTTTTGCATTCTTCTATTTTACCATCTCTCGAGATGATTCCTCGGATTTACTAGCATTTTCTACCCCTGTTATATTACAATGAAACGTAGTACATATACTGCCGGGAGATATCTATGCAAAAACAAATCATCAAGTTATTCTGGAACTTCTCGAAAGAGCGGGCTGTTGAGCGCAACTTCGCACTCATCACGCCGGTCGTCGCCGTCGTCATGAACGCGATTATCGCGCCGTACGTTTTGTCTCGTTTCATCGATACGCTCCAATCTGGGTCAATCACTCTGGCGGGCAGCTGGGACATCATCACTCTCTATGCGACACTCATCTTTGTTGGCGAAGTTATCATTTGGCGTCTCGCCCTCTACTTCACCTGGACGCTCGAGGCCAAGACGTCGCGCACCGTCTACTTAACGATCTTTAATAAGCTGGCACGCGAAGACATGACATTTCATGCCAATCGTTTCGGCGGGTCTCTTGTCAGCCAAAGCACAAAATTCACCGGTGCGTATGAACGATTCTGGGATACTATCATCTGGAGTCTCCTACCGATGATAACAACCGTCGTCGGTTCAATCATTGGCATGTTCTTGGTTGGGTTATGGCAATACGCTGTCTTCCTTGGTGTCTATGCTATTATTTTCGCGGTCACCGTTTTTATTGGCTCGCGCTTCACTACAATTCTCAATCGTAAAGAAGCAGCGATGAGCACTCGATCGAGTGGCTATCTTGCAGACATGGTCACAAACGTTGCGACCGTCAAAGCATTTGGCCGCGAGAAGCACGAACATTCGTCGGCAAAACGCTACATTGGTGACTGGTATGATGCAACCAATCAGCTAAAATGGGGTGTCCTAAAATCGACCAGCGCCTTCAGTTCACTCTATGCCCTGGGCGCAATTGGCGCACTCATCTTCGCAGCCTACGGGGCCGAGCATAATTTTGTCTCCGCTGGGCTCGTTTACCTGGTATTTATGTATGCGATCAATATTAATCGACAGCTTTTTGAAATGAACAGTATCATCCGCACCTACAACCGTATCATCGGCGATGCAGACGAAATGACGAGAATCCTTTCACGCGAGCAAGAAGTTACCGACCACGGAAACAAAAAACTTTCAGCCGCCAAAGGTGAGGTCGTATTTAGTGACGTCGATTTTACGCACGATGGCGGCAAGGGCGAACACGTTTTCAGTGACTTCTCGATCACTATCCCGGCCGGTCAACGCATTGGCGTGGTTGGGCGCAGTGGTTCGGGCAAAACAACACTGACGCGAGTCTTGCTTCGATTCTCGGATATTGATGCGGGTGCAATTTGTATCGATGGCCAAGATATCAGTAAAGTTACCCAAGAAAGCCTCCATCAATCCATTGCCTACGTATCACAGGAGCCGATGCTGTTCCATCGCAGTCTATCTGAAAATATCGCGTACGGCCGCATCGATGCATCGCAGGCTGAAATCGAAGATGCCGCCCGCAAAGCGCACGCACTCGAATTCATCGAGAGTCTCCCACAGGGCTTCGACACACTCGTTGGTGAGCGCGGCGTTAAGCTTTCTGGCGGCCAACGACAACGCATCGCAATCGCTCGTGCAATCCTCAAGGATGCACCGATTCTTGTGCTCGACGAGGCTACGAGTGCGCTCGATTCAGAATCAGAAAAGCTCATTCAGCGTAGCCTCGATACGCTCATGAAAGGCCGTACCAGTATCGTCATCGCCCACCGCCTCAGTACTATTTCCAAACTCGACCGGATCATCGTTCTCGACGCAGGGAAAATAATCGAAGACGGCACACACAATGAACTACTGACGCGTGGCGGAGTGTACGCAAAACTCTGGTCACACCAATCGGGCGGATTTATCGAGGAATAAAAATATGCCGCTCCGAGAGCGGCATATTTTATGTTTGCGTTGCCTAAGCTTCTTTGGTCGCCTCTTCGTCGTTCACAGCAGGCTCTCCTTCGCCATGCTCGCTCTCAACTTCGGTCTCGTCATCAGCACTACCAGCAGCCGCCTCATTTGCAGCAGCCAGAGCGCCCGGTTCCCAGACGGTTGCAGCAACCTGATCGGTCACATGTGACTTCTCGGCTTCGTCATCTACATGATGCCCATCATCATGCTCGACGAACTCAACACCTTCCGGTAACGCCGCGGCAGCAAGTGTGAGCTTCTGTCCGTCTTCTGCGAGTTCTACGACGGAAATTTCGACAGCTTCTGGCAGATCCATTGGCAAGGCCTTCACCTGCACGCGATCAAGCGCCTGCAAAATTACCAAGCCATTCTTTTCAGCTACGGACTCGCCCATGCCGACAAGGTGAACCGGGACTTCGGTGACGACAGGTTGATCCGCGCGTACAGCGTGGAATGATACATGATGGATCGAGTTTCGCACTGGATCAATTTCGACATCCTTGATCATTGCAATACGTCGTTTTTTGCCGGTCAGATGGACCGGGCTGTGCTTGCCAGCTGCGGCGACAACTTTCTTGAGCTCACCTTCTGCAACCTGGATATTGAGCGGATCCATTCCGGCTCCGTAGACAACGCCAGGTGTTAAGCCTTCGGCACGCAGCTTCCTAACTTTCTTGCCATGAACATCACGTTCGCTGACACTAAGGGTAATTTTATCTCCCATTTCTCTTCTCCTTTTCCCGAAGAATACCTTTTCGGAGTTACTTAGTATGTACCCTAATTTTAGCATATCTGCTAAAATAGAGCTTAATGGAAGGCCTCCTCAACCTCATCACTGGACTCGGCGTTTTCGCCATCATGTTTGTTATTTTTGCCGAATCAGGTTTGCTGATTGGGTTTCTGTTTCCCGGAGACAGCCTCCTATTCACGGCCGGATTCCTGTTTCAGCAAGGTATCCTTCCAGGCCCAATTCCTATGTCGATTCATTTGTTTGCCTTCCTCCTCTTCTTGTCCGCGAGTCTTGGCCAAAGTACAGGCTACCTCTTTGGTAAGCGCGTAGGGCGTAAACTATTTGACCGCAAAAACAGTCGTTTCTTCCGCAAGGAAAATCTCGTCAGGACTGAAGAGTTCTACGACAAGCACGGCCCGCTTGCCATTTCTCTTGCCTGTTACGTTCCCATCGTACGTACGTTCGTCCCGATTGTTGCCGGCGTCAGCAAAATGACCTACAAACAATTCTTGCCGTTCAATATTATCGGCGCCTTCACATGGACGTACGGCTTCACGTATCTCGGCTACTACGCTGGAAAAATCCTTCACGACGCAGGAATCAATGTCGAAGTTGCGGCACTGATCATCATCTTTCTTTCGATTAGCCCTATGCTCTTTCATGCGCTCCGCGAGCCAAGTCGCCGCAAAGCACTTTGGGATGGAACCATGCGCGAGCTCCGTGTCATCTTCCGACGCGAAAAACGCTAGTGTGCTATAATCCCGACAGGTAGCCTGCAGGCAGAGCACATCGACAACCAGATAGGTTGGATTAGAAGTAACCACCCTTGCAAGAGCGCGTAATAGCTCACTGGTCCAGCGCTCGCCTGCGGATTCCCTTCGACAATCTGCGTTTCCCGCCAGAAGGGAGACGCCCGACGATATCGGCTTCAACATATGCCGAGACAATAGGTAGTCGAGAAACTCTCGGCTCTGCCGGCGGCGCTTCATCGCGTCGCCGGCAGAGTCCGTACAACTTACAAAATGTCTTTGAGATATCGACCAGTGTGGCTGTTGGCACTACGAGCAACTTGCTCAGGCGTACCCTCAGCAACGACTTGACCACCGTTCAATCCACCTTCCGGGCCCATGTCGATGAGATAATCGGCAGATTTCACGACGTCGAGATTGTGCTCGATGATAATCATCGAGTTGCCACCCTCCACTAACTGATTGAGGATCGCGAGTAGGCGCTTGACGTCAGCAGAGTGCAGCCCTGTGGTTGGTTCATCGAGAATATACAGTGTTTTGCCTGTTGAGCGGCGACTGAGCTCGCTGGCGAGCTTGATGCGCTGCGCCTCTCCGCCAGAGAAGGTCGTTGCAGGCTGACCGAGTGTAATGTACCCAAGGCCAACATCAACCAGTGTGTCGAGCTTGCGTGCAATCGCCGGAATATTTGCGAAGAATTGCGCTGCTTGCTCTACGGTCATATCGAGGACGTCGCTGATGGTTTTTTCTTTGTACTTAATCTCAAGTGCTTCACGGTTATACCGCTTACCATGACATTCATCACAGGTCACGTACACATCAGGCAAGAAGTGCATCTCGATTTTGATTACCCCGTCACCTTGACAGTTTTCACAGCGTCCGCCCTTGACATTAAAGCTGAAGCGCCCCGCCTTGTACCCACGGATATTCGATTCAGGAGTGTTCGCGAACAGTTCGCGAATCTGCGTGAAGACGCCCGTGTATGTTGCAGGATTTGAGCGTGGCGTACGGCCAATCGCTGACTGGTCGATAATAATTGCTTTGTCGAGGTGCTTGATACCTTCGATGTTTTCGTGCGCACCCGGCACCTCCTGTGCACGATGCAAGCGCGCAGACAGCTCTTTGGCAAGGATATCGTTGATCAGCGTCGACTTGCCGCTACCGGAGACACCACTAACGACTGTCAGGACACCAAGCGGAAATTTCACATCGATATTTTTGAGGTTGTTTTCGCGCGCACCACGGATGATAAGCTCTTGATCTTTCTTCGGTGTTCGTCGTTTATTCGGCACAGGGATTGATTGGCGTCCAGACAAATAGTCGCCGGTGATACTGTTCGTGTTTGCGGCTACTTCGTCTGGCGTGCCCTGCGCGACGATATTACCACCATGAACACCTGCGCCAGGTCCGACGTCAACAAGATAATCGCTGGCACGGATGGTATCTTCATCATGTTCGACGACAAGCACTGTATTGCCAAGATCACGGAGATGCTTCAGGGTCGCGATAAGCCTGTCATTGTCACGTTGATGAAGTCCGATTGATGGCTCGTCGAGCACATACAGTACACCCTGTAATCCTGAGCCGATTTGCGTCGCAAGACGAATGCGCTGCGCTTCACCACCACTCAATGTGTTTGCTGCACGCCCCAACTCGAGGTAATTCAGACCGACATTATTCATGAATCCCAGTCGTTCAGTAATTTCTTTGAAAATTGGCTGACCGATCAATAGTTCATCGCCTTCGAGCTTGATCTGATGCAAAAACATGTCGAGCGCTGCTTCAACACTGAGATCAGAAATATCCATGATACTCATACCATGAACCGTGACCGCAAGCACGGCAGGTTTAAGCCGAGCACCATTACATTCATGGCACTTGCGTTCACGCATGAAGCGCTCGATATCTTTGCGCATAAAGTCGCTATCGGTTTCCTTGTGCCGACGTTCGAGGTTCGGAATCACACCTTCATAGGTAGAATCGTAGTGACGGCCTGTTCCAAGCTGCACACGATATTTCTGATCGCCGGTTCCATATAAAATCTTCTGCTTTGCGTCGTCGCTCATATCACGAACAGGTGTGCGAAGATCGAATCCATGCGCTTCACCAACAGCCTCAAGCCGCTTAACGTACCACATGTCAGAGTTGACGCGGTTATATGGTCGAATAGCGCCCTCGGCGATCGTCAAATTCGGATTGAAGACAAGTTCTGGATCAACTTCGAGGCGGTTACCGAGGCCCGTACACACGGGACAGGCACCCTGTGGTGAGTTAAAACTGAAGATTCGCGGCTCAAGCTCAGGAATCTCAGCGTTTGGATGATCGACACACGCATATCGCTGACTGAATACATGTGTTTCTTCTGAATCAACATCAAGGACGTGCACCGTGCCTTCGGCAAGATCAAGTGCTTGTTCAACTGACTGTGTTACACGACTGACCACTTCGGCCGCGAGCACAACACGGTCTACAACGATATCGATATCGTGCTTGTAGCTCTTTTGTAGCTCGGGGAATTCATCGAGTGAATACACGACACCGTCCACGCGCGCACGAGCAAACCCAAGTCGCGAATAGCGTTCAGGAATATGCTGGAATTCACCTTTTTTCGCCTGGACAATCGGCGCAAGGAGCATCAGGCGCTTGCCGTCGCCAAGCTTCATAATTTCATCGATGATCACCTGCGGTGTACGGCGGTGAACTGCCTTTCCGCACACAGGACAGTGCGGCACACCAATGCGCGCAAACAAGAGACGAAGATAATCATAAATCTCGGTAACCGTTGCGACCGTACTGCGCGGATTACGACTGGTCGATTTTTGGTCAATAGAGATTGCGGGGCTAAGACCTTCGATTGTATCGACATCAGGTTTATCCATGATACCAAGGAACTGGCGCGCGTAGCTCGACAGGCTCTCGACGTACCGTCGTTGCCCTTCGGCGTAGATAGTGTCGAACGCAAGGCTCGACTTTCCCGAGCCACTCAAACCAGTAATGACAACAAGTTTGTCACGTGGGATGTCGACATCGACACCCTTAAGGTTATGTTCCCTAGCTCCACGTACGCGTATTGACTCAGACATTGGTGAAAAGTATACCACTTTTTGTGCTATTTTTCTAGATACGTGCTCTGATTATGTTTATGTTTGCACTTTGTTGCATACTAGTCTACTATATTGTTTAAATTATGAAAGCCTCAGACTACCGCGCATCTGTCATTATCGCTATCATCAGCGTACTTGGCATTGGTGCAGTTATCTCTTCGGGTGTCATCTCATCACTAATATTATTCCTACTAATGGGTGTCGTACCAGGTACGAGCTATACGCTATCACCCGAAACGATGCTCATTCTTTGGGGTGTCATCGCTGGCATCGTCCTGTCTGGACTAGGCAGCAGCAGCGTTCGCTACCTACGAGAACAGCCTGGCAAACTACGTATTCATAAGAAGCGTCCACAGCTCCCCCGTCGCCGCTACGCACGAGCTGCAGCTCAGTCGTAATCTACAGACGGTAGTACCGCCTCGTACCAGAGCTTCAGCTCTTCAAGTATGAACTGCTGATGATCCGTCAGATCCTGTTTCGACGCGATTTGTTGCATATCTTTCATAAACCCAGGAGCTTGGCGAGCAAGTCGTGCACTACGATATGCTTCGTAGGCTACACGCTCATCGTCCTGTAAACTGCGCGGAAAATTATATGCTTTGTAGCGCGGCAGCATCTGTGTGAGCCGTTGATCTTGGAATTTCGGATCGAGTCGCTTCAGCTCTTCGTCGGTTGCATTGCGCACCGCTTCCATACGCAACTTGTCTCGATTGTCTATGAATCCATCATAAAGCTTGTTTTCTGCGTCTGGCAGTGGAGGATACTCTGGCCTCTTGGATAACAAGGCTCCAATTCGCTCAGTAAACTCAGGGTGCGATCGAAGGAGTGACTGACGCTCCCGAATAGTCGCCGCATCGAGCCCAAGCGTAGACCAGCCATCTTTTTGCTCTAACACACCAAGCGGAGCGACCGCGGGAACTCTATTGAATTGCAGCTTCTTCACGGGGATGGCTATGTACGACTCGTCTCGTTCTTTGTAGGGTACCGCCTGAATCGCCTCGAGTTCTTCGGCCGTCTTGCCTACCCAGTCGGACGGATCAATACGAAGATCGTACACATAGACGTTGCCGTATTCGGCTGCGGCAATCGGTACGACAACAGTCGTTTTGTCGAATTCGGCCGTATAGCGTCCGCTGGTGTACACAAACGGTTTTGGATCTTCAAGGTGAACGAGTTGTTTGACGGCGTTTTTGTCGCGCATCTTATATAAGTAGTCGTACAGCTCGGGCTGTTTTTCTTTGATCAATTTTGCAACACCAATCAATGCCTCGACGTCACTCAACGCATCGTGAGCACTAAGATGCTCAATACCATTCGCTTTCGACAACTCTTCGAGGCGATTCGATGCTCTGCCATCAACAATAGGCCATTCAATTCCCTCGGGACGCAGTGCGCGCGTCATACGCACGGCATCAAGTAGATCCCAGCGACTACGTCCTTCACTATAGCTCCATTCGTATGGGTCAAAGTACGTGCGCCACAATAGCGCTCGTATAAATTCGTCGTCGAACCGAACGTTATTGTATCCGACAATAGTCGTATCCGGTGTAGCAATTTCATCCATGAAGATGCGAGCGAACTGCGCCTCGGTATAACCTTCGTCAACTGTCTTTTGCGGCGTCACGCCAGTAATCATCAGCGCATAAGGATTCGGCAGCGTATCGTCATTGACTGCAACGAGCAAATTATATGGCTCACCGATAGGATTGAGATCCATGTCAGTTCGCTGACCGGCAAATTGCATGATACGATCATCGCGTCCATTTAGGCCGCTCGTTTCGAGGTCATAAAAGAAAAGTGTTTGCGACATACACCTAGTGTATCAAATCGCCGATAACTCTACAGCTGTTCAACGAGTGGAAAGGCTTCGGTTTCGCCGATTTGGATCAAGCTCTCACCAGTCGCACCTGCTCGCTTGAGTTCGTGAGTGATTCCAAGTTTGTTCATGATATCGCGCAAACGGTTCACTGCCTGGAACTGCTCGAAGTTTGTACGACGAGCAAATTTCTCTATCTTGGCACCCTGCACCAGATAGCCTCCTTCGACCGCCTCTACTGTCCAGCTATCAGAAGTATCAATGTCATCAATTGTGATCGTTGGAAGCAAATCGTCATCTTCCTCAACCTCTTCATGTGTGCGTGAACGCCATTCCTCTACATAGGCACGAAGTGTGCGCAATACATCCTTGATGCCGACATGTGCCGCCGATGAAATAGCAAAGATAGGAGTTCCCTCGGGTACGACAGTTTTGAGCGCATCACGCTGCATATCGACAAGCTCAGCGTCGAGTCCCTCTGTTTTTGTGAGGGCAACGACTTCTGGGCGAGTAGTCAGCTCGCTCGAGTATGCCGTCAATTCACCGCGAATCGTCTGGTAGCTCTTGGCGACATCGTCACTATAGGCATCGATCAGATGTAGCAGCACGCCGGTACGCTCAACGTGACGCAAGAAAGCATCGCCAAGTCCCCTGCCATCAGATGCGCCTTCGATAAGACCAGGGATGTCTGCCACCAGCAGCGAACCGTCATCGATATCAGCCACGCCAAGGTTCGGTGTCAATGTCGTAAACTCATAGTTTGCGATTTCGGGACGAGCGTTCGAAATAACGCTGAGGAATGTTGATTTTCCCGCATTTGGAAATCCGACGAGACCGACATCTGCGAGAAGTTTCAATTCTAGCTCCGCCTCAAACGCTTCGCCCGGCTCACCAAGTTCAGCAATTTTTGGCGTTTGGCGAGTACTCGATTTGAAGTGAGCGTTACCAAAGCCACCGTCACCACCCTTCGCGATGACGACTTGTTCACCGTGTTCCGTGAGATCAGCGATCACTTCGCCATCACGCTTCACGAGTGTTCCCATTGGAACTTTTACTGTCAGACTTTCGCCTGAACGACCATGCATTTTGCGCTTGGCGCCATTACCGCCCGGCTTTGCCTTGAGCTCAGGCTGGTAGCGAAAATCGAGAAGCGTATTAAGGTTTTCAGTCGCCTCGAAGATAACATCACCGCCACGTCCGCCATCGCCACCATCCGGACCACCTTTGTCGACATAAATTTCATGACGAAAGCTGACGACGCCGTCGCCGCCCTTGCCTGCTTGAATCACTACTTTTGCTGTATCTACGAACATATTCATCTTATTATAGCAAAAGTACCTCTGTTTTGACAGAGGTACTTTTTTGTGTCATTTTAATCGACTAGTAGATGTAGCGGTACATACCGCTCGTAGCTTCAGCCCACGATATTTCACCGCGGCCAATTCGGTTGAAGCCACCGCCGAAGCGACGAGCATTCATTTCACTAATCGTGATCGAAACACCAGGATTAACCGATTCGACGATTGCCACGTGACCGTACCAGCCACCGCCATTTTGCATGACCGTACCGACAGCAGGCGTACCGTTCACTTGATAACCCGCATTTGCTGCATAGCTTGCCCATGAACGTGCATTCCCCCACATGCCACCGACCGGCCTACCGAGCTGCAGCCGTCGTTCGTAGGCGTACCAAGTACACTGACCGAAGCCATACCTGTTACCCGATGTTTGGCCGTAGGTGTTTGACGTACTGTACCCACCACTGTAATTACCAATTGTCGAGTAATACGTCGTCACAGGTGCAACGTAGCCAGGGCGCTCCTGTTCAGGAAGCTCGCCCTGCGGCACCACGATTTCACTACCGACATTCAGGTCACTGAGGTCGAGATCGTTGTAGGTACGAATCTGATCAGTATTCGCGTTATATTTCTTGGCTATCGACTCAATCGTATCACCGGATTTTACTTTATATAAAATACCATCAGTTGGCAGAATCTTTAGCTGCTTACCTGGCTCAATAGCATCAGACATCAAATTATTGGCCCACTTAACCGTCTGTGCCGTTAGGCCATACTTTTGCGCAATCGATTCGACTGTGTCACCCGCCACGGCCGTATACGTAACGATTTGACGCGTATCTGCAGAGGCCTGGACAACTTGTGGTTTAGCAACAATATTGCTGTCATTCTGTACAAGAACGCTTTCGGCCGCAATTGATTGAGAGAGGTTGGCAACGTTACTTGCAACTGGAAGATCGGCAGACTGCGCAATAGTAGTTGCAACCTGCGTCGCCACCAGGTCATCAACAGAAATTGCCTGTTGATCTACAGCGTCGCTCGCTACGGTATTTGTAGATACTGCACTCGCTGCGGCCTTAATTTGTTCGGGTGGTTGATACCCGATAGAAACAAGCGCGATAACCAGGAAAAAGACCCCGATATACCCCGCAAATGAGCTAATTTTCAGTTTGTTTCGACGCAATCGGTGTGTAAGTGATTTTGTCGACCCCGTCGTGGGTTGTGTGCCACGAATAATAGTTCTCCCGTCGCTCGCATTGCTGCGGGACTGCTACCGTACTCTGTCTTTCTTCACTGTTTGTTGTTGTGAACAGGATGCGCGTGTCGACCATTTTATTAATTACTATTTTAAAAACGTTTGTTCGGCATCCGTACGACATTTCAAGGTAGGCGCATCAGCTGGCTTGATTCCCACTCGGCGAAATAGGTCGTACTCCATACCTATTTTGCGAGTCAATACCGCTAATGTGCTCCGTTTATTTTATCACTCATACCTCATGCAAGTCAAGTTTTGCATAGTGCAGTCAATCACTACTTACAGAGGTCACCGCAGTGTGCAGCGACATTCTGCTGGTGCTCTGCTTCGGTGTACGAGAAGTACGTCTTGCCATCATCGCCGGCCACGAAATACAGATAGCTTGTATCTGCCGGGTCAGCCACGGCCCTGAGCGCATCGATACCTGGAGTGGCAATCGGGCCCGGAGGTAGTCCCGCATTGATGCGAGTATTATATGGTGAATCAAAGGTGACTGTCGGTGTTTGATTCGCTTGTTGAGCAGCATAAATAAAGGTCACGTCAGAGCCTAGCGTCATACCCTGTTCAAGCCGGCTATAGAACACCTGTGCCACCTTGCGCATATCGTCGTAGCCACTCACTTCACGCTGAACAATCGATGCGAGCGTAATCGCTTGATACAAATTCAAGCCATGTTTTGCAGCCCCAGAAACAATGTCGTTCTTTTGTATCTGATCGTAATAGGTCGTAAACGTAGAATTCAAGATGTCCGCCACCGATGCGGTTATCGGAAATTGATAGGTCTCGCCGTAGATATAGCCCTCGAGTGACGTACCGACCGGCTTATCCTGGAAAAGTGGCGAATCATAGGTAGTAGCAAGAGCGGCGCGTATCTGCTCGTCGCTATAGCCCGCGCGTGCCAACATAGTGTAGGCGTCTGTGCGTCTAGTATCGTCTACATCCGTAGGATCGTATAGTGTTGCCCCGGGATAAAAGGTAATCGTAAACGTCTCATCGCGCCCTTCTAGCAAGTGCGCGATCACCTGGCCCATCGTCTCTGATGGTGCAATTTTATACGTGCCGGCTTTGAGTGTATTCTCAATTTTGTGCAGCTTGACGTAGATACGATAGGCAAGCTCATCACGAATCAGCCCCTCATCCTTAAGGATTGTTCCGATCTGCGATGGACCGAGTCCACTTTCGACACGCACAGTGACTAATTCATTATTGGCTGGGTCAACTGGACGCTGAGCTAAAGTATACCATGTATACGCCCCAGCTCCGAGCAGTACGACAAATGCTAGCACCGAACCAGCGACAATCCACGGCCATTTTCTGCGTCGTGGTGGCTGTATTTGCATCTGACTCAAAGCGGGCCTGGCTGGCGCGAGAACCCCTGATGCTCGGTCACGAATCCGTTGTCGCATCACATCAAATGTCATCGATGTTCCTCCAGATAATCCGTCAAAATGATACTGGCAGCAATCATGTCTATATCGCCTTTGCTGTACGGTTTTTTTCGTGCCGCAAGTTGTTGCTCTGCAAGTACACTGGTGAGCGATTCGTCTTGGTAGACAATTTCTGCGTCACAGTCTCGTAATTTTTCGACAAAGTCTTCAACGAATTGCGTCTGTGCCGTCGGCTCCCCTGATTGATTGCGCGGATACCCGACAACAATCTTGTCTGCACCCGCACTAAGCACGAGACGAACTATAGCCGCAACTTCGTAGCCGTCAACTTCGATTGTGTCATACGGAACAGCAATACCTATCGATGTATCAGCCTGAGCGATGCCAATACGCTTCTCACCAACATCGAGAGCAATGAGCGTCTGTTTATTGCTCATTTAGGGTGAACTCGACCGAAATCTTATCAACGTTAGTCGGCGCCTTTGTTACCCAGAACGGAGAAAACTTCGTGTCCGCGCTGTCAACTCCGCTGATTGCCGTCAGGGCCTGCTGAATGTCACCGTAGTTCTTGCCCGCCGCAATCGTCTTGACCTGTGCATCGTCGATTTTTGGACCAATCGCACCCGTCGCGGTTAATGATACGAGCATACCATCGGTCGTCTTCTGTGCATTGGCGAATTGAACTGTGTTACTGCCATTATCATAAATCCGCTGCTGGTCAGTATTATCGATTTGCTGAGCGACTACTGCGTCGAGATAGGCACCGAGTACCTCTTTACTAACGGCATACATACTATACGTCACCGTTCCTTCGAGCTTTGCGGTGCCACTCGGCGCCTCGCCGTCGACTGTGGTATCAGACTCAATCTTTGACGTGTCTGACGTAAATGTGTCCTCGATCACAATATATCCATCACCGAGCTGCGATTGAAGAGTCTGCTTGGCTGCTGCAACATCGAGCTTAGCATCAATTTGCTTTTTTGCGGTATCTAAATCTTCCTGCGTGACAGCTGCAACTTCTTTGTCGGTGCCACCGGCAGAGGCTGCAGTGAAACTTGCCGATATACCGTCGCCAGCACCGGAGAGACTACCCGTTGCGCCATTGTAGCCGGCACCCGCAGCGTCAGCCGTCACTTTTACAGTTACAGTACCTGGGCAGGCAGTAGGGAAACATGCCGCAGAACCAACACTACTTGCAGGAACTGTAACACTCTCGTCCGTCACAAAGATGAGGCCAGTTGATGATTTGAGCTTCGTGCCCGCCGCTACTGTCTTCGAAGACAGAGCCTGCTGCGAAAACTTGACGGTTGCAGTTGCCTTTTCACCGGCATTGATCGTGCCTGTTGCATCGTAGCTAATGCTGATATCCTGTGTTGTAGCCTTCTCTTCAGCAGCCAACATTGATTTTGCCACGTCTGTTTCAACCTTCGGTCCAATTGTCACTTGCTGACTCACGTTTGCTGCCGTTGTACGCGTCGTGAGTACTACCGTTGCATGGGGCGCGAACATAATCGCCCAGACAAAAAATGCAATCAAAAACGCACCAAGCGCTCCGAGAAGGAAAAGTTTTTTGCGAAATGAATTAAAGTCGGGCACGCGTGACGCCGATCGACGACGGCTCGAGCGAGCACCTGGCACGCGCGCAGATGCCTCACTTCGCCCAACGGCCGCAGCGCCCAGAGCGGATTCGATCTCGCCATCATCATTCGTCGCCATGCGAGCGTGTTCATCGACAGGCAATTCAGCACCGTCAATCACCTCTTCGCCGTTATCGATATCAAGTGCAGCAATTTCACCGAGTTCAGGTTTGGTCTGGAGGTTTTTTGCCACCGGTATACGAGCCGACGCAGCCAAGCTAATGAGCGCTGAGTTGCTAGTAATAATCACCAGACGTTTATCATGCTGTTCGGCCGTTCGAGCGAGCAGACGAAGGTTGACGGCACTCTGCAGAATACCTGTTCGCTTCGGCGGTACCAGCGCGACGATGTGCTTCTTGGCCTCTTTGAGTTTGCCAATGATAGCAGTGATGTCGTCTTCGACATCGATATATACTACGTCTTTTTGTGGTGCATCTGCCATCAGGCTATATTCTCAACAATTTATTAACTTTTTCCTTGACGCTATTGGCGTCTTCAGCGCCTACGATTGTATCATACCCGACTCGGAGCAATCCCATAGCGGTGATGAACGTATGATCGGTTACGGTGCCGCTTGGATCGGTGATGCCGACTACTTCGGATGGTTTAATCAGCTGAACAGTTGGCTTCTTGGTAAACGGCAAGTCTTTGTACCATTCGCGCTCAGCGAGTGCTTCGACGAGTTGCTCGAGACTTGCGCCGCCACCGCAGAGTAGGATACGATTCGGCAAATGATCGACTGAGTCAAATTCACTAAGCGCCAACTCAACGCCATCGAGCCACACACCAAGCGTTTTATCGATTGCCTTTTCGGCCGAGTGACGAATATCGGCTTTGAGTTTGTCATTATCGAGGTTGCACTTGAGCTTCTCGGCATCAGCATAATTGAGATCCATATCACTCGCGATCGTCCGCGTGAAGCTACGACCGCCGATACCAAACATCTTAGTGCCTTCGACGCCGCCATCATCAACAACAGCGATGTCTGTCGTACCGCCACCAACATCAGCGAGGATAGCCGTAAAACTGCTACTGGCGTCATTTCCAAGCACGCTACGTGACACCGCGAATGGCTCAGCGGCCACCGCAACGAGATCGAGCGCAAGTTCGTCAGCAACTTTTTCGAGTGCGCCAATATGAACCATTGGGGCGAATGCCGTGTAGATTTGGACAGCAACATCTCGACCCTGAAAGCCGATTGGGTTTGAAATCTTGTAGCCATCGATATGGATACTGACGAGCGCCGAGTTGACGAGCTTTACTTCAACTTCATCGTTGCCTGTCTCGAGACCGATTTGTTTTTGCGCCTTCATCTGTGCGCGTTCTTGGACTTTTTCGATGATAAATTCCATCTCCGGTACGTCAAGCGGCTTGTTCGGCTGCGGACGACGATAGCGAATAGTATTCGTGACACCCTTGACCAGTTCGCCAGCGATACCGATGACGGCACGCTTCGCCTGCAATCCAGCCATTTCTTCAGCCTGCGCGAGCGCATCTTCACAGTTGCGAACCACGCCAGTGATATCCGCAATGGCACCAGAATGCATATCGCTCACCCCTTGACGAGTGCGTCCAACGCCAACAATTTCAAGCTCATCACCTTTTATTTTGGCGATCAACGCCTTAACGAATTCAGTTCCGATATCGAGCCCGACGATATATTCGTCAGCTTCTACCTTGTTTGCTACTTTTGCACGAAGTTTTTCGAAAACCATAGATATAGTATATTATATACCAATACCGGTTACGGTCATAGCTGTTGCAAAAATATCATAATTATGCTATGGTTTATAAAGCGTCCTTAACAATTCAAGAAGGGAACGGTAGCCTCATGGCTAATACCATCGAGACCGACCTCCCTGCTGAGCTGGAAGGTCGAGAATTTCGCGTGATCGTGCCCGAGGGCGGCTACAAGCCGTTCCTCGAGGAAGTGCTCGAACATGGCCATCCACGGACACGTTCACTCCGAGTTCTCGTTCGACACGAGACCTCAACGTTTTTCGTGCATGTCTCGCTTTCTGAATTGAAGGCTGACATTAACTGGAAGTCGAGCCTCGAGCAGAATAGCCTCATCATCGAAACGATGGGGCAGCTACTCGACATCGATAGCCGGCCGGTTGTCGACATGCACGTCAAGATCTTCCTGGAAATCGACCTCCGGATCGACCAGGATGGTGCCACGGGCGGATCCCTCCGCATGTGGCTCGAACGACCCTAGTACTAGCAAGGAGAAAGCATTGGCAGAGTTTGACTCTGACGGCTCCGAATACGGAATTGCCGTCGCTGAACGTGCAGTCACCGAAGCGGTTGCCGCCATCATCGGCACACGCAGGACGTACCTGCTGTGCTACCATGACAAGACCAAGGTGTTCACCGGGACTACCCAGGAACGCCTTGACCATCTGGCTGCAGAGGGTGTCGACATCACTGCCGACCCCTGGGCCTCGGGGTATCTCGACGAGCGCAGTCGTTGGGATGTCATCGGCTCAGACGCCACCATGGTCAACTGGATCAAGGCGCAACCCACCTCGGTCCTCGAGACCGACGTCTGACTCCCTTCAACAAGGACGCAACCCCGGTTGTCCCTCGCATCACGCGAGGTCGACAACCGGGGTTGAGTCATATCTAGACCAAAATTGCTTTGATGCGGCGGATGCCGGCGCTCGATGATTCTTCTTTGGAAATCTTGAAGACTTTGCCATCTTCACCGAGTTGTCCGGTATGGTCGACGTGCGGACCGCCACAAATCTCCAGGCTCGCCATATGCTCGCCTTCGCCCATTTGATAGACTTTTACTTCATCTGCATACCGTTCGCCGAACGGACCAATTGCACCCATATCGAGGGCTTCTTGGGTTGGATACATCTTGTAACTGACAGGTAAGTCTTCGGCAATCCAGCCGTTTACAAGCTCTTCTGCCTGGGCAATTTCTTCTGGCGTCATTTTGCGGTCGAGGTTGAAGTCGAAACGCAAGCGATCTTCAGTGATGTTGCTACCGTGCTGGCGTAATTCTTCGCCGAAAATAGTGCGCAAGGCCGATTGCAGCAAGTGCGTCGCCGTGTGGTACTTTTTGTGAATCATATCTTGACCACCAAGACCACCCTTGAAGGTGCCTTTAGCGGCCGTCTGCGAACGGGCACGCTGCTCTGCCATCTTGGCGTCGAATTGTTCACGCCAATTATCATGTAAATCTAAGCTTCGCTTGGAGGCCTCTTCGACTGAAAGCTCCACGGGGAACCCATAGGTGTCGTACAGCGTAAAGAGCATGTCACCAGTCACCCAATCAGGAGTGAAGTCTACCGTTCCGCCATCTGTTACGTCTTTCATAAGAGTTTTTTCGTACATTTTCTCAAACTCTTTAATACCCTTGCGCAGTGTCTGACGGAAGGCTTTTTCCTCTTTCACGAGCACAGCGATGATTGTTTCGCGCTGCTCTTTGACTTCTGGAAAATCTTCGACATAGAGGTCAGCGATGACAGGGACAATCTCTTCGAGGAAGTTCTGCTCGATGCCGAGATCGAAACTGTAACGAATCGCACGACGCAGCAAGCGACGCATGACATAGCCCTGTTCCTTGTTGCTCGGAACGCAGCCATCGACAGCCAGGAAAGTTGCAGCACGCAAGTGATCAGCGATCACACGCATACTTTCGGTGTAACTCTCGTACTTTTTACCACTGAGAGTCTGGAGCTTTTCGACAATTGGCCACATCAGGCTAATTTTGAAGACGTCTGGATCGTTGTTGGCTGCAGCAGCAATGCGCTCGAGGCCTGAACCATGGTCAATGTTTGGTTTTTCGAGTGGCTCAAACTGACCTTCGGCTACTTTTTTGTAGGCCATAAAGACGTTGTTGCCAACTTCCATGAAGCGGCCACAGTCACAGTTTGGATGACAGAATTCACCAAATGACGTATCATGCTTGACCGAATCAAAGAGATAGAACATTTCGCTGTCGGGACCACATGGATCGCCAACCGGCGTATTGGCTTCGTTGCCATTGCGGCTCCACCAGTTTTTGCTGCCATCGTAAAAGAAAATGCGCTCGCCGTCCTTCACGCCACGCGCATAGCCCGCTTCTTCTGAACCCATATCAGCGACACCGTTCGAGAGACCCTTTTCTACAAAGAGATTCGCCCATAAATCAGCTGCTTCGGTGTCTTTGGCAATGCCGAATTCTTCGTTACCCATGTAGCACGTAACATACAGCTTACTTGGATCGAGGCCGACAACTTCCGTCAGAAACTCAAACATCCATGGCACTTGCTTTGCCTTGAAATAATCTCCCATGCTCCAGTTGCCGAGCATCTCAAAGAATGTCGTATGACGGTTGTCACCAATGTCATCAATGTCTTGTGCGCGCAGACACGTTTGGCTGTCGACGATGCGCTTTCCTTCTGGGTGTGGTTGTCCGAGAAGATACGGAATCATCGGCTGCATGCCGCTACCAGTGAAAAGCGTCGTCGGGTCGTCTTTGAGAACGAGCGGCGCACGATCAATGACGGCATGGCTACGTTTGGTAAAAAATTCTAGGTAGGCGTTGCGGATGTCTTGGGTATTCATATCTGGAGTTATGATATCACAACTCCACCCCCGAGGACCACGTCACCGTCATAGATGACAACGGATTGACCAGAGGTGACGGCACGCTGCGCCTCATCGAGGACGAGACGGCTACCTTCAAGCACTGCAGGCACGAGCGGTGCGCGGTGACGGATGCGCGCCTGGACCTGCGCGCCGTTCTCTGGCGTGCGATCGATCCAATGGATGTTGTTCAGTTCGATCGTTGAAAGCCACATTTCTTCGGCGTTCAAATTACGGCTCACATATACGATATTTTCATCCATGTTTTTGTCGACGACATAATACGGCAAACCGCCGCCAAGATCGAGGCCGTGACGCTGACCGAGTGTATAAAAAATCGCACCATCGTGACGGCCGACTGTCTCGCCAGAATCCCGATCGATAATATCTCCCGGCACGGTTTCGACATATTGGCTCAAAAAGTCGCGCATACCGACCTGGCCAACAAAACAAACGCCCATTGACTCTTTTTTGCTCGCCGTCCATAGCCCGCGCTCCTGGGCCATGGCGCGCACTTCAGCCTTGGTGTAGTCACCAAGTGGAAACAGTGTTTTGCGCAGCGCATCTTCTGTCACGCGATAGAGGAAATACGTCTGGTCCTTGTTCTCGTCTTTAGCCCGCAGCAACGTGCCATCGTGCGTTCGAGCATAATGTCCAGTTGCGATCATATCGGCGCCATTCTCAAGCGCAACGTCCAAAAAGAGCTTGAATTTCACCTCTTGGTTACACATGATGTCTGGATTCGGCGTCCGACCCAGCTTATACTCATCAATCATATATTGCACAACGCGCTCGCGGTATTCGGTCTCAAAATCAAAGACGCGAAAATCAATACCGAGACCGACAGCCACACGTTTAGCATCTGCCAAATCTTCAGCCCATGGACACTTCATGCCAGGCAGATCCTGGCTCCAGTTTTTCATGTAGACGCCCGTGACATCATAGCCTTGCTCAACAAGCAGCGCAGCTGTCACCGACGAGTCAACGCCACCACTCATACCGACAAATACACGCGTCATACCGAGCCTCCGGTATAGAAGATAATGATTTTGACGAGCTCGCTAACAGCAAGCATCCATCCATATGGCGTCGTCCACCACCAAACCGCCGACCACTGATTGTCGCTGTCGACAGGACTAGCTCGGAACTGCACATTCGGGGCTTGTTTTTGAAATTCGAGCATCGCGCGTTTCATGTGATAGCGAGAAGTGACGAGTATCGCCGTCTCAACCTTATCTTCATCGAGAATTGGCGCCGTGTCTTCGGCATTCTGGCGAGTACTAGTGCTCATTTCCTCGATACGAATTACAGCAAGCGGTACGCCCTGCGCCAATGCTTGCTCACGCATCACTTCAGCATTGCTTGGCCCAGAGGTATCAGCAGCAGCACCAGAAAAGACAATCTCTTTTGCCCAGCCAGCTTGATAAAGGTCAATCGCTTTTTGTGCTCGTGCAGTCGTGTCACCGCCACTGATTGCAATCACTGCGTCCGCCTTGTCGCACCCAGTGATCGTTGACGGTGTGTCGCTACAATTCATGAGATTGTTTGGTGTCAAAAACAGTGATATACCGACGATAAGCGCCGTAAAAAATATGACTACACCAATCAGCCAGCGAATCACTTTCGCACCCTTTCGATCTCACTGCGCACGGCGTCGATAATCGCCTCAGCGCCGCGGCGAACCTGCGCTTCGGTCGAATGACGACCAAGCGTAATACGCAGACTGCCATCCGCCTCAGCGTCAGTCAAACCGATCGCCGTCAAAACATGGCTACGAGTACCACTATTGGCCGCGCATGCGCTACCCGTTGCGACAAACACGCCTTTGGTTTCTAGCAGAAAAATCAAACGCTCAGCATCAACTCCCGGAATCATAACGTGAAGTGAACCGGGCAAACGCTTCTTGCCAGGTATCGTCACCTGAAGTGGATCATTACCCTCTACGAGTAGCTGCTCAAACAGGTCTCTGAGATCGCCGAGACGCTTTGATTCGCTCTTGCGCTTTTGCGAGGCATCGGTCAGTGCCGCAGCAAACCCAATCGTACCAGCGACATTTTCCGTACCGCTCCTGAGTCCCAGTTCTTGCCCGCCGCCATACACCAGCGGCGTCAGCGCAACGCCTGGCTTACGCCACAAAAGCGCCACTTGCTTTGGACCATAACATTTTGCTGCATTGATCGTAATCAAATCCACACCAAGGCGCGCGACGTTGATATCAATTTGACCAACACCTTGGGAGGCATCACTATGAAACCACAGCGGCGTTTTGTCGCCACGATTGCGACGCGCGAGACGCTCCGCCTCGATAACGGTCGCGATATCCCGCAGTGGCTGAATCGTACCGAGTTCATTGTTTGCCAACGCAATCGAAACAAGCTGAGTATCAGAACGAATTGCTTGCCTGATCGCCTGTGCATCGACGATACCGCTACGAGGAACATCGACAATACTTACATCGTGGCGACGAGCAGCATGAAGAACTGCGTGATGCTCTATGGCAGACGTGACGATATGTCCCCCGCCCGCTGCAGTCATCGCGAGATTAATTGATTCGGTTGCACCGGCAGTGACGACAATATCATCCGCCTTGCCACCAATCGCAACCGCCAGTTCGTGCTTGGCAGCCTCATACTCACGATGGACCTGAATTGCCGGTGCGTAGGGACTCGAAGGATTGAAGAATTTCTCAGAAAAATACGGCCGCATTGCTCGGAGCGCCACGTCAGAGAGTGGCGTTGCAGCAGCGTAATCAAAATATAATAGACCGTCTTCAGACATAGACTCTATTATATCAGGCTATCGACTTCGGATTGGTGTTGTAAACGTCTCGAGCCACGCGTTCGTAATACATGCGAATTGCCATCGTCAGATTCTCGAGCTCTTGACCTTCGACGTAGGCGTACCGTGCGCCCTCTTGAACCTTCAAAATTCCGCGCTCTTGCACCTCGTAGCGAGTAGTTGCGGTTTGCAGCTTGCGAGTATCATCGACCCATTCTTCGTGCCAGATCCAGGTCTTGGCATCGAGGCAAAAAAACTCACGGCGGTGGCCAGCTGGGATTGGACCAAATAACTTCGCACCAATCTCCGCCTCTAGCCGAATAAGCTCACGCTCGGTGAGGGGTTTGAGTGCACGATTGGCTGGCATTTTGAGCCAGTCGGTATTAACCTTCGCCTCACTTCCGGTGAGTAGGCTAAGGGCTTTTGAGAGAATTGAGGGCATATTACGCTCCTAGTGTATAGTCAGATCGGTTACCGAGGCGGTCGTTGCGAAGTTCGTGAATGTGCGTGCCCATATCGGAAATTGCCACGATCGAAGGATGCACTTGCTGTTCAGGGGTCGTACCACCGTACTCGAGGCGAGTTGTGTCGATAGCAGCAGCGCCAACAGCAGAGCGATCATTATTGTATGATTCGGTGATCTCGCGGCCAATTTCCGTGAGTTCGGGATTCTCGCCAGCAATTTCGGCAAACTGATTGTCGATTTCGTGCTTCGGAATTTGATATTGATCGTTCTCGTTCATAGTAGCGCTAGATACTGAATAATGTGCGTGCGTTTGCGGTCGTGGACTCAGAAACCAAATCAAGCGACACTCCACGGACTGTCGCCATATGTTCTGCCACCCTCCCGACAAACTTAGGCTGGTTCATTGTACCACGAAATGGCGCTGGAGTCAAGAAGGGAGCGTCCGTTTCGAGCAATATCTTCTCGAGTGGAATCCACGCATATAGTTCCTGCTGCGCAGTGTCCTTCGTGAATGTACTGATGCCGTTGACGCCAACGTACAATCCACGCGACAACCCCTGTTCAAGCTGTGCTTTAGTGTCCGTGAAACTATGTAGTGCACCACGCAGGCCCGGGAAATTATCAAACAAAGGCCAAAAATCATCCCACACGGCGCCACTCGCTTGCTTTTCGTCTCGAACATGAAAGCTAATCGGCAAGTCATAGTCGAGCGCCCACTGGAGTTGTTGTTCCAGTCCCGCAATTTGCGTATCGCGATCAGAATTCATATAGAAATAATCCAGACCGATCTCACCAATGCCAACGATACCCTCGCGTCGGCTCGAAAGTAGCTCTCCGACCGCGTTCCACCCATCCTTGGTATCGTGCGGGTGAACGCCAACGATTGCCCAGGCATCAGCGTGACTACTGGCAAAATCAACCGCCTGCTGAGAAGATTTTTCACTCGTCGCAACGCAGATCATGCCCGTTTGACTCTCAATCGCTTGTGCGTAGACGTCATTCTGTAACTCAGGAGTGAAAAACTCCGAATCATGAATGTGGCAGTGTGTATCGATGAGCTTCATAGCTAAGCTTTTGGCGCGCGTGGATCAGGTGTGTGAACATAGAGTTTTGGAAAGAGTGGCGTGATCTCATCTGGCACCACCGCGTTTTCAAAGAGTTCGTGCATGCGCTTCGCTGTTTCCGGTAGGAATGGTACGAGCATGTCAGCAATCTGCAGGAGCGTACCAGCTGCATGCGACAAGACCTCACTCAGATGAGCTTCTGCATCAGTATCGGTTTCGCGCGCTTTGGCGATCTCCCATGGTTTGACTTGCTCGATAAATTGATTGAGTGACCGAACCATTACCCAGACCTCATCAAAGGCTTGATTGAAGTCGAGCGCTTCCATCGCTTTGTGGTACGGACCCATATCGTGTTCGCCCGCCTTGAGCTCACCGATAACACCGGCTTCGTAGCGCTTAATCATACTCGCCGTGCGCTGCACGAGGTTGCCGAGGTCATTGCCAAGTTCATTGTTGTAGGCTGATTCGAACTTTTCCCAACTAAAGTCACCATCTTCCTGCGTCGGAATGTGGCGTGAGAAGAAGTAACGAAACGCATCGAGACCATAGGTATCGATCACTTCAACTGGGTCGATGCCGTTACCGAGGGATTTCGAAATCTTTGATCCATCAACATTGATAAAGCCGTGAACAAGTAGCTTTTTTGGGAGTGATAGTCCGATACCAAGCAAGATTGCTGGCCAAATGATAGCGTGGAAGCGCAGAATATCTTTGCCAACGACCTGAACATCTGCCGGCCAAAAATCCTGATAGCCGGCTTGGTCGGGATACCCGAGTACGGTGATGTAATTGCTCAGCGCGTCAATCCAGACATAAATCACCTGGTCTGGATCGTCAGGTACCGGCACGCCCCAGCTCAGATTTTTGCGTGGACGGCTAATCGAAACATCTTTGACGCCGTCTTTGATCATTTCGAGCAGTTCTTTTTTGCGGAACTCTGGGACGATCTGCATCTTGTTGGTTTCGATCGCCTGACGAATCTGGTCAGAAAAATCGCTACAGCGAAGGTAGTAGTTTTCCTCGGAGAGATGTTCAAACGGCGTTTGGTGGTTCGGGCAGGTGCCGTTGTTTGCCTGGACTTCTTTATCGGTATAGAACTGCTCACAGCCGTTACAGTACCAGCCTTCGTAGGTATCTTTGTAGATGTGCGACTTGAGCTGCTGCCAAATATACTGGACTGCCGCCTTGTGGTGCGTGTCTGTGGTACGAATGAAGTCAGTGTAGCTCGAACCGACCTTCTCAGCCATTGCCTTGAACGGTGCGTGTGCCTGATCGGCATACGCCTGTGGGGTCAGTCCCATCGTGGCTGCCTTCATAGCGTTTTTGTTGCCATGCTCATCGGTACCAATCTGGAAACGGACTTGTTTGCCGTTTTGCATTTGGTAGCGCGTCCAGATGTCAGCCAATAAATAATCGAGTGCGTGTCCGATGTGCGGTACACCGTTTACGTACGGAATTGCGGTCGTGATGTAGAGGTTTTTTCCCATATGCTTCCTAGTATAGCAGAGGTCAACCTCTAGCGCATCATCGCAACAACCGCAAATCGTCCGTCACTGTCGCCGTGAGAGTGCGAGTAATAGTCGTCACTTCGGGCAGTAGTGACCGGAGAGGTATGAACGTTTGTCGGCACCACACCGGCATTGATAGCCAACTGACGATTATAGCCAGCGAGATCAAGGTGGATGCCGTCATCTCGAGCTACAGCGAAGGTGCGCCAATCAGGATCATCAGTTGAATCAAAATAGTCCATCACGTAGTCCTCGGGTCCTACACTCGGCGCCATCCATATGAGAATGTCAGCTGCGTCACTCCCCTTGTCGACGAACCGCTCAACAGCACGCGTCATGGTTTTCGCCACGGAAGCGTGTCGCCCGAGATGTGCCAATGCGAGTGCGTGGCGCTTGGTGTCATATAGCACTGTTGCGATACAATCGGCAGTCGGCAAAAACAACCCAACACCAGGCTGCTCGGTATAGAGCACATCCGCCTCGACGCCAGGATCGATATGCGGCGTGCCAACTTCGACGATCGAATCATACGTCATATCTTCGCCATAGGAAATGATTTGGTACACGCAGTCATCGTAGGCAACGCCAGCTCGATCGCAAAATTGCCGACGCCGCGAGACATCAGCCTTGTCGGCAAACGATTGCTTCGATCGACTCAACATTGTGCCGTCCTGACGCGACGATACGGCTACCCGGAGAGCTTCAGGGAAAACCGCCGGTTGGTCGGCAGCGATCATACGAGTTCTTTCGCTATTCGACGCCACTGCTCAATCGTGAGATCTTGTGCGCGTGCATCCGGATCGACATCGATGCGGGTAAGTGCGGACTCGATGTCAGATTTTTCGCGCGCGAGTCCTGCCGCGAGAGAGCTCCGTAGTTTTTTGCGTTTGTTTGCGAATCCTGCATGCGCAACACGCCAGAAAGCTTTTTGCTCTGCTTCAGGCACGAGTGGATGGGAGCGGAGCCTCAGCACCACAACCTGAGAATCCACTCGTGGTGGTGGCGTAAAGAACTCGCGCGGCACCTCAATATCGAGAACTGTTTCGGCATACAATTGCGCACTCAACCCCAGGAGGCTCATGTCACCCGGGCCAGCGGCGATACGCTCAGCGACTTCTTTTTGTACGAGCAGGACGGCAATCGACGGCTTGTTCGTGGCCGTGACAAGTTTTTCGACAATCTTACTGGTGATATAGTACGGGACATTTGCGACGACCTTATAGTCTGCGGGTAGCGTCGTGAGATCAAATTGCAAAATATCATCATTGACAACCTTGAGTTGTTTGCCAGGAAATTGACCAGGTAGCTTGCGGGCTAACGCCTCGTCGTATTCGACGGCAATGACAGTGTCGGTGCGGCGAAGTAATTCGCTCGTCAGTGTACCGAGCCCAGGACCAATTTCGAGAATCGTATCGCCTGGTTCAATTTCGGCCGCATCAGCAATACCGGCGAGCATATCGCGATCCCGCAGCCAGTGCTGCCCTAGTGAGGTATTATTCGACAGCGCCATATGCTTCTACCACCAATTATGCGTTTGCCAAAATTTCCATGCACCATACCATGAACCATACCGACCAACTGCATAGCCATTACACCATTTGAGCTGTGTGATTGGGTTTGTTAGGTAATCGCCACCAGCAGACGACATCTTGCTCGCAGGCAGTGCCTGACAAAGTCCGTAGGCACCAGATCCTGCGTAGTTGGATTTGGTCGGTGACCAGCCCGACTCGCGACCAACGATATAATTGACGTAGCCATAATCACTCGATGCGATACCAGCTGCTGCCATCCAATCCTCATGAGATCCCGCAGGCAACTCAACTTTGATACCGACCACGACGACTTCTTCGGTCGCCTCTTTGTGTACAACGGCGTTAATTTCTTTCTTTGCGACTTCAACGCCATTTTTCATAGTAATTTCATAGGTAACGGTTCGCGCACCATCGACACCCTCGGTCGTCACCTTGCGATAGCCGACGGGATGATCTGCGTCTTGGATTTCTCGTGTCGGATATTCAATCGCCTCATCACGCGTTACCGTTTGCGTGCCTTCGCGCCAGAGATTCACTTCCATGCCAGCGGTGATCGGCGTATCGAGACTCGGCGAGACTTTGTCATTCTCGCCCAGTTCGATGCCCTTTGCGGTTAGCATCTCACCTACAGTCACACCTTGCGTGTAGGCTGTTTTGGTATCACCATAAAATGTAAACGAGACCGGTGTTGCACGGTCAACGACAAGGCGCTCAATCGCACCGTCGCTCACAACATCATTCGATGATTCAAGCGATACGACGTCTTCGGTGTGAAGTGACAGTCCAACCTGTTTTGCGATCTGCTGCGCAGAGCGGTACGGTGTCATGACCTTCATAACAACCGCGCCATCATGAATAGACACGGGGCGAGCTCGGTAGATGTTAACATCATACGTCGCAGCCACGAGCTCTTCGTCTAGGCTCGGCTCAGTCACGTCGTTATCACCGACTTCGATGCCGGCCTGGTCAAGCGCCCCACGAAGCGTGTTCGCCTCTGTTAGGACACCCTTCTCGACGCCATCATCATATACCGTTAGAACATGGCGACCAGTTCGGGACACATTGTCGCTTTCTGCATAGGTCGCACGGACGGCAAAACTCAAAAACAACACGAAAAGCAGGGCGACAAACGCAACAATCACGTGCCGTCGATCGATAAACCGTGAGCCAATGCGCAACGTTGGTCTCGTTGTAGATTCTCCAAGAGATATCATTGCCATCAATTATAGCAAAACGACACAAAAAATACGAATTCCGAACCGTGTCGCTACCTCTGTATTAGAGCCGTTCGAGGCGCGCATACTCAACGTTGAGCTTCTTGCGTGTTCCCGAATCAAACTCAACCGTCACGGCCATTCCGTCAATATCAACGATCTCACCCATGCCGAATTGCATCGACTTGACTCGATCCCCGATATCAAATTGTGGCTCTTGAGAAAACTCGTCAAAATCACTCGTCGCACGTGCGCGCCCAAGCGGCATCGAGGCGACCTTGTGACCCATATCTGACAGGAATCGGCTTGGCATATTGTAGTCACGCTGTCCATGCTGCAAACGACTCGAGGCGTAGCTCATGTGCAGCTCCTCACGCGCACGGGTCATACCAACATAGCAGAGACGACGTTCTTCCTCGAGCTCGCTTGGACCGGCATCAAACACGCGCGAATGCGGAAAGACCCCTTCTTCAAGTCCAACCATCCACACGACTGGAAATTCCAGACCCTTGGCGGCGTGAAGCGTCATCAACGTCACTTTTTCGCCCGAGCTCGCCGTATCGGCGCTCGACATCAAGCTTACTTCTTCGAGAAAATCTGGCACAGTCGCAAATGAACGCGCATCAGAAATCAGTGCGTCAAGGTTTTCGATACGCTCTTCGCTTGCTGGCGTACCATCGAGCACGTGATCACGGTACCCCGCCGCGTCGAGAAGCCATTCAACGAGTTCGCTTGGACCAATCTCGTTTTGGACTTTGACTTGCGCTGATCGTAATAATTCGCCAAGGTGCGAAAATGCCACGCGAGCTCGAGGAGTAATCCCGCCAACGAGATCGATGTTATTGAGCGCGGCCACGATATCCATACCCGAGCTCCCTTGCCAGATGAGGAATTTTTCGACGCTCGTCGTGCCAAGACCACGTTTCGGCACATTAACGATACGTGTGAAACTCATGATATCTTGCGGCTGATATATCAAGCGAAGATAGGCAATCATGTCTTTGATCTCGGCACGATCATAAAAGCGCACACCGCCCACAATTTGATAGGGGATATGCATACTGAGGAGAGAGCGCTCGATGATATAGCTGAGCGCATTCATACGATACAGGACAGCAAAATCACCATAGCGACGGGCGCCGATACCGACCTGAGCTTGGATACGAGCGGCGAGCGCATACGCCTCTTCAGCCTCGTCATACACCTGGTGAATTTCCACTGGCATACCCTGCCCTGCTTCCGTCCAAAGCTTCTTGTCTGTGCGTTCGGTGTTCTTGGTGATAACCTGATGCGCAGCATCGAGGATCGCGCCAGTCGAACGATAGTTCTGTTCGAGCTTGATCACCTCAGCACCAGGAAAATCACGCTCAAAATTTAGGATATTTGTATAATCTGCGCCGCGCCAGCTATAAATCGATTGCCAGTCGTCACCGACAACACAGATATTCCGCTGATCATTGACGAGATATTTGACGATCGCATATTGAGCTGCGTTGGTATCCTGATACTCATCGATCAAAATATGCTTGAACTGCGCTCGCAACGCGCTTCGAGTTGGCTCATGATCTTTGAGGAGCCGCACCGTTTCGATGAGCAAATCATCGAAGTCAAGCGCACCCGCTTGCACCTTGAGCGTTTCGTACTGTTCGTAGACTTTAGCAATATCTTTCTGGAACGGCATCTGTGCCGATGCACTGTAGCCGGCTGGCGAAATCAATTGGTTTTTCGCCCCAGAAATAGCAGCGCTCACCGAGCGAGGCTTGATTTGCTTGTCGCTGAGCCCGAGATCCCTCAGGGATTTTTTGATAAGGCCAAGACGATCATCTTCATCATAAATGACAAAGTTAGTTCGTATATTGATACGGTCACCGTACTGTCGCAGCAAGCGAACACATACGCCGTGGAATGTCCCCATCCATGGCATGAATCCACGCGGGACTGATTCACCCGCTTGCACCCCTTCGAGCAGCGCCCACAACCGTTCGCGCATCTCGCGAGCAGCCTTATTGGTAAATGTCACGGCCAGAATTTCTTGCGGCCAGATGCCTTCATTTGCGATCAGATGCGCTATGCGGTGTGTCAGTGTTTTTGTTTTGCCACTGCCAGCACCGGCTAATATCAATAGCGGCCCCTCGACAACATCAAGCGCTCGTACCTGAGCGGTATTTAATCCCTCGCGAATATCCATTCGTTCTATTGTACCAGCTAGAAGCCGAGAGATCCTGCTTGATACAAGTAAAGTACGGCACCGCCGCCTGCTCCGAGGATAATAAGCACCACAATCATGATAATCACGCCGAGGTGTGATGATTTTTTGGGCGAATCAAATGTTGCAGGATGATCAGCAGCGCTGTCATACAGGTTGGCATGTGGCTCATCGGGTCCTGCCACTGGCTGATCCTTGACCTTATACTGTGGAGGGATCGAAGCGGACTCGAGAATTGCATCTTTTTTCGATTGCAGGATTTCATCCTTTGCATCGACAGGGCTCGGACGCTCACTCAATTTCACTTCATCGGCAGCTGCTTCGTCGACTTCAGGCGCAGCAGTAGCTTCAAGTTCAGATACGGCAGGACTTTCATCTTCTGGTTGGTAAGTTGAATCAGATTCAACCTGAAGTACCGAAGGATGAAGCTCGTTTGGTAGTGTCAGCGAGTCGACCGTTGCCTCATCATCGCCTTCAGCAGGGGGCAGTATATCGCTCATATCGATCGGAACACTCTCTGTAGCGGTAGCGGCTGCAGGGCTCCCAAGTGGACGCTTCTCTACTTTGGCATCCGGCAAAAATGGCGAAGATGGCGCAGCAGTCTCCACCGGCACGTCTGGCGTCTCCGTAGATACTTCGTCCGTGGTCGTCTGTTCCTCGGCGACAACTTCTGGCACCTCAATCGTTTCAGTAGGTGCAATTGTCATGCCGACGCGCGATGGTGTCGCTGGCTTGCCCACTGTCGTCATGTCGGCCGAAGGATGCTTCATGTCCATGAACTGTCCGCGTCGCTTGGTGGCGAGCGACTCGGTAGATTGTGTGCTAGCAACAACCGGCACAGGAGCTTGAGTCTGTGGCTCGACAACAGTTTCCGCAGCCCTTGCGCTCACTGGAGAGTCCTGGACCTCTGGTGCCGGCACCGTAACTTCTGGGGTGTCAATTTCCGCAGCAACTGTAGTCGTTGGCTCAGCTTGCGCCGGAGAAGGCGTCGTCTCTTCCTGCTTTTGTGGAACAGTGGGAGTATTCGAACCCATCAGCGATGTCACCGCCTTGTCTAGTTCTTCAAAATCAATGTCCGACATATAGCTCGCTCCTATTTCTTGCCGCTTAGGGATTGATGTGCTGTTTTGATAATACTTGCGAATTGGTCAGCATGAAGACTTGCGCCACCGATCAATAGTCCGTTCACGCCTTTTGTATCAAGGTAGCCTCGGGCATTGTCCATCGAGACACTGCCGCCATAGAGCACCTGTACATCACGTGCAACCTGTGCGCCAAACATATGCTGAATCTGACGACGAATCATCGCCGAGGCTTTCTCGACATCGTCAGGCGTTGCGCTATTACCAGAGCCGATTGCCCAGACTGGTTCGTAGGCGATGATGACATGCTTCATGTCGTCACTCGTAACATTCGCGAGGCCGGCGACAAGCTGATCGTGTAGTACGTCGTTTGTTTCGCCGTCACCACGTTCCATTGCTGTCTCACCAACGCAGAGCACCGGCTTGATGTCGTGGCGAATCGCCGCTTGAACTTTACGTCCAATTTCACGGCCAGCTTCACCGAATATATGACGACGTTCAGAGTGTCCAACCAACGCATAGCTGACGAGTCCGCGAAGCTGATTGGCAGATACTTCCCCGGTGAAGGCGCCGGCATCACGCCAATAGAAATTCTGTGCGCATAGCTTGAACTTTGAGTGATCGATCTGAAGATTGAGCGACTGCAAATTCAGAAAACCCGGCGCCAATACAACATCAACTGTGCGATGGTTCTGCGTCAGTTCGCTTAGTTTGTGCACCAACAAGCTGCCCTCATGAATGGTGAGGTTCATCTTCCAGTTGGCGATAATAAGGTGTTTACCCACTCGTTATTCTTGCTTACGGTTATTTGTCATTAGTGTATCAGTTTGGCTGCAAAAAGTACAACCCAGGAGGGTGCTTCTATGCATCAAGGAGTGCTTCTATGCCTGGTAGTTTTTCGCCAGCCATCAGCTCCAGGCTCGCGCCACCACCAGTCGAGACGTGCGTGAAGCTGTCGCCTCCTCTTGCATCCCAGTGGAGTACAAAATCAGCCGTGTCGCCACCACCGATAATCGAGGCAATTTCTGGATGTTCGGCTAGTTCAAGTGCCGCACGAGCAGAGCCGTGCGCGAATGCAGGAAATTCTGCCATACCAAGTGTCCCGTTCCAAATCACCGTATGAGCACGCCTCAATGCAGCAGCAGCCCGTTCGATCGATGCGTCACCGATATCGAGAATGAGATCATCCTCAGCAACCTCATCAACAGGAATTACACGACGCTCCTGACTCGCATCAACGGCTTTCGCAACAGCTACGTCTGTCGGGAGTACGAGAAAATTATCTCGAAATTCAGCAGAGACCTTCCGACTAATTGCCTCATAAATCCCTGAAATAACTTCGTCTTGGTCTGTTTCCGCTTTGCTTTTCCCGATTGGCTTACCGGCATGCGCCAAGAAGGTATTGGCCATCGCGCCGCCGATAACGATTTGATCAGCAACCTTCACGAGACGATTGATGACTTGAATTTTGTCGCTCACTTTCGCGCCGCCAAGCAATGCAACCAGCGGTCGACGAGGCTGCTTCATGGCACCAACGATACGCTCATATTCGCGCTCGAGCAGCAGTCCTGCTACGCTCGGCAAAAAGTGCGTGATTGCTTCTGTACTGGCGTGAGCGCGGTGTACAACACCAAACCCATCCTGGACAAAATACTGCGCGCCGCTATCTTCGGCAATCTGGCGCGCAAAGTCTTGATCATTTGCCTCTTCTTCAGCATAAAAGCGCACATTCTCAAGCATGAGTACGGATTTTGACGGTGCACGCTTGATAGCCATTTTAACCCTAGGGCCGATGCAATCGTCAACGAAACGAATCTCCTGCTCAAGCAGCTCTGCCAGTCGCTGCGCTGCTGGCTCGAGACTGAATTCTTCGACGCGCTTGCCGTCAGGACGACCGAGGTGACTGATAATCACCACCTTGCAGCCGTCGGCCAGGAGTCGCTTGATCGTCGGCACTGACGAACGGATGCGGAAGTCATCCTGAATAACGCCATCGCGCATCGGTACGTTATAGTCGGCTCGTACCAGAACCGTTTTGCCAGCAAGTGGCGCTTTGCGCATACTGCGCTTGTGAAAAATTTTGCCCACCGTTTTCATTACCTTTAGTGTATCAAACTATTTAGTATTTGACGAAACCGTCTCGATCACGCGTCGGATACGAATGGTATCGGTTGCGCCCTTGAGTCCCGGCTGTCGCCCACTGACGATCACCACTGAGGCATCCGGGCTCACAAACTTGCGCCCAACGAGTTCTGCGGTCAATTCGAGTCCAGCTTTGTCACCATCTGGCTTTAGGAAGCTCTTGGTTGCATAGAGAAGCGCCAGCTGCTGTGCGACACGACGATCACTCGTGACCGAAAAGATGACGCGTTCTGGACGGTGTGCTGAAATATTCTGAGCCGTCGCACCCGACTTTGTCTCTGTCACGATACCTGCAGTACCGAGATCATGTGCGAGATGTACTGCCGCCTGGCAAATCGCCATCGAGTGTGAATCACCAGAAACAGGTGCGTCAAGTGCGTGAAGTGGCACATTTTCTTGCGTGTGAACGATAACGCGCTTCATGCTTTTGACGGCTTCGATTGGGTATGAGCCATTAGCAGTCTCGTCGCTGAGCATTGCAACGTCAGCACCAAAGACGACAGCCGTCGAGATGTCACTCACTTCTGCACGGGTTGGTTCTGGGTTGTCTACCATGCTGCTCATCATCTGTGTCGCCACGATGCTGATCTTGGCGTGCTTCTGGCAAAGGCTGATGATCTGGCGTTGCACAACAGGCACGATTTCTGCACCAACTTCAACAGCGAGGTCACCGCGGGCCACCATGACGCCGTCACTGACTTCAACAATCTGCTCGAGGGCGTCTGGTTCGATGGCAGCCTTTGTCTCAACCTTGGCGATAACATGAATGTCCTCACGCTCCTTGGCGGCCAAGTAACCCCGAAGGACTTCCATATCAGTGGCTGATTGCACGAAGCTCAAGGCAATGAAGTCGATGTCCTGCGTCACACCGTAGTCGATGTCGCGGTAGTCTTTTTCAGTGATAACGTCACCAGCAAAATCGGTGTCAGGCAAGTTGAAGCCTTTCTTGCTCATCAAGAAGCCGTCATTTTTGATCAGAACCGTAATCGTCTTGCCTTCGATGGCTGTGACTTCACCACGCACCTTGCCGTCAAACATGTAGACGCGTTCACCCGGTTTTACCTTGGTGCTGAGGTCGTACTGAATTGGCAAATTCGAGCCACCATCGTGCTCAATACCATACGTAAGTTGTAGCTCATCGCCTTCTTTGACGTCGTAATGATTGTCAACGAGCTCACCGAGACGGATCTTTGGACCCTGGAGGTCTTGAAGAATCGCCACAGGCTTGCCGAGCTCTTCGGACGCATCACGAATCCACTTTATAAACTTGCCGTGGCTTTCGTGGGTACCGTGGCTAAAGTTGAGGCGGAGGCCATTGGCGCCTGCAGCGATAAGATCGCGGACTTTTTCATAGCTGTCAGTCGCAGGACCGACCGTCGCAATAATTTTAGTACGTTTGAGAATGGTGAGCGAGTCACCCTGAGTAGTTGGTGAAGTTTGCATACTCTCTAGTATCGCACAAACTTCACCAATTGCACTACTCTGGCGGGATCTTTACAGGCGAGCTTCTGTTTTGGCGATATCAATCGTCGTCTTGATAACTGTATCAGGGGCAAGCGAGATGCTATCGATACCAGCTTCGACGAGGAAGCGTGCAAATTCTGGGTAATCCGATGGCGCCTGGCCACAGATGCCGACCTTTGTCTTGGTCTTTTTGGCGACCTTGATAACGCTACGGATGAGCGCTTTGACCGCTTCGTTGTTTTCATCGTAGACATGAGCAACGGTGTGGTTGTCACGGTCGACACCAAGCGTCAATTGTGTCAGGTCGTTTGAACCGATCGAGAAACCGTCGAAGAGTTGAGCGAACTGTTCTGCGAGCAAGACATTTGAAGGGATTTCTACCATCATGTAGACCTGGAAGCCGTTCTTGCCGCGCTCGAGGCCAGTCTTTTTCATGATGTCGAGCACTTTGTGCGCTTCGTCGAGGTTACGACAGAATGGCACCATAGCTTTGACGTTGGCGATACCCATCGTGTCACGAACTTTACGCATCGCCATACACTCGAGCGCGAATGCCTCGCGGTACTCCTTCGAGTAGTAGCGACTCGCACCACGCCAGCCAAGCATTGGGTTCTCTTCTTTCGGCTCAAACTGCTGACCACCGATGAGGTTGGCGTATTCGTTCGTCTTGAAGTCACTGAAACGAATGATGACGTCGTTCGGATAGAAGGCTGCGCCGATGATCGAGATACCTTCAGCAAGCTTGTCGATAAAGTACTGCGCCTTGCTCTTGTAGCCAGCTGTCAATTCTTCAATCTGCTGACGCGCGATTGGATCCTTGACCTGGTCAAAGTGCAGCAGTGCGAGTGGGTGAATCTTGATATGTGAGTCGATGATAAACTCTTCACGCGCCAAGCCGACACCATCGTTTGGAATCTGAGCGTAGGTAAACGCGTGGTCAGGTGAACCGATATTCATCATCATCTTGGTCTTTGGGCGCTTGAGGTCTTTGACGCTAGTGCGGTTGATGTCGAAGCTGAGTGCACCAGCGTACACGACGCCGTCGTCACCGCCAGAACAGTCAACGGTCACCTTCTGGCCTGCCTTGATAACTTCGCTGCCGTTACCCGTACCGACAACACAAGGGATGCCAAGTTCGCGCGAAACGATTGCCGCGTGGCAGGTTCGTCCACCCTTGTCGGTGACGATAGCGCTGGCCATCTTCATGATAGGCACCCAGTCTGGGTCGGTCATTTCGGTAACGAGTACATCACCTTCTTTGAACTTTGACATATCTTCGGTGCCCATGATCTTGTTGACCTTGCCAACGCCGATCTTGCTACCAACACTCTTGCCCTGGGTCAGGATTTGACCACCTTCTTTGAGCTTGTATTCTTCGATAACCGAATGATCCTTGTTCGATTGGACTGTTTCGCCACGAGCCTGAACGATGTAGAGCTTGCCGTCGTCTTCGTCGAGTGCCCATTCGATGTCCATGTGGCGACCGTAGTGCTTTTCAATCTCAAGACCCCATTTGGCAAGTGTCGTCACCTGGTCGTCAGTGATGCTAAAGCGCTGCTGGTCTTTGAGGCTGACCTTGATGTTCTTGGTCTTTGAGCCGCTGACCGGCACCATCTTTTCTTTCTTTGAGCCAACACGCTTCTTGAGGATGGCGAGCGTTGGCTTGAAGACGGTAAATTCATCTGGGCTAACACGTCCCTGAACGATATTCTCACCGATGCCATAGATACTGGTGATGACGACAGCATTTTCGAACCCTGTTTCGGTATCAACCGTGAACATAACGCCGGCTGCCTCTGAGCGAACAGCAACCATCTGTTGGATGCCAACGCTGAGGGCGACTTTCATGTGGTCGAAGCCATTTTCTTCACGGTACACAATAGCACGGTCAGTGAAGAGTGAAGAGATACACTCCTTTGCCTTCAAGAGAACATTCTTTTGGCCGCTAATGTTGAGATAGGTTTCCTGCTGGCCGGCAAATGACGCGTTTGGCAGGTCTTCGGCTGTTGCACTTGAGCGAACCGCAACCACAACGTTCTTTTTGCCACACTGCTCGCTGAGGTTTTTGTAGCCTTCGGCAATCTCTGCCTCAAAATCTGCTGGCAGCTTGGCTTTCATGATGATACCGCGAATCTTGGCGCCGCGGCGTTTCAGGTCTTTGACGTCATGGATATCCAACCCATCAAGTACACGCTGGATGCGATCCTTGATGCCAGCCTGTTCGATGAAGTAGTAGTAGCTACTACTCGTCGTCGCGAATCCGTTCGGCAAGTTGATGCCTTTCGGCGCCAGGTGCTGATACATTTCACCGAGGGACGCATTTTTGCCTCCAACTTCGGGAATGTCGCTAAGATCGACCTCGTTAAAAAACTTGATGTGTTTGTGCATATACCCTTCCCTGTTTTTATAGATCCTGATATTCGATATCTTCATCATAAGCATAAGTATCTTGAAATGCAAGGAGACGCCTCTTTGCGGGTGCGTGTATCGGTCGAAATTATTGAATTGTCGTCCCGAAGAGCACACCAACATAGTAGGTGATAATCATGGCAGCGAGTCCACCGAGAACCACACGGATCACTGCGCGACGACGAGATGCCTTACCTGCCGTTGCGCTCAGGTAGCCTGTCAGGAATAGCGCAACGAGCACAGCGCCAATCGCGACACCTATACGTTGCTCTTCTGGGGCAAATACAATCGCCAGGAACGGCACCAGTCCACCCGCCGTAAACGACACGAGCGAGGCAACGGCTGCTTGCATCGGGCTATTGATATCGTCTGGATTAAAATTGAAGTGCATATGGAGATGCGCTTTTAGCGCATCTTTGGCGGTTACTTCCTTGGCGACCTGCAGGGCTGTTTTTTCACTCACCCCTTGCTTCATGTACTCGCGCTTGAGTTCATCGAGTTCACCTTCTGGGTCGTCCGCAAGCTCTTTCTTTTCTGCTTCGATGTACGCCTTTTCTGCATCGGACTGACTACTGACAGAGACGTACTCGCCAACTGCCATACTGAGCGCACCGGCAACCAGTGCCGCAAGCCCCGCCGTAACGATGGCATCCTTCTCGCCTGTCGCACCAGCGACACCCATAACGACACTTGAGGTACTGACGATACCGTCGTTGGCACCAAGAACAGCAGCACGAAGCTTGTTGAGGAGTCCGTTATCGAGCGTGTCTGACGGTACGTTATATTCGGTTTTTTCTGTAGCTGACATAAGAGATCTTTCTTAGTTTGAAATGTATGGTTTTAGTATAGCGTACGGCACGTCATCAAGTAAAAAACTGCGTAACCTTCGGTACACCGGAATACATCCAGCTATCACACCAGCTGTCTACTCAAGAACGCCATAGCCAACAAATCCGGGCTCTTTGTATGCACTATGCGTTTTGACGCGTATTCCACCAGGTTCATTTCCTCCAATCGTCGTAACAGACCCGTCACTATGTACAGTCACAACGATATTGACGTGTTGACCGAAGGAATTCGGATTATCATACAGCATCAAGTCTCCTGTTTTCGGCTCGTAATCGGACTTCGCTAGACGCAGCAACCCCTCTTTTTCTAGGTAGTCTCTAAGCGTATACGTGCCGGGGATTCTCCATGATCCTGAATTTTGATTCGTAAATGGAACTCCAGCGGACATATATACCCAGCTTACGAAATCAGCACACCACGCTTCTTTATTGCCCTCTGTATATTTCGTATACTCGGGCTGCTCCATGAATTCAGTCCTCGCGATGCTAACAATCCGCTTTTGCGCAGGAGTTAAGTTTGATTCATCGATCCCAGGGAAACTTTCGCCCCTTGCCGACACTACTTGAGAGATCAGGTGCGGAACAAAATTAACGCGAGAATTCCACAGCAGGATGCCCGCGAACGACAGGACCACGACCAAACCAATTATTGCTACATACCTTCTCTGCATAGCTCGATTATAGCAATGATACTTCGCCTGAGAAGTATCCTGACGCATGTACCTATGACGCTACGTACGCATTAAGCTGCCTGATATGCATGAAAAATGAATTCATCCAAAGAAAAACGCCCCAACCATATACGGCTGAGGCGTTTTTCTTGGTGATCTCACCGGGAATACAAAGTATATTGCGCCGTCGCAAACAAGTTTGCCGGGCAATAGCGAACCGCGACGGGTTCACTTCACGCGCAAGCGCAAAAGAAAACAGCCCAAGGCTGAAGCCTGAGCTGCTTTCTTTGGTGATCTCACCGGGAATCGAACCCGAATTGCCAGGATGAAAACCTGGTGTCCTAACCGTTAGACGATGAGACCATCTGGGGATAAAAAGTACTGATTCTGTACATCAGCGGCTACGTGACAACGGACAGCCTGGTGTCCTACCCACGATAAAATTTCTTTGAAATTTTTCGCGGGCCCGTCTCAGCTCGGTGAGGATGAACCTCATCCGGGCTTCCGGCCTTGCGAAACACCACAGGTGTTTCTCACATTAGACGATGAGACCAAAATCTAGATTAGTATAGCAGCTTATATCCCTTTTGAAAAGCCCCTTTTCTATAACGCTTGTGTTTATTTAGTTTTATTGTAAATAGTATTGACTATTTTACACAACCATGATATTATACTATAGATAATAATTCGAATAACGGTATGTGGAGTGCCGACGGAGGAATTATAATGCGAGGTATTACTAAACTATTAACGGCTCTTGTAGTGGCTGTTGCTGGATTTTTTGCAGTCAGCAACTTCTCTGGCGCTGCATACGCCGATGACTGCTCATCGAATGCAGTTATCAAATGTGGCTTCGATGACATATCGCAGCTACGGGCAAAATATGACGCAAGCGCGAGCGTACGCAACATCTTCTCTGGTGTTGGCATTAGCTCGGATACCGTACATACCGCTGCCTACAAAGCTGGTTATGTCACAAAATCTGGCGACGTCGTTGCCGATGGCAAAATCGTAGCCAACAATGCATGGAGCCACGGCCGCCAGTACATGGTTTCCGGAAGTACAAAAAAGACCTATAACGGCACTACCTACTACGAGCGTCGACCATCAGCGATTTTCGCGACAAGCCAACAGAACGCCATGGTCTTCTTTGACGCACAGGGACGATTCATCGGTGCAGCAATCTTCGATTGTGGTAACCCGATTAGCGCAACAAACGTTGTCGTGCCGCCAGAATACAAATGTGATTCTGTCAGCGTCGCTACTATTAGCCGTGACACACGCAAGTTCACAACGAGTGTTACCGCCAAGAACGGCGCAACCCTCAAAGACTTCGTCTATGACTTCGGCGATGGCACAAAGACGACCACCACAGAAAACCCAATCACCCATACCTATCCTGAACTCTCGAGCAGCAAGTCGTACACTATGACCGTTACTCCGCGATTCAATGTAAACGGCCAAGTTGTCTCATCTGCAGCGTGTAGCTCGACTATCACTATCTCTGCAACCCCTAAGATCAACATCGAGAAGACCATTAACAACCAGGAAGATATCACCGTAAACGTTGGCGAACCATTTGAATACGAACTCGTTGTCACCAACACCGGCGATGTCACACTGCAGAACGTTACCGTTAGCGACACCGCTCCAGCAGGTATCACCTTTGCTTCAGCAAATGTCGGTACAATCGCGAACAACGCCTGGACATACAGCGTAGACAGCCTTGCCGTTGGTGAAAGTTTCACTGTTAAGATCAATGCCACCGCTGATGCTACAACTGCCGACAAGACTGTCAACACGGCTTGCGTCGACACGACGAGCATCCCAGGCAGCCCTGACGATTGCGACACCGCAACAGTTAGTATCAAGATTCAAGTATGTGACACCGATACCAACACTATCGTCTGGATCAAGAAATCTGACGCCGGCGACGCCCGCTACACGACTGACCTTACCCAGTGTGAAGACGTCCAGGTGTGTAACCCAGAAACTGGCGATATCATCACCGTTTCACGCAACGACGAAGGTGACTACGCTGACGTCAATAGCGATGAATGTAAGGTAGAAGTTTGTAAGATCAGTACAAAGACTATCATCAAGGTCGATAAGGATGACGCTGACAATAGCGACTACACTACCGACCTCGCAAAGTGTGAAATAATCACTGAGCTGCCACATACAGGTATCGCAGACACACTTGGTTCAATCCTTGGTGTCGGTAGCCTTACCGCCGCAACCTACTACTACATCGCTAGCCGCCGTAGTTAACACGAGAGACTGACCGCTCACGAACCGAGAGGAATCTCTCACTCAAAAACCACCCCAGTCTAGGGGTGGTTTTATTTTTTGATTGGCAACCGAAAGCCAAAGACGCTTCCCTTGCCCTCCGTTGATTCCAGTATGAGTTCGCCGTGATGCTCCGTAATCACCTTCTTTGCAAGATACAGGCCAACACCTGTTCCATCAGGTCGCTGCCTACGCGCATTGTCCGCACGGAAGAACTTGGTAAATAACTTTTCGAGCGCCTCTTTAGGCACACCTATTCCGTGGTCATGCACTTCGAATACCGCCTGATCATCCTCGACAAACAGCTTCACGACAATCGTCGATGGTGACCGTGAATAATAAATGGCATTATCGATAAAGTTCATGACGACTTGACGAATCTTATCATCGTCTAGCTCAAGGGTCGGGAATCGTTTCGGCGCCTTGTAGTGCAAGATCATATCGCGCGTCGTCGCCATCGAGCGAATTGACTCAACCTCCTCGCCAACGAGCTCGGAGAGATCGAGCGACTTACGATCAAGCATGAACTTGCCAGTCTGTAGGCGCGACACATTCAAAAAGTCGCCAATCAGTCGCACCATGCGTTCACTGCCGGCGAACGCCTCTGTGAGCAGTTGCTTCTGCTGCTCGTTGATCTCACCAACATCACCATCGAGCACCATACTCAGGTATCCTTTGATACCCGTCAGTGGCGTGCGAAGTTGGTGCGATGCCATCGACAAGAATTCGTCTTTTGTCTCGTCGAGTTTACGCAGCTTCTCATTTGAACGACGCAGCTCCTTAGTGGCGCTATCGATACGCTGCTCGAGATGGGTGTTGAGATCTCGAACCTCCTGGATTGAACGGGCATTCTGTATGGCAATCTCCAGCTCATCACTTACGGTTTCGAGCGTCCGCTCATCACGGCGAGTATACCCGCCCGATTTGTGGTCCCCAAACGTGACATATCCAACGGAACCAAGCCGCAGCACGAGCGTAACGTGCTGACCACGTAGTGTTCGGAGCGTTGCCTTGTGTAGTGCTCCGTTTTCGCTGAATTCCTCAACACTCACAATTGTACCTGGCGCTACATCAAGAAGCTGCTCGACCGCTTCTCGCCCTTCATCCTTAACGCCTACCAATCCGTCAGATCCAACTGCCATTTCTTTGCCACTTTCACGATACACAACGAAGGTGACGTGCGACGCCTTGATAGTAGTCTCTATTTCCTGTGCGGCATTTTTTAGCAATTGATGTAAACGTGTCGTCGAGGTTAGAATCTCACCAAGCCGACCAAGAAATTCATCGGTGTCGTACCGATCGCGGAAGAAAATCGTATTAGTAACTTTGTCGAAAAACTGACGGATTGGCTGGAACAAAAACGCCAGGATGAGCGCGAGGATAATGTTAATAGGACTCATGCTAACTGCTGCTGTGGATGCGCCCTTAAAGAGAGTGATTGACGCAATATATGCTAGGCCAAAATAGATTGCGGCCATAGCGATCAATGAAAGTACGTACGCAAGTGTACGCACGGCAGCTGTTCGGATACTAAAGAGTCCGTGGACCATTATTAGCCGGAAGAAGATAAGTGCGACCGGTACAATAAAGAAAGGTCCAACCATAATGAGTGTATACACGCCGAAGAGCGGCAAAAAGAGGTCAAATGTCGATGCAGCCGCAAGCGTCACTGCAATCGTAATAATGATACTGCGGAACTGAAATCGTCGCTTGTGCGTTATTTCACTGTCATAGACTGCGTATAAATTCAAAAATGTCAGCACCGCATATGAGACAAAATAGATTGTATATAGCACGTACTCTGGATAGAAAATGTCTACATCAAATCGACCCATGTCACTCACGCTTCCAACAACACCAATTGCAGCGACCATCAAAACTATCAATAGCGTTGGAAGCGAGCTTATGATAGTCACTTTTGTCATTGCGGCGGTTTTTCGAAATGCATGCGAAAAGAGAAACAATCCATGAATGAGCGTTGCGGCTGCGATGTAATAAATCGTACGAAATGCCTCTAACCGCTCATAGTCTGCAACAGCGAGATATCCAGCGAGACCAAAGGCCCAAAACGCCATAGAGTACGCAAAATACGCAAATGAACGACTCGACGCTCCGTCACGCGCACCATAGAGAACGAGCGTAGCCAATAGTGCTGCGGGCAGCCCAGTAAATATAATCAGTAGCAGCGATAGTCCACCCATACTGCTTATATTTATATCACACTACGCGAGCGGCTTGCGTATTTCGGGGACAAGATATACCCCATCTGCTGCCATATGGAAGGTTGCTTCCAGTTCACAGTCTTCGATCAGCTGACGAACTTCGTCGATAGAACGTGGTTTGATACCCGTCCACCCAACGCCGCGCTGGTTGAATTCGAGCTGTTCACGGCTACTCAACATATTGCCAATGATCAATGTTCCGCCGGGCTTCACGAGTCGGTATGCCTGCGCGAGAAGCTTTCGTGCCATTGCCTCATCAAAATACTCAAAGACACCCATCACATCGACGACCTCGGCACTCCCTTCGCCGAGCTCGTTGATAAGTCGATCCGTCAAAATCAAATCTCGAATCAAATTATTCTGATGTGGGGTTGCCGTCTTTTCATAATCAACGCCGTGTAGCTTAGCAACGTTCGGCATGTAGTCCAGAACTGCCTTATCCATATCAACAGCATGAAATTCAACATCAATGCCACTTTGTTGCATCGAAGCAATCGCAGCAAAATTCGGATCAGCTGCACCAGAGCCGAGCGCATAATATTTCAACGGACCATTGCTAGCATCATGTGTACGCTCCACGCTCGATACGATAATACGTCGCATCACTTCTGCGCGTGAACGAATCGACGTGGCGTCGAGACCATATCTGAAGAACGCGCGCGCGACATCATCGATGGCGTCGCCACTCGGCAATATCTCAGCATCAGGATGCTGCAAGGGTAGTAACGCAAAGGCACTTGGGACGAGCTTTGTGAACCAGTGTCTCAATGTCTCCGACTGACCGTAAAGCATTTCGGACACTGGGTTATCTTTCAAATCAATGGTCTTTTCACCGTCTTCGTTGGTGATGACCTCAGGCTTCTCGAGCTCTGGATGTTCGCGCAGAATGTCATCGGCATGCTGGATTTTTGATCGAATATTTAGTGCAAGTGGTGACGTGTCGTTATCGACATCATGTACCCGATGTACTAATAGGGAAATACCATCGAGGCTTTGCTCCACAAAAAGTCTTTCGGTATGTGGCTGCTTTTCGCTATGCGCGAGCGTAAGTAGCGTTACTTGATATCCCGCTCTACGAGCAGAGTGCGCAGCGCGTGCGGCTGATTCAACTGGATTTATAGGTGTTTCTGCTGACATTATTGAATATATTATAACACTAATTATATAAATAAGCAATACATGTTGCTTTTCATTCTTGTATTAACTACACTATGCTACAGATATGACGAAAATTGCAATCATTGAAGACGATCCAGTTATCAGCCAAATGTACCGTATGAAGTTCGAAGCCGATGGGTTCGAAGTGAACATGGCAGACAATGGCCTGCGCGGCGTTGAAATGGTTGAGAAGGTCTCGCCCGACATCATTCTGCTTGACCTCCAGATGCCACAGATGAACGGCGTCGAGGCACTCACTGAAATTCGTTCACACGACTGGGGCAAAGATGTCCCAGTTTTGATATTGACCAATCTTGGACGCGAAGAAGCGCCAGATGAACTCAAAAAGCTCAACGTCACCAACTACATCGTCAAGGCAGACCTGACACCGAAGCAAGTTGTTGCCCGTGTCAAAAAGACTCTTGGCCTACCAGAATAGCTATTCGTTCGTTTCGATCTGTGTAAGACACGCACGGATCACATGATCAAACATCAATGACACCGTCAGCGGACCAACACCACCCTTTGGCGGTGTAATCGTGATATCACGACGAGCCTGCAAACGAGCGTCGCTATCCCCGACAAGTACGCCGTCTTCAGCTGCCGTACCGGCGTCAACCACGACCGCGCCCTGTGGTACGTTTTCGTCATGCAAGATATTAGCAACTCCGGTTGCGCTAACGATAACATCGCTCGCACGCAGCGTTTCGTCGATATTTTCAGATGAGCGGTCGAGCACCGTCACGTCATAGCCTTGACCAGCCCAAAGCTTCTCGAGTGGCGCGCCCACGAGTTTGCCACGACCAAGCAAGGCGATTTTCTTTCCAGTGAGATCTACGGAGTAGCCGGACAAGAGCCAGTCAATTGCTTCGGCCGTCGCGCTAATATATACAGCCTTTTGACCAAGTCCATCGACATCTTTTTCCGGGGCAATCGTCCCGACTACCTGCTCTGTCTGACTCGGGTCGTCGAGAGGAAGCTGAACGACAATGCCCTGTACGCCACTATCGGCATTCGCCTTCTCGATTTCTGCCAGTAAGTCAGCTTGTTCGCAGGTCACGACATCAACATCAATGAGGATATCCGCGCCATAACGCTCCTTCATGCGAACATAGGTGTTGATAACCTCGCTTGCGCCGACCGTTTTCAGGATAACGAGTCGTGGCAAGATGTGATGCGCCTGTCGGAGCATGCGCACTTGCTTGGCTTGGCGCTGCTTGATAAAGCCCGCCAGTTCGGTGCCGTTAAGAAGCTTACGCGCCACGGGCTAGATGCGATCCTTTCGATCATCGATAAAGGCTGACCACTGACGAATCAACCGCAGAATCGTCTTGAGTGGAAGCTCGATCAGCATATCAAGAATAATCGTGACGATATTGACTTTGCTATACTTATCGCTCATCCACTGGCCAACAACAACGAATGGTAGGTAGAGTAGGTCGCGGATAAAGGTGATGCCATTTTGTGCGCTATGCCCAACTTCGATTTCACGGATCAGGCGGCTCAAACGGAAGCCGAGGAAACTTGCCGCCGACAGGAAGACGAAGAAGATACCGATTGCGACAAGCGAGAAGTGGAGGAGCATCAAGCCGTACATCACACCAGCGAATACCAAGATGCCCGTGATCGCATAGAGCGCCGAGAATGTTCGGCTATAGCCACGACCCCGAAGTGATGCGCGGCTAAGCATCAGTGATTCACCGCCATAGAGCATACCGTCGATACGCTCAACGAGCGCTGTCGTATTGGCATAGCCCGGCAAAAGATGCGTCATGCGCAGTGCAAACATATAGACCGGCGGGAAGAAAAGGTTAATAATCAGTGGTAGCCAGATAATTTCACCGTAATGCCAGAAATCATATGGCACTTCGATGGCGATACCAATCAAGAATTTTGTAATAATCAGGAAGATAATGCTACGAACAATCGCACGGTTGACGCGCTTACTAACGCGCTCATACTCCATCGCCACCTGCTTTTCATATTCCTCGAGAAACGCCTCACGATTGGCAAGCAGCGACGTCAAATCAGAACGATCGTCAATCATACGACGTATGATGCGGAGTGGCGCGCCGAGACGGTCGACGGTGTGATAAAGCTTGTCCGCATCCGGTGATTCGATCAGGTCATCGAGTCGTTGGTTGATAGCGACATACTGGTCGAAGGTATCGATAGACACTTGGTACCGCTTCAAGAGTGATGTGCGAATAGCCGCAGTGTCGAGCTTCAAAAGTGCCCGCTGAACCGCAATGTAAAGCAGTGCGCCGAAGTCAGCCGTTTCGTGACCAATTGTCGCCTTGGCATCGAGCATACCCTCGAGCTCGTTGTAGGCAAATTCGATAAACACTTCACGACGACCGTGATCGTTGAGCATGTGCTCGATCGTGACCGCAAGGACATCGAGCACCCATTTGCTGGCGCGATCAGTTGAGAGGTGACGATCAGATTGGATACGCTCGTATGCAGCGTAGTACTGCTTGGCGAGCTTGGAAACTTCATCGATTTGCTTACGACTCAGCGAGTCATTTGGTACATATCCAGCGAGCGTCAGCTCGACAGCAAGCTCATTACCGCTACGGTCAATCAACGCCTCGTCACGAGTGATGAACGTGCGACGATAGAACCGCCGAATCGCATTCTGGAGAAGCAGGTGCTCTTCGGTATTTTCAGCGGCAATACGAAGTTGCTCGTACGCAGCCGTCAGCGCTCCACCGGCACCAACAACGTTGACCTTTTCTTCACGCTTTGAGGCTTCGGCGTGGGTGCGCTCCTTTTCTTCCTGAGCTTTTAGCCCGTGAACAAGTACTGTTCCGTTGTGGTTGAGATTCTTCATAAACTTCTGTTAATTATACCGTATTTTGGTCCAAATTACCATCGGAGGCACGCCACATCATTGGTTCCTCGCCACACAACAAAAATACCCCCACACTGTGAGGATACTTTCTTGGTACACCCGGCAAGATTCGAACTTGCGACCACTTGGTTCGAAGCCAAGTACTCTAATCCGCTGAGCTACGGGTGCATTGCGCTAAATTATAGCAGTTATCCCCCGTTACGTATAGATGCAGGTGGCTATGATGCCTCGCAGGGTGTAGACAAAAGCAATAGGATTTGCTATACTGACCTCTGATTCATTCGAATGGGCCAGTAGCTCGGCTCGTACCAGGCGGCGATAGTCCCTTGTACCAAAATAGATCGAGCACATGCTCTAACCAGCTAAGATGCTGGCGCACCTTTTGATACAATTACACTATGGGCCAGTAGCTCAGCTGGTTAGAGCACCTGCCTCTTAAGCAGGGTGTCGTGGGTTCAAGCCCCACCTGGCCCTCCAAGTAAAAACACCTACCTGTGTAGGTGTTTTTACTTGGCAAGATGCTCTTTGGCGCGTGATATACTGAACAGTCTAAGAGGAAGAGATGACACAACTCCATATCGATACAGCGCGTATCATTGGCACCACCACCGGAAACGAGCTACTCGGCGACACGCCAGAACTGCTCGATATGGTGCAAGCATTTCTTGCTACGCCACAATTTCCCGAACATGCCTTCGACTCTCTGCCATACATAGGAGGTGGGCGTAACTCGATCGTACGACAGTTTGGTGACATCGCCGTTAAAATCTCAACTCCAACTACCGGCAAAAACGGATGGGAATATACCGCAAACAGTAGCACAGAGAACCTTTTTCACCAGCATCTATTCCTGCGAACGCTCGATTCGCATCTTGTTGACGCCGCAAATCTGACAGTGCCCGATCAGCTAATCGCCATAAAAAGCAAGAATAAACCTCACTATGTCTCATTTCAGCAATACATGGCGGGATGGCAATCGCTAAAATCATGGATACAGCAAGATGCCCAAAATACACTTAGCGTAGAAGAACTTCGGCACCACGTCCAAAACCGCATAAAAGCGTCGGTACATCATCCCCTTATGCGCCTTGGTCTCAATGATATAGGGTTGCATCGCTGGTCACAACTCAATGCTGGTAATATTCTTATCGAACCATCAGCTATCGACTACACTAAGTCGCAACTATGCATCATCGATCAGCCAGGCTACGGGATATCATCAAGCGTCGCCATCAATGGCCTCCGCCTCACCCGACAAGCACCCCGATCTGATTGAGACCAACCTGTGGTGTCTGCTACTATATCGATATGGTAGGCAAGCATTTTTTCGCGACATCAAGGAATAACATCACTGTTGTTTTTGACCCTATTCATTCACATGCCGCCACTCACCTTGCCGATACCCCGCAAATTCGACCACTTGTCGAAGCTATCATTCAGGCAACCAACCTTGAAGGAGATACTATCAAGTTTGACACCGATACAGGCACGGTCATTGGCAATTCAGACCTCGTCGAGACAGATGAAACCGACGAAATCGTCTACGCTATGCGTACAAATCGCGACAGTCTCCTCAGGTTCACCAAGTCCCGTGCGCCGCAGCCATCTTCGATGGTGACGGTGATTCTACTCAAAATCGACGATACCACCTATGAGCTCTACAGTGCGTGGCTCGGTCCCCTAACGCCAGCCACTCCAAATAGTCCTTATGCCGACGCAACGAGTTTTGAATTTTGGTCGAATCACGCGCTCGTCTGGGGCGGACAAGAGATCCAACCTGGCACTGAAACACCTATTTGTCCATGGTAAAACAAAAGAGGACTGCCTAGCTTGGCAGCCCTCTCTTGCTATAGGGTAAAACCGCACACCATACGGGGTGAGGTATTGTGCGTCAAACTCCCTATTCGCCCATCATGGCAAGCCATAATGTGGAGACATAACGGAATGGTCGGTTAGCGAGGCAAATACAGATGTTTATCTTTGCGAGTAACACACTGCACAGTGACTAGCGCTGCACTATGCTCTGTAGGTCTGACCGAAAATCAGACAGGGAACGCTCTACCACCGGGAGACGTTTGCTAAGACGATTAACTTCTTCATTCACCTGACGTGACATCTGCTGTTGCTCGTTCATCTGCGTTAAAACGTGCTCCACCATGCGTGTGAGCGTTGTAATCGTAGCCTGCCTAGAGGTGAGTACACGCTCTAGGTCTCGTTGCAGCTGCCGAAGCAGCTCCTGCATGTCAACTTTTGTAATGTTGTTCATGGTGACCCTCGCTTTTTGTAATGGTTAGTAACCTTACCCTGCTATTTTGGCGGCCTACGCTAACAAGTGACCATAGATGTTAATGGACGATGTTGTTTAACGCAAAGAGCTGAACTTTGGGTACCAGCTCTCAGCAAGAGAGAACGGCTGCCCGGTTTCGCTATTGACTCCGCGTATTCCAAGCGACCAAATACAGAATACGTTTCAAGGTCGATCAACCTCTTTGCATCACATATTATAACTCCCCATTGTGTGTATGTCAACATATTGCGTACCTCTGTGGGGTGGTATACTGGAGGTCATGCAAGTACGTACCAATGTCCCCCTCGACCACTACACGACAATGCGACTTGGCGGTAATGCCCGCTTCTTTGCCGACGTTCATTCTATCGAGGATATCGATACTATCGTCAAGCAGGCCAAGGCACAAAACGTTCCAACCTACATACTTGGCGGAGGAAGCAATACGATCGCTAACGACGAACGCTTTGATGGCATCGTCATCCATAATCGGATCCAAGGGTTTGAAATTATTGAGGATACGCAGAGCAGTACAACAATCCGTATCGGAGCCGGCGAAAACTGGGACGACATCGTCAAAAAAACCGTCGAGCGTAATCTTTCGGGTATTGAAGCGCTGTCTGGAGTTCCAGGTACTGTCGGAGCGGCACCGGTTCAAAATATTGGCGCGTATGGCCAAGAAGTCGGCGATGTTACCGTGAGCGTTGATGCCTACGACACGAAATCCCTCGGCATGGTTACACTCCCTGCTGCAGAGTGCAGTTTCTCGTATCGCCACAGTATCTTTCGTGGCGATGACTACCAGCGCTATATTATCACTACGGTCACCATACAGCTCAGCAAGACGGCCCCGCAGCCACCGTTCTACAAAGCACTCCAAGACTACTTTGACACAAATGCCATCACATTTTTCACACCACAAACCGTGCGAGATGGTGTACTTGCAATTCGTTTTGCCAAGCTGCCAGACCCTGCCCTTCACCCGAATGCAGGCTCATTTTTCAAAAACGCCATCGTAGACAACTGGCTATTTGAAGAACTGATCGCGTCGTATCCGACAATGCCAAACTTCGACATGCCAGACGGTCGCCACAAGATTCCAACCGGATGGCTGATCGAACAGGCTGGATTCAAGGGTCAACTCCTCCATGGGATGCGCGTACATGACAAGAACGCGCTCGTGCTCATCAATGAATCGGCGACTGGCTACAGCGACCTAGCTGCTGCGCGCGCCGAAATCGCGGCTGGCGTGCAAACAAAGTTTCGCATTCAAATCGAACAAGAGCCTCTCGAGATATAGACCACTTTTTGGCTTGCGCTCATCCGTCAAACCACTTATGCTATATACATGCGTGTACGACGTGGAGAATCAGCTAGAGCAGGGTTCACAATCATCGAGCTTATCTCTGTCATGGTCATCATGGCAATCCTCTTGACGCTTGCGACTATCAACATCGGCAGCTCCCAGGCACACTCACGTGATGACGAACGGAATGCCGACACCACATCTATAGCGCGAGGCCTTGAAGCCCGCTACCGTAACGGCAATCCCCTCGCATCTGCTGGCTGGTCACTCGGCCCGGGTACATATCCGGGAGTCAATGAACTGCTTCACGCAAGCGGACAGTCGGTGAGTGGATTTTCACCAGTGCAGGTCACCGACGGATATCTCGAGCGTGAGTTCACTGGCACTACCGATAAGACATTCTCCGCGCCAGGCCGAAATAGCATCGACCTTATCCCTGTCTGTTCATCAAGCTGCGGAGCAGCCGGAAATACAACAACGATCGAAGCCCTCACGACAGTTAACACCTACGTGTACGAACCGGTAGATACGAGCAATCAAGTCTGTATGAATGGTGGGTGCGTCCGCTACAACTTATATTGGCGCGGTGAAGCAGACGGCGGCGCCCTGCACACGATCGTGAGCGAGCATCAATGAGTCGGTTCCAGCAAGCCTTTAGTACCGTAGAGCTCCTCGTGGCATTAATTATTGCCGCCGCTCTTCTTGGATCGGGCTATCAGCTTTACACGGTCGTCCTCAGGGATTCATCAGGCGCACAGCGCCGCTCCGAGGCAAGCGGCATCGCCTATAGCCTTATGCGTGAAAGCGAGGCAAGCACCACATCGCCCTGTAGCACCCTAACCTCATCACTTTCGCTGCCATCCTATTCGACACTACCGAGCGCAACAGCGAATCTGTCCATTACCTGTCCTTACGGGACTTCGTCTGCGATCAGCATGGTATCAGTCACCGTAGGATATGATGAATCCGGGCCACAACAGGTGACTCGGTCAATTACCTATCGCAATAATCCTGCCAATTCTACGATCGGCAACGGACCATCGACAACCTATTCGGTAGACGCGACGCAATCTGTGACCTTTAATTGGAGTCCGGTAGCAGGAGCCGAATCATACACGGTCTCATATACCAAGAACGGCTCGTTGACAACTGTTGGAGACATTAATGCGACGAGCTACAAAGTCAACACGAGTCGAAATGATTCGGTGAGTTTTCATGTATCCGCCACAAATCATACTGGTGGTTCACCGGTAACAACTGTCAACGTCACAATACCATCTACCGTCGCCTGCACTCTCAAGAACGGATGGGTTCCCTATGGAAATCCGTATGGACCAGCCACCTTCACTAAAACTTCAGCGGGCGTCGTCGTCCTGTCTGGTCTTATCAAATCAGGAAGCACCGCTGCAGATGTCACGGTGTGCACGCTCCCCGAAGGATATCGACCAGCAACAAATCAATGGTTCTCGCTTCCAACGAGCAGCGACAGCACAAAGATACGACTTGATATTCACGACAACGGAGATGTCCGCCTCTACGGGGCGGGATCCTGGGTATCGCTTGACGGAATCAACTTCCAGACCGGTGATCAGTTGTCGGATTTCACGCAGACAAGAACCTACAACGGATGGCTTAGCTTCAAAAACGCCGATGCACGCTGGGCATCACCGGCTTACATGGTTGACTCAGTTGGACGCACGCGTATCCAGGGCATGATCTACAACGGCACAACTGCGAATGGAACCGTTGAACTGACTGTTGATCCAGCCATGAAGCCGTATAAATACCAACATTGGCCTGCGCAAAATGCCTGCACCACTACGATGTTATACCACGGATTTGATGACGTTAATTATAGCGTCCTCGCAAAGGGTGACAGCTGTACCAGCCTAGGAAAAAGCATCAATATCTTCACCTATCCATACACCTATAGCGGATGGAACCTCCTCTCTCTCTCAAACGGCTGGACTTCTTATGAAATCCCCGAGTCGCGCTTTCCTTCGCCCCGCTACAGCAACAAGGCGAGTGACGGTATTGTCATGCTAACCGGGCTTGCACGTCCGGGAAACCTTGGAGTCATCGGCACCATCCCTGGTAATCTTGGCCTCTGTCCAAGTTCCCGTCAAATATACGCAGCCATTGCTAGTGACGCATACGCACGCATAGACATCGAGGCGGGCACCCCATCCGGCGGGTGCAACGTGCTTTTCATCGCTGGAACTGGCCCATGGGTGTCTCTTGATGGAATCGCATGGGTGGGTACCGTATGATCAAGGACTTGCGCGTTCGCTTCCAATCCGCCCCGTCGGCTAATAGAGATGGCTTTACCCTAGTCGAAATGCTTGTTGTCGCCCCTATCGCGATCCTAGTCATTGGTGGCCTGATTGCTGCTATGGTCAGCCTGACGGGTGATACACTTCTTTCGAATACGCGCGCTGGAACAACTTATCGTGTACAGAGTGCCATCAATCGAATCGAAGAGGATGCAAAAATCAGTACAAACTTCATGCAAACGTTTTCCTACGTCAGTGCACCCCAAGGCAAAGATGGCAACACCTCGTCATTCGATACATCATCAGATGACATAATTTTTACCCAGCAAGCAACGACAGCAAGCCCATATGATACTTCTCGTCAATCTGTGTATTACGCCAATCAGCCCAACGCGTGTGGCAGCGCAGATGTCGGTGCGAATCGTCCACTACTCCTACGCGTAATCTACTTTCAAACTGACAACGGCGATGGCACAAGCACGCTATGGCGGCGCCAAGTAGTGCGAGACTGGAACCAAAGCGGTAGCCCTGATGCCAACACGACGTGCGCCGCCCCATGGCAACGCGATAGCTGTCCCGTCGGCAGCACTCTTAATGGCACACCCTGCCAGTCATACGACGAAAAGATACTTACGAGCGTCACAAATCTTGCAGTAAATTACTACACACCCGCTGGCACTAGTACGAGTGACCCACGCCAAGCTGAAAAAATCAGTGTCAGCATTACCATAGCCGGCCGAGCGGCCGGGAATACCATAACAGAAACCGCCTCCACACAGGTAACCCGCATTAATAATCTCCCCATAGCTACTTCCATCCCCGACACACCAATGGTAACTGCCACCGTAGAGGGGGGCGATACGGCAACATTCTCGTGGCCAAAAGTATTTGGTGCCGAGATGTATACGGTAACCTATAGCGTCAATGGCGGTGCATACCAAATGGGGGCGAACAAATCTTTAAGCACAACGTTCTCCAGAGCGGCCGAGAGAGGTCAGTCGGTTTGCGCAACCGTCTACGCCAACAACGAGGTGGGAACATCACCATTTGGGTACGCCTGTACATCTATACCATTATGGAATACGCCCGATCTCCAAAACGGCTGGGTGAACTACGACGGCGGCTATCAATCTGTGGGCTACACAAAAACGTCAACTGGTCTCGTCATACTGAAGGGGTTGCTCACGAAGAACGGCGGTGCATACACAGTCGGCGAAACCATCTTTACACTTCCACCAAACTTTCGACCTGCAAACGAAGGCGGCCTCATGTTCGCAACAATGAAGTCGGGTACATCCGCCAGCCGAGTAGAAGTTTGGCCGGATGGCCGCGTTATCGCAGCGAATATGTCAACAAGCTGGACCTCACTTGATGGCGTTAAATTCCTCGCTGCATCTGGTGGATATACATGGCAAACACCGACGTTTGCGAATGGCTGGGCAAACTACGGTGGTAGCTGGGTGCAAGCCGGCTACACGAAAGATAGCTCTGGCCGCGTCTTTACGCGAGGCCTCGTCAAAAGCGGAACCACGACGGATAATACCCGCATCATCGGTACTGCCGCAGGATACGCATCGGCGGAGTACCTCCACCTCGCTTCAGCGGCAAACGATTCATTTACGTCACTTAGTGCGTCAGCAGCAGCTAACGAAATACAGGCAAAGGGTGTTGCGCTCAACGCGTATGTTTCACTGCAAGAGATGTTCTACTCGACGACACCAGATACCACCTATGGAGGCTGGCACGCTATGGGGACACTACAGAACGGCTGGGTGGCATACCCAGGGTATGCCACACCTTCCTACATCAAGGCTGCGGATGGTGTTGTTACACTAAAAGGCCTCATCCGTAACGGCACAACGACAAGTGGCACAGTCATCTATACCCTGCCTGCGGGCTACCGACCAGCACGCACTATCCTCGGGCTAGCCAGCTGCGTAAACGCCGCATGTCGATTCGATGTAACATCAACTGGAGATATTCTCATTCGCGAAGGCGCCAACAGCGGCTGGTCAGCGCTTGATAGCATCTCATTCATGGCAGAGCAATAGATTTCAGCTTACACTTGCTCAAGCATTGATGAATTGTTAGAATATAAGCATAAACTAATTAATCTATACCAATTAGGGGGCACACCTACATGACAAACAAACGTAATTCACGCGGTTTCACGCTCGTTGAGCTGTTGATCGTTATCGTTGTTATCGCTATTCTTGCGGCTATCTCAGTCGTTGCGTACAACGGTGTACAGAACCGTGCAAAGAAAGCAGCCGGCCAGGAGACTGCATCAACTATCCAGAAAAAGTTTGAAGCACTCAATGCAATCAAGGGTAGTTACCTCGTGAGCACAGGCGGTGCGGCAACAACTGGCGCAAACCTCAACACAACAGCCGGCACATCTGCGCCAGAAGCGGTACTCGATAAAGCTAGCGCAATGATTGCCGCAACTGCATTCAATGACGGATCGACTCTGACGGCATCAACCGCAGCCAATGGTACGGTCGTCTCGGCCTGGTCATGCGCCGGTGGCGCAAACATCTGGTACTGGGACTACACTGCTGCAAGCGGCAGTGAACTCACCCAGATAAAAGCTGGAGCAGGCTGCGCAAGCTAATTGACTTGTCAGTGAATAGCAAAATTGGCGCCATACGGCGCCAATTTTCATAATGGAATATTGCACCAGCATAAGCAATTTGCTACTATAAAATCATACAAATTAATGTATTAAACTAGGGGGCACACCTACATGACAAACAAACGTAATTCACGCGGTTTCACGCTCGTTGAGCTGTTGATCGTTATCGTTGTTATCGCTATTCTTGCGGCTATCTCAGTCGTTGCGTACAACGGTGTACAGAACCGTGCAAAAGCAACAGTTGGCAAAGAGCTTGCAAGCCAGATGGTCAAAAAACTTGAGGCATACAACGCCGTAAACGGCAGTTACCCAACAACAAAAACCCAAATACAGGCTACCGCAGAGTCAAAGATTGACAACCTTACTGCAGTCGGCGTTGCATCTACGACACCAATCGTCACCGACACAACAGACACCATCATGAGCACAACCGCCCTCACTAGCGGTACTGCACTTAGCGGCTCAACCGTCCGTATTAACGGAACCGCCACTGGTGGTAACGTCTACTACTGGGACTACTCGCTCAGCACTCCAGCTGAAGCATCTGTGCATTACGGCGCATAGTTCTCTACTAAGCCTACTAAAAACACACTCTCGCGAGTGTGTTTTTTTTGGGTTTTGAGTAGATTATCTCAGGCTGGCACTGGGTAATCAGCCAAAAATGCCTTCACTTCGTCCCGCAACTCAGCAAGATGAGCCTCATCATCTCGAACATCAATCGCTTGGCGCATCCAGCGCGCAATCAGCGGCATTGACTCTTCGGTTATCCCGCGAGTTGTCAGCGCCGGTGTTCCGAGACGGATACCGCTCGGACGGAACGGTGGGTTCGGGTCATCAGGAACGGAGTTTTTATTGAGCGTTAAACCAATCTTGTCGAGCGCTTCCTCGGCAAGTTTGCCATTCACACCAAAACTTCGTTCAACGTCGGCAAGAATGAGGTGATTGCTCGTACCGCCACCAACGAGCACGAACCCCTCTTCGATCATAGCGTCAGCCAATGTACTCGCATTTTTGACGACCTGCTGAGCATAGGCTTTAAATTCAGGCTTGAGCGCCTCGCCAAATGCCACAGCCTTCGCAGCGATCGTATGCATGTGCGGCCCCCCTTGTGTTCCCGGAAAGATAGCGCGGTCGATCAGGGTTGGAATATTCTCGACTGTCTTCTCGGGCGCTCGGAGTGGCGTTGAGACAACGCCTTTCGAGAGAATCAGCCCACCGCGTGGACCACGCAGCGTCTTGTGTGTTGTCGTCGTAATGACGTGAAACCCGTAGTCAAACGGATTCTTAGCGACGCCGCCAACAATCAGCCCGGCGATATGTGCCATGTCGGCCATCAGAAGGCACTGCGGACCGGCAGCTTTGGCCGCCTCGGCAAACTTGGCATAATCGAGCTCACGCGGATAGGCGCTAAAGCCCGCAAGTAGCAGCTTCGGCCTGTGCTCTCGTGCGAGACGAATCAATTCATCATAGTCAATCTCGCCTGTGTCAACATTCTTTACCTTGTATGGAATGAAGTTGTAAAGATGCGCGGAGCGAGTCATTGGGTTGCCATGCGTCAAGTGACCGCCGTGGCCGAGATCCATGGCTAGTACCGTATCACCTGGTTCGAGCCAGGCATAGTACACGGCTTCATTCGCTGGTGCACCAGAGTGCGGCTGTACATTCGCATGATCCGCACCAAACAACTCCTTGGCTCGGTCGATAGCGAGCTGCTCAAGCACGTCGGTGTTTTCCTGGCCGCCATAGTAGCGCTTACCCGGATATCCTTCGGAGTATTTGTTTGTAAAAATACTACCGAGCGCCTCGAGTACATCCGCAGAAACATAGTTCTCGCTCGGTATCAGTTCAAGCCCTTCCGTCTGTCGTTGTGCCTCTTCGGCAATAAGATTTGCTACCGTAACATCAATCATGAGATTCTCCCTCTACTGTTATATTTTCCCACGCCAATCGTTACGCATGCTATATCATGTAGGTAGTATAATTTATTCACGAATTGCTTGCAAATATATCATTCGTGATATAATAGACGCATGGATTCACTCAATTACCTCCAAGATATTGGTTCGCTTATTCAAAAAAATCGCATCAAACGCAAAATGACCCAAGCAGAACTGGCGAGCGCCATCGGCACGAGTCAGTCGGCTATCAACCGTATCGAAAGTGGTAAGCAAAACCTCAGCATCGACATGGTGGCGCGCATCTCGGAAGTGCTCGAGACATCTGTCATCAATATCAATCACTCTGGCAAGACAAACTTCGTCATCCATGGCGGCACCAAGCTCAGCGGCAGCATCGATGTCAAGACAAGCAAGAATGCTTCTGTCGCACTCCTCTGCGCGAGTCTTATGAACAAAGGCAAGACGACACTGCGCCGTGTCGCTCGCATCGAAGAAATCAATCGTATCATTGAAGTGCTTGAAAGCATTGGCGTCAAATGTCGCTGGCTGCCAAATAACGACCTTGAAATCACCCCACCAGCCCGTCTTCGCCTCGAGGATATCGACGTCGAAGCCGCCAAGCGTACTCGAACTATCATCATGTTCCTTGGCCCACTCCTCCACTCATACGATGATTTCAAATTGCCGTTCGCCGGTGGCTGTAACCTTGGTACACGCACCGTTGAGCCGCACATGGTCGGACTCAGCGCCTTCGGCCTCGATGTTGAAGCCGCAGCCGGAACCGATTATTATCACGCCGTTTCACGTCCTCAAGGCCCGTCGGGCGCCATCGTCCTCACGGAGCGCGGCGACACTGTGACCGAAAATGTCATCATGGCTGCTGCAGGCTTCGATGGTGAGACGACTATCCGCAATGCCAGCCCGAACTACATGGTACAAGACCTCTGCTTTTATCTCGAAAAGCTCGGCGTCAAGATTGAGGGTATCGGTACGACCGTCCTCAAGATTCGTGGCGTTTCGTCAATCAACAAAAATGTTGAATACTCTCCGAGCGAGGACCCAATCGAAGCCATGAGCTTGATCGCTGCAGGTGTCGTCACTAAGTCTTCGATCACGGTTCGTCGCGTGCCAATCGAATTCACCGAGCTTGAACTGGCAATTCTTGGTCAAATGGGCCTCCAGTACACGCTCACCGACGAATACTTCGCCGACAATGGTCGCACTCGCCTCGTTGACATCACGCTTCACGAATCAATGCTGACTGCGCCGAAAGACAAGCTCCACAGTCTGCCCTTCCCTGGCGTAAACATGGATAATCTCCCCTTCCTTGGCCTTATCGCCACCATGGCAGAAGGACGCACGCTCGTGCATGACTGGAGTTATGAAAACCGCGCCATTTACTTCACCGAGCTCACCAAGCTAGGCGGCCAGGTTGAGCTTGCCGACCTTCACCGTGTCTACATCACAGGACCAACCAAATGGAAAGCTGGCGAAGTTATCGCCCCACCAGCACTTCGCCCATCTGTCGTCATCCTTCTTGCGATGCTTGCCGCGCCTGGCATCTCTGTGCTCCGTGATATCTATAGCATCAACCGTGGCTACGAAGACTTCGCAAACCGTATCAACAGCATTGGCGGCCACATTGAGGTCGTCGACAGCATCTAGGCGAAGACATGGATATCCTACCCCAAACTATCGCCCCACTCGCCCAGCCGCTCTCACGCTACATAGACGTACTCAGGCGCGCAGGTCGGGCGATTATGCCGTACTACAAGACGGATATCGAAGTCGCTACGAAAGGTGATGGCTCGCCCGTCACCAAAGCCGACCTTGCATCCAATGCCATCATCTTAGAAGCATTCAGAAACTACGACCCGAACATTCCGATCGTAAGCGAAGAAAACGGCGAAGACGAAAACAAGCAGCTCATCGGCGGCGACCTTTTTTGGCTCGTCGATCCACTCGATGGCACAAAAGAATTCTTGAAACAATCCGACGAATTCACCATCGGCATCGCGCTCATTGAGTCCGGAATACCGGTTTTCGGTATGATTTATGCACCAGCTACAGGCATGACCTACGTCGGCGGAAAAAACTACGGTAGTTTCAGCATTGCGCCGGATGATGTGGTCAGCAAACTGAAAGCATCATCAGAACGACAAAATGTTATCATCGCCAGCCGCTCGCATCACGAGCCAGAGACGGCACGCTATATCGCCGAGAACTTCGCAGACGCACGTATAGAAAGCATCGGCTCACAGCTCAAAGCAGTGGCTATTGCCGAAGGACGCGCCGACGCATTTCCACGCATGGGAAGTGGACTCCATGCATGGGACCTCGCACCACAGCACGCATTTCTCGAAGGTGCCGGTGGACGCGTCACTCGCCCCGACGGCAGCGCTATCACCTACCAAGACGAATCATTACTCGCCGGTGATTTTATCGCTGCCTCGCCCGCTATTTGACGAAGCCGCCCATAAGGGCAAGAATAGCGCCAAGTGCTGCAGCGACCTGACCAATCACCCAGAAACGCATGGTGACTTTTGTCTTTGGCCACTCAAGTGCCTGCAAGTGATGGTGTAGTGGTGCCGAGATGAAAACGCGACGGCCGAAGAACTTCTTTGACAAAATCTGAATCGTACTCGAACCAGCTTCAATCACAAAGACGATAGCAATCAATGGCAGCAAGAAGAATGTATTTGTGAGCATCGCCACAACGCCAAGTGTTGTACCGAACGCAAACGAGCCAACATCACCCATGAAAAATCGTGCCGGTGGAATATTGAACCACGTATACGCAAGGAGACCCCCCACAAGCGTCATGCAGAAAATTGCGATACCATAATTACCCTGTAGAGCGGCAATCAATCCAAAGACACCGAACGAACTGATCAGAAGTCCACCGGCGAGCCCATCGAGACCGTCACTAATATTCACCGCATTTCCCGTACTAACGATCACAAGCATGAAGAGTGGAATGATGAACCAGCCAAGATTCCATTCACCACCGAACGGAATATGAATCGAGCTATAGCCAAGCTTGTAGTAGAAATACCACGCAATAATACCCGCAACCGCAGTAATCATAGCGAATTTGATCGGCGCACGAAGTCCAGCAACGCCAGTGCCATTACCGCGAACATTGATGATGTCATCGATAATGCCGATAGCAGCGCCCCCAATCAATGCCGCGAGCGGAAGCCAGGTCTGATTGCGATCGAGATTGAAAAGTACCGTGATGATGATGGTCGTGAGAATCACGATAAGCCCTGCCATGGTTGGGACATTTCGCTTACGAGTACTCTGCTCCGCAACTACGGTGAGAGCTTCACCGGTGGTTGAATGAGTTCGCTTCTGCTTCCAAAGTTTGTGCTTGTAGGCAAAATAAGTGTAAATCGGTGTCAGCGCCATCGTCATAACGAAAGCAAAGAACGCGATAGCAAACGCGATAGCAAGTTGATCTGTGAGTTGAGATTCAAACATAACGTGTGTTTCGAATAGTCAAGATGTTAGTTTTCTTGATAGCTCCAGCCCGTAGTATACTAAAGTCACTACTATGACTGCAAGCAACCCCACCGTATTCATCATCATCCGAGGCATCCCTGGTAGCGGCAAGTCTACTATCGCGCATGCGCTGTCTGAATCACTGAAAGCCCCCTCTGTAATCATCGACCCTGACGAAATCGACATGACATCCGAGACGTATACATCTCTCGTCGCCGAACTCCATACGCAGGATGTCGATGAACGCTTTCATCCCTATCGCTACCTCCGTGCCCAGGCGCAACGAGCTATCTCAAGCGGCACGATTGGCATCTGGAATCAGGCCTTTTCTGATAAGAATGGATTCGAATTGTTAGCTAAGAGTCTGCGAGAATACGCATTCCAGGCAGACGCCAAACTCCGTATTCTTCTCGTAGAAGCGCAAGTCTCCGCCGATACCGCGCTCGCCCGCGCTGCATCTCGTGCTGAGGTTGACGGGCGCGTTATCCCAAAAGAAGCCATGCAGCGATTCATCTCGGCAGCCACACCCTTTCATGGCCTTGCTACCGATATCACGTCATTAGTCATCAACGCAGAGCAGCCAGTCGAGGAATCCGTTCACAGCATTCTTGCCGCGCTCAAACAAATTGCGTCTATAGACTAGCTCAAAACCCCTGTCACGTGTTACAATAGCGAAGCTTTCTATTGTACGGCGGATGTAGCTCAGCAGGTTAGAGCGCTGGTTTGTGGCACCGGAGGCCGTGGGTTCGAACCCCATCATTCGCCCCATATGCGGGTGTAGTACAACGGTTAGTATACAAGTTTTCCAAACTTGGGACGGGAGTTCGATTCTCCCCACCCGCACCAAAGTAAAACCCTGGCTCTCGAGTCGGGGTTTTACTTTGCTATACTAACACTATGACAGATCGAAAAAAGCTCTACTGCGCAACCGGCAACGCACAGAAATTCGCTCTTGGCAAACGTGCGTTTGCCGCGCATGGCATTGAGCTCGAACAGGTATTTATTGAGATCGACGAAATCCAAGGAGAAGAGTCAGAAGCGATCCTTGCCGACAAAGCACGAAAGGCATTCGAGCTCGTCGGCGCACCAGTTCTTGTGAGTGACGACTCGTGGTCGATTCCCGCACTAAATGGATTCCCGGGTCCATACATGAAATCAATTAACCACTGGTTCGAACCCCGTGATTTTTTAAACCTTCTGCAGGACAAGACCGACCGCACCGTATATCTCGATCAGTACCTCGCGTATATCGACGAAGCCGGCATCGTCACATTCAATAAACGCCTCACCGGCGTCTTCGTCACCGAACCTCGAGGCGAAACTGGCCCACCAATTATGCGTGTAGTCGAACTAGAAGATGACGGCATGACGATTGCCGAAGTGTACGATGCGGGCATCTCTGAGCAGCGCGGTGCGAAACGAGATGCGTGGAGTGATGCAGCTGCTTGGTTCGCTACAAAATAGGGTATTCCCCTATTCCAGCTCTCACGCCCTAGTCACGGTGCGCACGAAGGGCATTCAAGATGACGATCACGTCGACCACCTCCTGTAAACCCGCGCCCACGACGGCAGGTATTACCCCGGTGGCGGCGACAAGCATCAAAACTATACTGAGTGCGATACCAACGATGATACTTTGTAGCGCGATTGTAATGGTATTTTTTGAAATCTGAACCAAATCAGCTACCTTGCTGATATCGTCAAGCATAATGACAACGTCTGCGGATTCACTCGCCGCTGTCGCGCCTTTTGCCCCCATCGCAACGCCAACATCAGAGCCAGCCAATACCGGCGCGTCATTAAGCCCATCTCCAGTCATCATAACTGGACGAGGTTGCATGTTCGTTATGATGTCGAGCTTGTCCTTCGGTAAGCACTCCGCATGTACTGAATCAATCCCCACCTGTTCTGCAATCAAACCAGCTGTTCCGCGCGAGTCACCCGTCACCATTGCAATTGACCCCACCCCCATAGAACGCAGGCGTTCGATTACGCCTCGGCTCTCTTCGCGCACAGTATCAGTAAAGTAAACGGCACCCACATAGCGACCATCCTTTGCCACCAGTGTTGCCGTAGTATTTGCCTCGGGCAGCGCATGCTCGTCTATACCCTCAGCAATCAGAAAGGTTTTTCGCCCCACCAAAATAACACTCTCGCCGCTCTGTGCTCGCACACCCTTACCGGCAATTTCATCAACATCCTGGCAAACGACAAGGTCTACATTTCGGCTCTGCGCCTCACGAACAATAGCGCGTGCTGTCATATGAGTCGAGTCCTGCTCAACACTCGCGCTCAGTCGAAGGACCTCGTCTTCATCACTATCAACGCTTTCTATGCGCGCAACAATTAACTCATTTGTCGTAAGTGTGCCCGTCTTATCGAATGCAGCAGAGCGTACACGCGATGCCTGCTCAAGAATGCCGCCACTCTTGATGATGATTCCATGCTTTGCTGCGCGACTCATACCACTAATCATTGCTATCGGCGCAGCGAGCAGCAAAGGACAAGGAGTAGCAACAACCAATACTTGTGCAAATCGCACTGGATCGCCGCTATACCACCATGCAATGCCTGCAATCACAAACGATACAGCCGTAAATGGCACAGCATACCTGTCGGCCAGTCGAACAAACGGTGATTTCTCTTCGCCCGCTGACTTTACAAGTGCAATAATTTGCGCGTACTGACTATTCTCGGCACTGCGCAGCGCTTTTATTTCAATCGGCGACTCGCCATTAACTGCACCACTCATAACTTCATCATCTTTGCTGACAGGAACCGGAATGCTTTCTCCTGTTAAAGAGGATTCATCAAGATATGAATTGCCACTCAGAACAATCGCGTCGACTGGAACAACCTCACCGGGAAGAACACGAAGAATGTCACCATCCGCTACTTCATCGATCGCTACGTCAGTATAGGTGCTGCCGATTTTTTTGTGTGCCGTGGTCGGCGCCCTCTCAAGTAGGTCGGTCAGCTCACGCTTCGCCCTCTCTGCTGCGTAATCCTCAAGCGCTTCCCCACCTGTCATCATAAATACAATCACGATTGTCGCCCAATACTCGTTGGTTACTATCGTTGCAGCGATTGCCGCAACAGCAAGAATATCAACACCATAGCGACCCCGAAACATATCTCTGACCATTGCCGTTGCCAGTTTAACCGCCATGAGTGCGCTAAATGCAATAATGATCATTCGGGCAAAATTGGTATATCCAATCAAGGCAAGACAAATTGCCACAACAAGAATAAGTACCGTCGCATAAAAATAGGGATAGTGCCGCACCGATGACAAGCGCTTTTTCATGTATCTTCATTATAGGATATGGCTCAAAAAATCACGATACATAAAAAACCTAGATTACAGAAAATAAACCACAAGTGATATACTGGTGGTACATTACACCAACAAACAGGACCACCACCCTATGTATCACAAAGCGCTCCACACTCTCGTAAAATTTGAATACCTCCTGCTCGCCGTACTTGTGGCGATGTTTTATATCAAGGTCGGTGAATTTGCCTGGTATTGGCTACCTGTTCTTTTTCTCGCCTTTGATATCACTATGATTGGGTATTTATTCAACAAACGAGTTGGCGCACTCATCTACAACATCGGCCACAGCCTTGTTGGCCCAGGACTCCTCGCAATGTTCTACGTCTTCACGCTGAGCGAGGCGGCACTTTTCATCGCCTTATTGTGGCTGTTCCATATCTTCGTTGACCGTGCACTTGGATTTGGACTCAAGCACCCAACTGGTTTCGGCCATACACACATGACCGCACCTGCCAAATCGAAGAAAAAATAGTATAATACCCCTCAGCATGCTGCTCGAAAAATACAAGCAGCCTGTCACATCTTTTAAAACCGAGCGTATGCAAAGGCTTTAGGGGATGGAAAATTATGTGACGAATTCACTTCGCGCAGGATTTGGAAGGGCAAGCCCCTCCTTTAGCGTCAGCCCCGGTAGCTCAGTTGGATAGAGCAGAGGACTTCTAAGCCTAAGGTCGCAGGTTCGAACCCTGCCCGGGGTACCACAACGCCACATATTAGGAATCTATGTTAGAAATTATCATTGCATTTTTGTTGTCGACGTTCTCGGCAACGTACCTGACTAATCCCTTCGCGAAATTCAGTATCGTGCGACTTCCGTACCGCGCCAAACTGAGCAAACAAACCAAGCAGATCATTAATCACAACCATAGGCTCATCGTACGAACAAGCCCGCTCTGGAAATTGTTTGCATGGTATCAGTGCGGCCTGTACATTTTGAGTACTCGCTACGTTCACCAGGCTTCATCAAAAAGCGATACTGTCGAATCAATCATCAAAGACATTCATACTTTGCGCTTCAATCCCGAGAAATTACTCCTCATTTCAGGGGATCATTTCAATGGTCTTTTTGTCCGCAACCTCGGCGTTTTTTACTACCCGATGCTTGATGGCAATATATTTTACGATGAAGCAGACTGGCATAACCGCCAGGAAGTCTACCTTCAGACCGTCGCTTTCGCACTCGGTTCTTTTGCAAAGTCACCTATCTTGAAAACGACCATCATCCCTACTGGTCGCTACGCAACGACAAATATCAACTTTTATAGCTATCCGTCCGATAGTCTATTTGGCATACTCTACGCACTTGCAACTCTTGTTGGTGTCGAAGATGCGGGCGCATCGCTCTACCGTCAATCATCTCGCAGCGTAGATACAACACCAGCAGCCAATGAGCTACTCAAAGAATATGCTGGACTATTGACACAACTATACGCGGAGTACCATGCGACGGTATTCGATGATGAATCCTTGCTCATCAAAAAAGGCTTTCACATGTCTGGCGCAAAAGATATCACCAAGCGATCATCCGCATTCTACGATAACGTCGTGCACTGGAAGACAACCCAGCTTGCCATGAAGCTTGGCGTCATCGATACGGATCTCGATCTTCTCGAGCGATACAAGCAATCGATCCTGTCTACCTACTGGCTCGAAAAAGAAGGGTATTTCCTCGAAGACCTATCGAGCGAAGGACTTGCCCAAAAGAATTACTCATCCGACTGGCTCATTGTGCTTTCAACCGGGTTTCTCGATACATCCAGCTCGGACGAGCGAGCATACTACGAGCGTTCTATCGAATACATACGCAAGCACAAGATCGCACGACCGTTTGCCATCAAATATCAGAATGAAACGCGTGCACATCGTCAGTTCCTGGCAGTTCGATTGGCGGTGGCGTCTTACGGCGGAGACTCGATTTGGAGTTTCTGGGGCATGGAATATATCAAGGTTAATCTACGACTCTATGTACAAACTGGCGACCGTGCGTATTTGAAAGAAGCCGATTATCATATCGAAAAGTACAAAAAGAATATCATCACATTCAAAGGTTTCCCTGAAGTTTATGACACCAATGGAGACATGCTGCAAACACGCTTTTACAAAAGCATCCGTATGACTGGTTGGGTTATTGGATTCGAGCAAGTACTCGTCATGCGCGAAACAATACCTACTGCGTAGTATCGATAGTACGCCGTCTATGTTCAACAACCCTGCAAATCAATTCGATTGGTAGTGGCTGATCAAGCGGAAACTGCACCGATCCCTTACCCTGTTTATAGGCTGAGAAATCTTTGGCGAATGCCTCGTGACCATTTGGTGTCGCATAAAACCCAATATGAGTTTTAAATACACCAAAATAGACAAGCGGTTTTTTCTTGTACTTGTAGGCAACAAGTCCATAGGCAAGCGATTCGACAGCATCTGGTACCTGTTCATGGATTAGCCTGCGCATGTAATCAAGCCGCTCCCTGGTTTCACCGCCAAACCTCGCAAGATATTCATCAACGTCATTTGAATTCATCGTACCTAGAGTATACGTCGACAGTGCTACGACTGCAATCTACTCCGATTCATCAGATGCATCGTCAGCGATACCAAGTGCAAGATTGATATGTATCTTCTTGAGTACCAGTTTGCCGCCATTATCGAGAATGCCAGCCAGCATCGCTTTGGCGATCGTATTCTCAACCGCCTTCTGGACGATACGGCGCATTGGGCGGGCACCGAGACGTGGATCATACCCCTTATCGACGAGAACCTGCTTCGCTTCAGGCTCAACCTCAACCGCAATGTGCTGCGGTGCAAGTGTCTTGTTGACGCCAGCTATCATGATATCGACAACCTTCAGAAGGTCCTCTTTCGTAAGTGGTGTAAAGACAACGATTTCATCAAAACGGTTCAAGAACTCAGGCCGGAACTGGCCAGAGCTAATCAGCTCATCGGTAATCTGCGCCTCAAACTGGCCAACATCATAGCCACGTTCGATATATTCTCGGATCCTATCAGCTCCAGCGTTGCTCGTCGCAACGATGATGGCATCGCGGAAACTGACTTCACGATTCTTTTCGTCACGCAAGATTCCTTCGTCGAGCATCTGGAGAAGCGTCGACAGAACTTCTGGCGCTGCCTTTTCTATCTCATCGAGCAGTACAACGCTGAACGGCTGCTTCATAACCTGCGCCGTCAGACTGCCAGCGTTACGTGCGCCATCCGCGATCAAACGTGCGACATCATCTGGACGAACAAATTCATTAAGATCGAGGCGAATCATCTTACCTTCACCGCCAAAATAGACATCGGCGAGCGCTTTCGCCAGCTCTGTCTTCCCAACACCGGTCGGCCCAAGGAACAAGAAGGTGCCAATTGGACGGTTCTCGTTGCGCACGCCCGTTCGTGCACGCCTCAGCGCATCACTCACCACTTGCACGGCACGTTTCTGATTGATCATTCGCTCGTGAATTGTTTTCTCAAGATTCAAGAGTTTTTCACGATCAGCCCCTTCGCTAGCAACAGACACCTTCACGTCCATCGTCTTCTCGATCGCAAGCTGCACAGAATTCATGGTCACGAGACGATTCTCACTATAGTTTGCAGCCGATTCGAGCAGCTTAATCGAACGACCAGGTTGAGCAATATCATGCATATAGCGCTCGCTCAAACGATAGGCTTCCTTGAGTGCCTGATATGTATACAGAGCGTTCTGCTGAGGTTCGACGCGCAGCAGTTTCTCCTGCATGACAAGCATCGTCTCAGCCTGAGTTGCCGGCGCTACCGATATGCGATTAAGCGAGTTTACAAGACTCGGGTTCTTGTCGGCAATTTCGAGATAGCGCTGCTCATCCATACTAAGAATCATGCGCAGATTGCCTGCTTCGATAATCGGCTGGATGACGTTTGTTAGATTGACCGAACCGATGCCTTCTTCGAAAAATAGCTGCGCATTGTCTAGGCATACGATGATATTTTTCGCATGATAGGCCTCGCCCAGGACACGCATAATCAATTCTTCGAGTTCACCACGGCCTGGCGCAGAAGCAATCAGTGCCGATGAGTCGAGGATGAAGACCTGACGAAATTTGAGTGAGTCTGGTAGCTTAGCATCTGCGTCGAGGAGCTGCTGCGCAAATGCATGAATGATTGTTGTCTTACCCGCACCGCTTGGACCGACCAGTGCAGCGTTCTGCCTGCCATTATTCGCGAATGTCTGCGTCAGCTGTGCAACCGCCTCGATATGCGACGCAACGTCAACTGCCAAGATGTCGCCTCCCTGGATTTGCTGCGAGATATTTTGTCCAAACCGGCTCAGGAGCGGAATATAACCGAATGACCAGTCGCGAGCGATTCCCCCAGTACGGCGTGGTTTGGAAAAATTCGTGATAATATCGCGCACATGCTGCTGCCAGCGAACACCCTCGATCATGTCACCATCATCGAGGTGAATTTGTGCAATTAACTGTTTATAGCCAGGCGTGGTTCGCACAAGTGCAGCCGCGAGCACACTTCCACTATAATGTGGCACACCCGCCTGATCACGAACGGCTTCAGCTTCCCGCCAGAGTGCTGGCATATCATTGGGATCGGACGACGCGAGATGACCGAGAAGTGTTGGCGTAAGGCCAAACCGAACCCCCATGAACTGACCGCTTGTCACATTTCCGACTGCTTTTGCGACATCCTGAGGTGTTGGCTTCGCAGGAAGTTGCCCCAAGACATCACCAGACATCAAATCATCTACCGAACTGCCTTTTCCAGTCGGAAGATGCCGAAGTTCGCCGCGATACCACTGTGCAAACATCCATGGCAGCACGCCGAGCGAACCGACGAGCCAACCGAGCGCCATACCGCTAACTACAAGTAGTGCGCCGAGGACAACGAGCATCCAGGCAGTTACCACAAGCAGTTGCACCGGCATACCCTGCAAGTGCACCGCGAGGCGCGCCTTACCCGCACGCACACTGTGATAGTTATAGGCTATAGGATCTTCCACGGTATCCATCCTATAAGCATCAAAATCAGTCCAATGATCGGCAAGAGCGGTAGAATACCCCACAAGACAGCACTGATCACACTCCATACGAACATAAGGAGAATCGTCGTTATTCCTACAAGCATGACAATCGTTCGGACCACCGCACCAACCAGACGTGATACGAGTCTATCACCAAACGCACGCAACTTGAGGCCAATTGGCCCGTCAACGCCGCTTGCAGCGATCTGACGGAACGGCGAAAAAAGGGTACGCAAAAGTATATCTATCGAAAAATAGTCGAGGAGTGATCGAAGTCGTGCCCCACTTGATCGGAGCGTTTGCTTCCATCCGTCGGTGTACCACCACAGCAAGATGCCCACAATAGCCATATGCATAATTGTAGCTGATTATCCCTGTTTACACCAGAAAATTCGGTATAATATACCGTATGCGAACACAAAGCACTATCTTGGTCGGCAAGACGATCAAGCAGCTCATGCGCCTACGCGGCGGCGGGTCTGCACTACCAGGCCTAGTTGCCGAACGCATCGATCCAGGGTTTATGCAGCGCACACTGGCGCAACTCCCGCGCGGCGTCGTATTGATTAGTGGCACAAACGGCAAAACCACGACCACCAAGATGGTTGTTGAACTCCTCGAATCTCAAGGTCTGACGGTTTTCACGAACCGTACCGGCTCAAACTTTACTCGCGGCGTTACAGCTGCACTTCTCGGTAGTGTCAACGCCCTAGGGAAACTCGATGCCGACATCGCCGTACTCGAACTCGATGAAGCGCATGCCGTGCACTTCGTGCGACGCGTCAAACCCACTTATAGCCTCTTTCTCAACGTCCTTCGCGACCAGCTCGATAGGTTTGGCGAAATCGATCATACAGCACGCCTACTCAAAACCATTGCCGAGGCAACGACCGACGGCATCGTCATCAATCGCGATGACCCGCGCATCGGCTCGACGGCGTTTTACGGTGACGTTTCAGCGAAAACAGTTCGCTCGTACGGCGTTGACGCTCAGCTGCTGAAACTCTTTCCGTCAGACGACTCTATGCGCGAAGCGGATGCCGTCGTCACCACAACTCAATCTACGATTCTCAACAATGACACTTCGCTTGTATCCGTCGACGGTCAATCTGCCGTCATCCGCTATGCCGATACCGATCACTCTGTGAGCCTCAAGCTCAAAGGCGTCTACAACGTTCAGAATGCGGTCGGGGCTGTCGCACTTACTCGACTTATCATGCAAGCCGATCTGGACGAATCCGCAATGTTCACCGCCCTCGAATCGGTCGAGCCTGCATTTGGCCGCGGCGAAACAATCATTGTCGATGGTCAGCCCCTCGAACTGGTGCTCGTCAAAAATCCAAGTGGATTCCGTCTTAGCTTGTCGTCATTCGACTCAGCCGACACTGCAATTATGATCGCTATCAATGACAATTACGCAGATGGCCGCGATATGAGCTGGCTGTGGGACGTAGACTTTGAATCACTAGTCCAACAAGGCGTTGCCATGGTGTCCGGTGTCCGCGCCTACGACATGGCGCTCCGGCTCGACTACGACAAGGTGCAGTTTGATACTGTCAACCCTTCCCTTTCGGCTGCACTTAAACAGTTTCTGAGCACGCATTCCGACAGCCCGAAGCGTATTTTTTGCACCTACACCGCCATGCTTGCACTGCGAAAAGAACTGAGCAAAATTGCTGAAGTCGAGGTTATTTCATGACACAGAAATCACTTCGCATCCTGCAGCTCTACCCACGTGATATGAATATCTATGGCGATTGGGGCAACACCCTGACTGTGCTTCGCCGCGCCGAGCGACATGGCATCTCAGCCGAAGTCATCGACTACAATCCCGGAGATGAATTTCCAAAGGATATTGATATCGTCATCGGTGGCGGCGGTCAAGATAGTGGTCAGCTCAAGATTCAAGATGATCTCCAGCAGCTTGCACCAACACTTCGCGAGCTCGCAGAAGATAACGTACCAATGCTTGCCATCTGTGGGCTCTACCAGCTCTTCGGCCATTTCTTCAAAACCAAGGACGGCGACATGATCAAGGGTATTGGCATCCTCGACATAGAGACCTATGGATCCAACGAGCGACTGATTGGCAATATCATTACGCATTCAGAAAGATTTGGCGACATCGTCGGCTACGAAAACCATTCAGGACTCACCTATCTCGCAGATACTACCCAACTCCTCGGAACTGTCACAAAAGGCGCCGGCAACAACGGCAAGGATCATACCGAAGGGGCCTGCTTCAATAACGTCATTGGCACTTACCTTCATGGATCACTGCTACCAAAGAATCCCGTCATCGCAGATTGGCTGATTGAGCAAGCGTGCATGCGCAAATACGGCGAGTTCACCCCAGCCGATATCGATGACTCGCTGGCGCAGCATGCGCGCGAGACGGCTATGAACCGACCTCGCTAATTGCGCGTCCCTTGTTAGCGCCGCAGAACTGAGCTCTCGTACAGTGACGATCGTTTCGATAACTCTGCGTTGAGCGCGTCTATATCACCTCCGTATGTTTCGAGTAACGTTGGCAGATCGGAGAACAAGTTGACACCAAGACCTAAACGATCGCCTTCGATTTTTACCCCCATCGCCGCGAGTGTCGAAGGATACATGTCGAATGTCGTAAATGCTCGATTGTGCGTTTGCGTTGTTGTTACACTCGAGTTAACAAACGCGTTATATACCGTCCTCGTATAGCCGTCGCTGCCAATTGCGTCATCATAATACAACGTCTGCATTCCGAGATGATCACCGATCAGTACAATCGTCGTATTTGCCCCGAATGGCTGCGACTGAATCCAGCGGACAAACGCCACTACTTGTGCAGATGAACATGCATGGACGTCATCATATTGCCGTTCGAAACTATGCGCACACCCTGAGTCTACGTAGCCGTCAGTAAAATGCGTATTTGCCGTCAATATACTCAGACTAAACGGCGCATCCTCGCTCGCAAGTTTCATTGCCTCTTCACGCGCAAACTGAAATAGTTTACTATCTTCAAAGCCCCACCATACGTGATACTCCTCGGGCAACTCACCGATGCTTTTATAGTAATCAAGATCGCGAATAGCGACATCACCATGCTGCTGCAGCAGCTTATCTCGCCCACCGAATGCAGCATCCGACCCCATCAAGAACGATTGATTATAGCCGTGTTCGTGCAAAACATCTCCGATGGTGTATGCGCCGGGGATGAATCGAGTAAAGTCCGTTTCACCTCCATTGTCCGTATTGAAGAGCGAATGGCTCAGTGGCACCCCCGCCGACTGCGCGACCATGCCCGCAACCGTCCAGGTCGTGCCGGTTGCGGGTTGCGCACCGCCTAGTCCAGAAGCTGTATTTGAAAATGAGGTATTGTCCAGGGCTAGATCTTCAAGCTCAGGTATGCGTGACGTCGGCATCCGGCCGCCATTCTTGATAGAGGCAACTGTGTTTTCCATTGATTCCATATAGATATACACGAGATTGCGTTTTTGGTCGGGGAACTCCATACCCACGCTTCTCGGATCAACATAGTGCTCTTCGAATACTCTGCTAGATTGGCTAATCGATGCCACATACGACAGAACATGAAAACTGTTGAGTAAAAATACTGCACTCGCTAGAAACAGAATGCCTGCGTAGAGGTACTGCTGGCGCAGCCTCCTCAGTGCGGGATCGTACACGAATGGTGATCGCGTGCGACCACGGCGCAGCGTTATGTGCACCTGGACACGGCGCTGCAGAAAACCCGAAATCGGAACAGCCAAGAGGCCATACATGATCACCAGTAGCGGCAAGTTTGCGAGCGCCACCGTCGTGAAATTCGACGAATTGCCCGTACTTTCGATACCATTCGTCATATAGAACAATATTTCATCGATGCCAGAGCCGCTAAAGTGAATATTTCTGTAGATGCTTGCAATGATACCAAGTACCGTCAAGAGCACTAGTACATGCACACCAGCCAGCGCACTGTACCGTCCTAGACGCGCCAAACTAGTCATCGACGTATACGCTTAATTTCAATCGAAATCGATGCCTCAAGCATGCGCACGACTACTGGCAGAACTACAGCGAGTACAGCAGCGCTCACAAGGTATTCCAAGAGCAGCTCATCGTGCATTCCCTGAATCTCCTGCCCCATCAACAATCCAAATATCAGATACAGCACCAAATTGATGAGGACCAAAAAAAGGCCGTAATTCATAACAAGACGCGGCATTGCCAGTTTTTCATTTTTGCGTATCGATGTATACACTCTGAGTGCGATTAGTGCGGGCGCATAGAACGCGATTGCTTCTAACATAATTACTCAGTATACCATGTAATTCCCGCACCGGAATCTAGGAGTGCTGCAGTTGCAGGATGTCACTCAGTAGCTGACCACCATGCCCCGCAGGTGTTACGCGACCATACACTTTCACTACCTGACCGTCAGGATTGATGACAAATGTCTTGCGCTGTATGCCAAGCTTTCCAAACATCTTCGAACCCCATGCACCGTACGCTTCGATCGTTTCGCCGGACTCGTCGGATAGAATTTCAAAATTCAGCTCGTGTCGACGCGCAAATTTCGCATGGCTCTCGACAGAATCTTTGCTGATACCGATCACCGTTACGCCCGCAGATGTCAACTCGTCATGCGAATCACGAATACTACAGGCTTCTACCGTGCATCCAGGCGTTTCGTCTTTTGGATAAAAGTACACAACCACCCAACGACCGCGATACTCACTCAGCGACACGGGCGTGCCAGCTGCATTTAGAAGCGAGAATGTGGGTGCGGTATATGGAGGCGTCTTCATATACTCAGTATATACCTATTACTGCTCCGCTTGCGTATCAAAGAGCGATGCGCGATATTTCACGTTACCATCGATCGAGTCAAATGCATCGATTGTCTTCACGCGAACCCATGACGATTCGAGTGGCACTACGTCACCATCAGGATGGTTATCAACCACCCAGACATATCGGTGCAACGATGTGAATGCGGCAAGGTCTTTAATCTTTCCTATATCACTCGTGCGAAGCATTTCAAGTGAACCATATTCGTAGCTTGTGTTGGCATCGACAAAGTACACTCTATGCTCAGCACTGTCATATGCACTCGCCTCATAGTATACCCACGGCGATGCGGCAATGATTGGCTCACCAAACGTTCCAGCTTGATCGATTTGACTGATTACTTCTTTAACTCGAATCGACGTCGATGAATTCTTGTTGTAGTTACCGTAATAATACACGTTGTACGACCCCAGACCCGCTGTAGCGATGAATACAATCCCGAGCCAGATGGCAAGTCGCTTGCGTTGCGCATACAGAAGAGCAAATCCAATCGCAGCAAGCACCATCATCGATAACTGTGCATACATAATGTATCGGTCGATAAAGGACGAGCTAAGCGGAGGGATTGATGCGACAGCTAATAGCACAGGAGGAACGAATGCGATAGAGAATAGCAGCCTCAATGAACGTGCATGCTTTTTTGGTACGTTGCGCCAAGCGTACCATATAAGATACACGAGTGCCGCGGCACTCGCATAGAATAATAACGCCCACCACCCAGTTACCTCGCCGTACTGACGATACAGTAAGGCATTAGACACATAGTCAATCGGTGTATACGCCGAGAGCGGTGGAATCCAAAATCCTGCCTGCACAACCGCAAACTGATAGATGACGACCGGAACCCAAGCGGCAAACAGCCCAACAGCGAGTACGTGCGCCCACACCCATTGCTTCGTGAAGAGCTTTTTTTGACGTCCAGCCCGAACTTCCCACCAGCGCCACGCCCAGTGAGCCAACCATGCGAGCGCAACAAAATAATGTGTGTACATGCCGAGCGCGATCAGCACCCCGTACACAATCCACCACTTACGTCCGCTCGACTCGAGCGCCCTGAGTAAAACGTAGGTAGCCCACATCACAATAGCAAAAACCATTGTGTACATACGCGCCTCATCGCTGAAGCGGACGAGCATCGGCGAAAGTACTACCGCCGCTACGCCCAGGAGCGCCCAGCGTTCATTCGAGAAGAGTTTTTTGATGACATAATACAGGCCAACCAAGCCGATAAGTGCGAAGAATAAACTCATCGAACGGGCCGCAAGATCAGATGTCCCAAACAGCATCATCCACAGCTTTAGCGCCCAGTAAAAAAGCGGCGGATGCACGTCAGCAGCCGTCAGGTGAACAATGTCCATGAAACTAAAGCGTGTCATATAAAGGCTGAAGCCTTCATCGAACCATATTGACCAACGTGTAATATTGCCGAGTACTACTGTAGAGAATGCGACGAGAATAAACGCAAGTATGAGTTTCGGACGTCGGAGTAATTGTGAAGGCAAAGATTTGATTCGTTTCATGATCGTATTGTACCGCGCCACCGATATACTGCGCAATCGCCTCTATGCGGCGGTGGTTTCACGCGCTATACTGTTATCAGATGTCGGGGTGTGGCGCAGCCTGGTAGCGCGCGCCGTTCGGGACGGCGAGGTCGCTGGTTCAATTCCAGTCACCCCGACCATAGCATTATTGAAAAATATTTGCTACAATATCATCCGATACACAACATATCGGGGTGTGGCGCAGTTGATAGCGCGCTCGGTTTGGGACCGAGAGGTCGAAGGTTTGAGCCCTTTCACCCCGACCACAGAAAATATCCGTACCCTTTTGGCTACGGATATTTTCTATTATGAGGCGGTCAACCATTCCACTTATGCTATTGACCCTACCTGCCAGCTTTGTCATAGTAACTACATGAAAAAGAACGCCCCCGGCTTCACTCTCGTCGAACTTATTATCGTTACTATCGTTATCGGGATCTTGGCTTCTATTATTGCAGTCGCTTACAATGGTGGACAAATGCGAGCGCGAAACCTCAAGGTTCAAGATGGCGCCACCAAAATTGCAGACGCGATTCAGCTGTTTATCGTGAACAAAGGACACTTTCCCGCAGGCGGCTGGGGTTCAACTGTTGCAATTGGATCTGCAACTGAGTGTCCCGATGGTGTGAACGGATGGTTTGGAACGAGCATGTATACCTGCACCGTGGAGGATACACTCGTTGCAAGTGGGTACCTGCCGGCAGGTTTTACCCAAGATCTTCCGCCAAATATTGCTCAATCTGCCTCAGATGGACTCGTGAGCATTGCAGCCTATCAACTGCCGTCGAATGATCATGGCATGGTATTCTATTCTGTTGAATCACCCTCTGCGTCAACCACGGAACACTTCAACGAAGAACTCACGGAATGCGGAATAGACCCCTCGGGTAGTGTGTATCAGCGTGATTCGCTCCTACTTCAAGACGGAATCTGTTTCGAATATCACCTATAGCTAATATCGCTGGGTTGTATAGCTTTGAGCGTCGGAGTTATAGACTGTCACCTGGCGCAGCGTTTGTGTTTTTGTCTCATATACATTTCCGTTTGAGGTGCGCAGTCGTTCGGTCGTTCCGGTAATTTCAACCACCTGTCCGCTCGCACCTGATGACACGAGTGTCGCCGTATACGTTGTACGCAAATTAGTCGTTGAAATAATATACAAGCTCGCACCACCAACCGTCGCGCCCGTACAATCAGTGGCGGGTGTTATCGGCGTATTCAACACTAATGCACCACTCTCCGCGCAATAGGTTGCGTACACGCTCCCCGACTCCGCTGCGTCACTCGCGAGTTCATTGTAGTATTGCTCATTCAGTGTTGAACGTACGCTCACTGTCACGCCAACTGCCGTTACAAGAACAGCCAGCATCACAACCGACGCAATGACCACCGATGGAAGGATAAAACCGCGAGATGACCTCTTGTAGCTCATAGCTAAAGTATAGCATAAGCGACACGGTTTGCTGTCGAACCGTGGCACGAAATACTGTATACTAATGCTTATGCTTTGGTACACCGAAACAAAACAAAAACTCTATCAGATTCTCGAGACTTCCGATCATGGCCTATCCAGCTCAGAAGTGAAGCGACGCCAGCAGGAGTACGGACTCAACCAGCTTGATGGCAAGACCGATTCGCTTTGGAAAACCATCATTGAGCCGTTTCGAAACGTCTTCGTTGCCGTTCTTGTCACAGCCGCACTCGCCAGTCTCCTCAGCCACGAAGTGCTCGATAGCATCATTATCGGTATCATCATCTTCATCAATGCAATTGTCTTTTACACACAACACTACGCTACACAACGCGTACTCCGCAGCCTCAAAAAACATTCCGAAAGCACCGTGCTCGTACGACGCAACGACAAAGATGTTGAGATATCTTCCACCGAACTGGTTCCCGGTGATGTCATCATCGTCCAGGAAGGCGATCGTATACCGGCCGATGTGCGCGTCGTTCATACTGATTCTTTGCAAGTTGATGAATCAGCACTGACCGGCGAATCCGTTCCGATCCAGAAACATGCGTCGACACTGACATCGACACGACAAATCTACGAACAAGACAATATGGCGTTTCAAGGTACCTATGTTGTCGCCGGCGCAGCGCAGGCGGTTGTCGTTGCGACTGGATCGCGTACCGAGTTTGGCCGCATCGCCGATCTTGCGAGTGGCGAGACCGAGCAAAGCCCCGTTCAGATGAAAATCGACAAACTCGTCGCTCTGCTGATAAAAATTATCGCCGTTATCGTTGTGCTGGTTTTCATTCTGGCGCTGATTCGCGGTATTCCAACCGGCGAGGCGATTCGCTTTGCGCTTTCGCTCAGCGTCTCCGCCGTACCCGAGGGTCTTCCAGTGGCGCTCACTGTCATCATCGTTCTCGGCATGCGCCGCATGGCCAAACAGCACGCGTTGGTCCGCTCGTTCAAAGCCATCGAAGACGTCGGACTCATCACCACAATTGCGACCGACAAGACGGGCACACTGACAAAAAATCATTTATCGGTTGTCGAAAACTGGTCGCCACTCAAAACCACCACCGCGCTATCCATGATTCAGCGTACCATCGACAGCAAAGCTTCGAAGGCCGATCCGCTTGATATTGCAATTGCGGAAAGTGCGGTGCATTCGATCAGCAATCCAACGCGCCTCTATCCATTTGACGCAACCTCACGCATGAGTGGAGCCTACTACCAAAAATCCGGTGAGCTCATCGTCAAAGGCAGTCCGGAGCATATTCTCGCAAACGCACATACTTCCGCCGCAGAGCGCCACGAAGCTGAGTCCGTCATGCATCAGATGGCATCGAATGGCTACCGTGTTATCGCTGTTGCATTCGCTTCTGGCATAGCCACCGCTCCCGTCGACTTGCTTCATATCGAAAAGCGGCTTAGCTTTGTCGGGTTCGTCGCCTTTGCCGACGAACTTCGCCCCGACACCGCACGCGCAATTCGCGCTGCACATGCGGCCGGCATCAACGTCAAACTCATTACCGGCGACCATTTTGAAACTGCACTTTCGATTGCAAAATCTGTCGGTCTCGCCTCGCATCCCTCGGAAGTGATTACTGGTCAAGACCTCCCGAAAGAGTCCGCTGCACTACAGACAGCAACGCGACAACATTCGGTCTTCGCGCGCATTCTACCTGAAGACAAATACCGCATCCTTCAGAGTCTCAAGGAAACAGAAATCACTGCCATGACAGGTGACGGCGTGAACGATGTGCCAGCTCTCGCCAATGCTCACGTAGGGTTTGCCATGGGCTCGGGCAACGATATTGCACGCGACACCGGCGATATCGTGCTGCTCAAAGACAGCTTCTCGACTATCATCAAGGCCATCGGTGAAGGACGACGCATTTATGACAATATTCGCCGCATGCTGTTCTACCTTCTCTCGACCACCATCGGCGAAGTTGTCACTATGATTGGCGCGCTTGCATTCGGACTTCCCTTGCCTGTCACTGCCATCCAGATCCTATGGATTAACCTTGTCACCGATACCGCAATGGTACTTCCCCTCGGTCTCGAGCCAGCAGAAGACGGTCATATGCGCCGCCCACCACGCCGCCCCAAAGAACCTATCCTCAGTCGTGTCCTCATCTCACGCATTGTGGTTATCGCAGCGACTATCGCAATCGTCACGATTACTGCAATTATCACTCTCGAGAATCAAGGGTTCTCGCTCGCCGAAATTCAAACTATCGCGTTCATGATTCTGATCGCGGCCCAGTGGATGAACGCGCTCAATGCACGGAGTGAATACGCGTCTGCATTTCGCCGCCTCACAACACTCAACCGCGGTCTTGGTATTGGCTTCCTGATTGCATTCACCCTCCAAATGCTGGTCATGTTCGGGCCACTTGCCGACGCCTTCCACATCCAGCCAGTTCCCGTGAGTCTTCTCGTTGGCTGGTCGATAGCTGCGATGGTCGCCGTGCTGTTCGCTGGCGAGGCCCATAAATGGTTTGTGCGCCGCTCAACCAAGCGACGCACAGCATAAGTCGTTTTTTGTCACGAACGCCCCTACATCATCAAGCGTTCGAGTACGTGATAGACGACAAAGCCCGGCCAGACAATTGCCTGGAAAAACGCCGCGACTACTTGCCAGAATCCATCAGCGTGATTGATAAAGTACACGAGTGCACCTATATACGCTACAAACATTGCGAATCCCGATGGTGCGTGCTTATACATTGTCTTGTCTTTTGCCATATTCCCCCTTTTTTGTACCTCTAGTATATCAGACCACCGACAGTGCATTACCAGTCGACTTGATCGGCGTAGTATTGCCAGTCAGCCTTATCGCTACTCGATAGTGCCTTCGCCCAGTCAACTGCCGCTTGAACATCCGCCTTCGCGATTACCACCTCTTCGGCAATTTCCAGTAGTGGTGCACCGGCGTTTTGCGTCAGACACGTCTCGGCCGCTACCCGCTCTGCTGTTGTCAGTTCGCTGTCGGTCTTGGCAATCGCCTGTCGAGCCAGCACCGTGTATGACTCACCAGCGCCCGCAAGATACGTATAGTCGGCATCCGACTCAAGGGCAAACGTTGCCGTTGACATACCGTCGAGAATCTCCGCTTTTGCACTCGCCAGCGTCTCTGCCGCCGACTCCTCGTGTGAAGCCGTATCATCGGTCGTAGTCGCCTGGTCAGTTGATGCCTGAGTCACCTCCGTGTTCGAGGTTGCGCTCCGTGTCGATGCAGCATAAAACCCGACTGCGATCAGTACGATCAGCGCAGAACCAATAGCAACGAGTGACTTCCAACTCGTTCGCACAGAGACATCGTCAGGTGCAGGTTGATTGTTTGTAGAAGCTGCCATACATTCCCCTAAATCTGCCCACCTTGCTAATTCTACGATCATGGTAGCACTTTGGTATGGATTCCGCTAGTGGTAGAATGGACACATGAAGCGAACAATCGTAAACACCTTTGGCGTCTTCGGCTACCTGTCGCTTATCATGCAGTGGCTCTGGTCTGCCGTGATCCTTGCGACACCGCTGTTTTCAAACGAGGCTACGAGAAGTATCTTTCTACCAGAACACACCGTTCAGCCCGCATCAACCTCATCGCTTGAGCTTCCCGAACCGCTTGCGTGGCTATTCATCGTACTTGCGATCGTTTTTTCTGCCGCTGTCATCATTTACGCCGTTATGGCGGTACCTCGTACAATCGGCAAGACCGGCAGAACTATCACAACCAAGAGCGCGAAAGTCATCGTGCCCCACGTCACTCATCACAAACATATTTCAAAGAAGCGTGAAAAAGCACTGACCGAGCGTATCACTTGGGTTGTGAAGCTTGTGCTTGTCATCGTTCCGTTCCTCCTCCTTCTCGTACCTCCCGACAGCACACTCGGATTGACACACCTGGTAACCTTAAGCGTTGGTGGATTTTGCGCAGTCGCTTCGCTTGTATGGTTTGCCACCCAATACATCAGCGCCCGTCTAGCAAAAATTGACGCTCGATTCGTCTGGTAACTACCTGTTCTAATTCGCTTTTTTTATCCAACAAGACTATACTAGTGGCTGAGAAATCACGATGAAAATACACAAAAAATATAGCATCATTTCGGGCATCAGCCTCATTTCGATGGCCTCTGCCTTTCTCCTCCTCACCCCGAATCAACCAACGCAAATTCTCGTTCCAGAGCAGCCTTCGCTCGTAGAGACAAAATCAATATCCGACACCCATTCGACGGGCGGAACCAGCACAACGACGACCGATGCCTCGACAGATCAGGCACCAGACAAAACCTCGTCGCCCGAACAGCCGTCGACCACACCAGACGTTACGCCATCAAATCCGAATACGACCAATGCCCCAAAGCAGTCAGAAATTACCGATCAGGTCACGAGCGAAATCGTATACCACGCGCTTCTCTTGCCGAATGACCCCTACGCGCAAAATTCTACCGTCATCACCAATACGAATGCGGCAGCAGCGTGGGACCTGACGACCGGGAGTACTGTTATCGTAGCTGATATCGATAGCGGTTTCGCACTCGCGCATGAAGACCTCAGTGCTGCGTGGTACACAAATAGCGGCGAAATCGGCTCAACCAGCTTCGGTGACCCTTGCTGGACCGGCGTTCCAGCAGACAAGTCAACGAACAATTGTGATGATGATCAAAATGGCTACAACGATGACTGGCGAGGATGGAATTTTGTTGCCGTAGACAACAATCCGCAAGCAGGACGGGACGATCCGAACGGAGCCGCTGTGTCACATGGCACAGAAACTGCTGGTCTGATTGGTGCCGTCTCGAACAATGGCGTCGGAACCGCATCGATGAACTGGCACACACAAATTATGCCCCTGCAGGCACTCGATGATTCAGGATCTGGATATACCAGCGATATCGCCGCTGCCATCTACTATGCCGTCGACAATGGTGCCGCAATTATCAATATGAGCCTTGGCGGCTACACAGATGACCCGTACCTGCGAATCGCCGTTCAATACGCCTATGATCACAATGTGGTTGTTGTGGCCGCAGCCGGAAATTGCGGCACTGGCAAAGAATTTGGCTGCAACCCGCAGTATCCAGGGGCAATCGCCTACCCGGCTGCGTATTCTCACGTCATCGCTGTTGGTGCCGTCGATGACAGCAAGCAACACGCCAGTTTCAGCAGCTACGGGACGGCTCTCGACGTCGTCGCCCCGGGCAGCGGCACTATCACGTCGACCATGTGGACACCTTCGAACCAGACGAGTGCCTATTCGGCCAACCTGTACGGAACATCATTTGCAGCGCCAATCGTCAGTAGTTATGCATCGTTACTACGCGCAGAACGCCCAACGAGTACGGTCGATGATATTACCGCGCTCATCGATGCATCGGCCCTCAAAATCAGTGGCCTTGCTGGTCGCTCCTACAACACAACCTATGGTCATGGCATGATTAACGCTCGGCAAGGTGTCATTGTTGCTCAAGCGCTCGAGCAAGCATCGGAAGTACCGATCCTCAATCAATCGGGCAGTGAAATTTCGCAGCATTCATTCGACAGCACCTCACTTCTCTCGAGTGGATGTGAGACGGCAAACGCCGTGTACTGCACCGTTTGGGCACAAGATTCCAATGGCTATGATCGCTACCTTCCCTACCAACTGACATCAAGCAAAAATGACTGGCAATGGTACGGCTCGAGCCTCGGTTCTGGAGACTGGCGTCTTCGCGCACGCAGCGGAAATAACTATTCTATCGAAACCTACTTTATGTTTTCGAAATAGTGCTGACCTGTTCGCGTGATTTCGCACGACCTTCAGTGTCAACTTCGTAGATAAGTGCAGCATCCTGGAGCATCTCCAGCGTGCCGATCTCATCGTCAGAGACATTCTCGATGTACTTGACGAGCGAGCGGATGCTATTGCCGTGCGCAACAATCAGTATGTTTTGACCATGACGCAAACGAGGCAGGATAATCCTGAGATAAAACGGTATCGTTCGCTGATAGACATCCTTCAATGACTCACCGCCCTCAACTGGCGTTGACCAGTCACGGCGTAATTCATCATAGGCTTCCTTGCCAATAGCCTCTTCAACTGCATGCTTTTTCATGCCTGTATAGACACCGTAGTCACGCTCATTGAGCGCCTGAGACGCTTCGTGTGCAAGTTGCCCCTGATCACTGGTGCGCATGATTGCCGCAAGCGTTTCCTGGGAACGAATTTGCTGCGACGTGTACGCGTAATCAAATTGCGTATCTTTCAGTAATTCACCGACGCCTTCGGCTTGCAGACGACCATGGTCGGTCAGGTGAACATCTCGCGAGCCTGTCCACCTGCCCTCTTCATTCCAGGTGCTGGCAGCATGTCGCACGATGACGAGTTTACCAGAATCTCGTTTTGCCGTGACAACATTTGGCGTTTTGCCGTACCAAAAATCAATCATGTTCGCGACTGTCGTATCATTGATACGCTTAATAGCCTCAGCGGTGTTGAAGGCTGAGTGCTCGGTCACGACGACATTCGGCATATGCAGTAGTGCGTAATTTTCGGTTGCGTGTTCGTAGCTTGTTGGAGCAGTTGAATTGCTGACAATTGCATCGACGAGGTGATGTCGATCAAGGAACTTCTCACCCTCAATTGTATCGAGACCAGCGCCAGACAGACGCCCACTCTGCAGGGCCATGATGAGTGCTCGATTTTCAACCAATTCGCCACGAGCAGTATTGATCAAGATCGCTCCGTGCTTCATGCGCGCAATCGTATGCTCGTTTATGAGGTGATAGTTGCTTGGGATCATCGGTGCGTGCAAACTGACGACATCACTCCGCTCAAGTAGATTTTCAAATGTCGTGTACTCTACCTGATGCTGCTCGGCAAACGCTGCGTCTTGGTAGACATCAAATGCTAAAACATTCATACCAAAACCACGCGCGATCTGCGCGGTATGTTTACCGATATGTCCAAGGCCAACGATACCGAGCGTCCGACCCTGGAGATCGATCCCTACATGATCACTCGATCGAAACGTCCCGCGTTCAGTTTCGGTGATTGTTGGTACAAGTTTGCGCGTCACAGCGAGGAGCAGCGAAAATGCATACTCGGCAACCGTATTCTCTCCATAGGTTGGAACCGTTACGACGGTAATCCCGTGCTCCTTGGTGTAGTCGAGATCGATATTATCAAAACCAGTCGAGCGCGCCGCGACAAGACGAAGGTGGGGCATTTTCTCCATCACCTGTCGAGTGAGGTTCGAGCTCACGAATATAGATACAACCTCAGCATCAGGATCAACATTCTCTAGGTTGATTGGCTCACGAATATAGTGCCAATAATGATCGGTATGACGGAGGCCATCGCTCAGCTGCAGCTCATCAATCTGAGTCGCATCATAAATTGCTATCGTCGCCATGGCCCCACCCGTACCTTTCTATTGATTAAATGGCTGTGCAAGCGCGAGTTCGGGGTTGAACTCAGCGATACGCATCAATTCGTTGTACTTGCTCGTACGCTCACTTCGTGAAAGTGAACCGGTCTTGATCTGCTCAGCGCCGAGACCGACTGCGAGGTGCGCAATCGTCGTATCTTCGGTCTCGCCAGAACGGTGACTGACAATCGTACGCCAGCCGTTTTTCTTGGCAAGCATGACAGCGTCAATCGTTTCGGTCAAGCTACCAATTTGGTTCGGCTTGATGAGAATCGCGTTTGCCGCCTTTTTTTCGATTGCCTGCTCGAGCAACTTCGTGTTTGTAACCAGCAGGTCATCACCGACGAGTTGCAGTCGATCACCGAGTCGCTCGGTCAGTACTGGCCAGTTCTCCCAGTCGCTTTCGTCCAAGCCATCTTCGATCGAAATCAATGGGTAGTTTGCGAGGAGTTCATCATAGTAGTCGACAAGTTCACCGGCTTCGATGCGGCGACCTTCTGTTGCAAGGTCATAGCGACCGTCGTGATAAAACTCACTTGCCGCGACGTCCATTGCAAACGATATATCACGGCCTGGCTCATAGCCAGCGCGCTTGACTGCTTCGGTGATATGCTCGAGTGGTTCTCGGTTACCATCACGTACTGCTGGTGCGTAGCCGCCCTCGTCACCAACGGTGGTTGCATAGCCCGCTTCGGCGAGTACTTTCTTGAGTGCGTGGAAGACATTTGCGCCCATCTCAACTGCTTGATCAATCGACGATGCGCCGACAGGAATAATCATGTACTCCTGAAAGTCTGTTGCACCGTGAGCATGCTGCCCGCCATTCATGATGTTCATCATTGGCAGTGGAATACTCTGCTCGTCGCTCGTACCCGCAAGTGCTGCGACATAGTCATGGAGTGGAATTCCGCTGGAAACTGCACAGGCTTTTGCGACCGCAAGACTTACCGCCAAGATCGCATTGGCACCAAAGTTTTCTTTGTTCGCCGTACCATCTGCATCGAGCATAATCTGGTCAACAGCACGCTGATCAAACGGATCAATGTCCATAAGAAGCGGCTGAATGTCATCGAGGATGTGCGCGATCGCTTTTGTCACCGCTTTGCCACCGTAGGCGCCGCCGTCACCATCACGTAATTCAATTGCTTCGCGACTACCGGTACTGGCTCCAGAAGGTACCGCGGCACGTCCAAGCGCGCCATCGCTCAGCAGACAGTCACATTCGACGGTTGGGTTACCGCGCGAATCAAGGACTTGTCGAGCCTTGAGGGAAGATATGTTTACCATTGGTTCTATGATAGCGCTTTTTTGGTATAATGAAAACAGTTATGCTACAGCTTGCCGAAAACCGTTCGCGCAAAAGTACGCGTTCACGTGTTGCTCTTGTTGCCTCGATCATCATCGTTTCTGTCACCCTCGTTGGCGGTGGTCTTTACGCGTTCGCGCTCTATGCAGCGCCGTCTTACATGCTCTACCTTGAGCCGCCCCAAACCATAGACGCCCAGAATCTCTCGGTGCCAACCGCCGACAACAACCGTATTGTTATCCCAAAGCTTGGCATAGATATCGGTTACTCCGACGCCACGCAGAGTCTCACAAACGGGCAGGCGTGGATGAGCACTGCCAGCAGTACACCTCGAGATACAGGCACTATATTGATCGGCGCACGCCGACTCGACATCAAGACGACACCTCAGCAAACCGTAGTGGCATCACCGTTTTATCATCTCGACCAACTCACCTCTGGTGATCAAATTATCCTAGATTACAGCGGCAAACGCTACGGCTATACGGTCGAATCAGTGCACACCTCGCAGACAGTCGAGGCACTACACGCAGAATCGAGCGACTCGCTGCTCGTACTGTACACGGCAAGTGCCGACGGATCGAGTGACGGACGCATCACCGTCGAAGCGCGCTCGCTTGGTGAAGTGAGCATTGAGACGAACCCAGCCGGCGAAGACACACTCTAGTAGTGCTTTTCGTACCGTTCCTTGAGACGCATTGCGACATAGCCAGCAGTATAGCGATTTGATTCTTCGGCCTGCTTGACTCGCGCTCTAATGTCGTCGATAGACAGCTGAAGTTGAGAGAGTACACTAGATACGCTCGCGATATTTTTTGTCTGACCCATCACCTGTTCGATATCGTGCAGTGTTCGCTGAACGTCAGATTGGAGCGCATGCATATCCTGGAGACGACTTTCAAGCTTGGCAATATCACGTCTGATATCGTTTGACAGTGTGTGCACCTCAGAGCGAACAATATCCCGTACATGCGAATCCGTTAGCTGACCCATAGCAGACCTCCTCCAATTACTACCTACAGTATACTCTTAAAACACCCCGGCGGATAGCCGGGGTGTTTCGTATCAAAGATCCGTATTACTTCGCGTATTCAATTGCTCGCGTTTCACGGATCACGTTCACCTTGATCGTACCAGGATACTGCATAGTACTTTCGATCTTGGTGGCGATATCACGTGCAAGCTTGATGCTCGAGAGATCGTCGATCTTTTCTGGGCGGACAATCACGCGGACTTCACGACCAGCACTGATTGCATAGGCTTTATCGATACCAGGGAAGCTCGTAGCGACGTTTTCGAGGTCGCGCATACGTTCGGCAAAGTTTTCCGCGCTGATGTTACGGGCGCCTGGGCGAGCGGCACTGGCTGCGTCACAGATGCGAACAATCAATGCCTCTGGTGTTGTAGCCTCAATATCGTCGTGGTGCGCCATGATAGCGTGAACGATCTCGTCGCTCATGCCATATTTCTTGGCAAGCTCAGCACCGATATGATGATGCTTACCCTCGATTTTGTGCGTCACCGCCTTGCCCATGTCATGGAGCAACGTAGCGATCTTGGTCGTGCGAACGTCGGCGCCGATTTCTTCTGCGATCATACCAGCGATGTGTGCCATCTCGGTCGAGTGCAAGAGAACGTTCTGACCGTAGCTGGTGCGGAATTTACATTGACCAAGCAACTGAAGCAGTTCTTTCGGAATACCGACAACACCAACTTCACGAGCTGCATCTTCACCAGCGCGCATGACTTCTTTTTCAATTTGCTTTTCAGCTTTTGCAAATACTTCTTCGATACGACCAGGGTGAATACGACCGTCTTTCATGAGCATCTCAAGACCAAGTCGTGCAACCTGGCGACGGATAGGGTCAAAGCTCGAAAGCACGACCATACCTGGGGTGTCGTCAACAAGGAAGTCAACGCCGGTCGCACGCTGCATTGCTTGGATGTTGCGCCCTTCCTTACCGATGATGCGGCCCTTCATTTCATCGTCGGTCAGCTTGACGGCTGTGACTGTACGCTCGGCCGTGACTTCACTGCTCATACGCTCCATGGCCGTAACGAGGATCATCTGAGCGCGCTCATCCGCATCGTCTTCGGCTTCCTTCTGAAGCTTAGAAACGAGACCAACAAGATCATTTTTGACATCGCGCTCGGTCATCTGCATCAGCTTTTCAGCGGCATCTTGTTTTTTGAGACCAGCAATTTTCTCTAACTTTTCCTGTTGACGGGTACGGATATCACGAATCTCATCTTTGAGTTTCTCAACTTCGTCTTCGCCAGCACGGAGGCGCTCGCCGCGCTTATCAAGTTCATCTAGTTTACGGTCCAGCGCCGACTGTCGGTCAAGTAAACGGTCTTCTGTCTTCTTAATTTCCTTGCGGCGCTCGCGCTCGAGTTCATCGGCTTCCTCTTTGGCTTGCTTCAAAAGATCGGCCGCTTTCTTTTCGGCTCGCTCGATCTCGTGATCAGCTTTGCGCTTCCCGGCCTTACGCTGCTGTTGCTCGTACACAGTTTTTGAGCCAACGCCAAGTACAGCTCCGGCAATCGCGGCGATAATCGCTTCTATCATGGTGGTTCCTTTCTCGGTCTACCCCCGCACTGTATACGGCAGCGCGAATTGTAGTATCAAAGGGTAAATCGATGTGTCAAAATTGTTGAATCAGTCTAGAAAAATAGCAGACTTACTCTATTGTAGCGCTTTTTTATTTCCAGGCGCAATGGCAAAGCTCGTTTATTTTTTCGGTGTAGTGATCATTGCGTCCGAACCGTACTCGGGTAGAATAATTTCATCATCCTCGCCAGCCGTAATTCGCTCGAGTGCAGTGTCCTGCCATGAATCACCCAGTGCACCGATAATTGGAACGTGCAATTCGTGCGCGAGCGTATTCATGACCGTGATTCCGATACGCAGCCCAGTGAAACTTCCCGGGCCGCGAAAAACACCAATGGCAGTAATATCATAGACCGTGGCACTGCGCGCCGTAAGTGTATCGCGAATATAGGCGAGGAGCCCTTTTGCGAGCGTACGATCAGCCTGCCAGGCGTGCGTCACGCGTGTATCAGCATCGACGATTGTCAGGCGGCATTCCGGAGTTGAGGTATCGAGCAAGATAATCACGAAAGTGCCTCCATGACCCGTCGAGCGTTTTCGCCGCCGGCAATCAGTTCAACCGTACGCTCATCCTCGGCTATTGCTTCGATGCGAAGTGTCAGACGATCCTCAGGCAGGACGTCTTCGACAATGTCACCCCATTCGACGACAACAATTGTGCGATCGTCATGTACGGCTTCGCTGATTTCAGCAGACAGAATCCCCGCATCGGTCAATCGATAAAAGTCATAGTGCACCAGCCTGCGACTATCAGGAAGCTCGTAAACTTGGCTGATAGTGAACGTCGGGCTTTGCACCGGATCCTCGACGCCAAGTGCCTTGGCAAGTCCTTTTGTGAATGTCGTCTTGCCGGCTCCAACGTCGCCAATAAGCTCCAAAACGCAGCCAGCCACAATGCCAGTCGCAACGCGTGCGCCAAACGCTTTCATGTCACCGTCGTTCGATATATCGTATTTCATCTCCAAAAAGTATACCCCACCTCAGTCACGATACCAATAGTACGTCTGGTATCGTGACGACTGATACGGTACAATAAAGCGTAAGTACTATGCGCATTTCTAACGACACCCTCATTGCACTCCTGGAACGGAACAAGATTGCAACTCGCGAGCAACTCGAGGAGCTTGCTGTTGAGGCGAAACGTGCCAATATCAGCCTCCAGCAGCATGTCATCAAAGAAAAACTTATCGACGAACAGGCACTCACCAAGTCATTTGCAGAATTTGCCGGGTTTACCTACGTCGAAATCGTCCCTGAAGATATCACAATCGACGCCCTGAACCGCCTCCCGGAGCGTATCGCGCGCCAGTATAGTGCGATCGTTTTCAAGATCGATGAGGATGGGACCATCCATTTCGCGATGGATGACCCGGACGACGTGCAGGCTATCAACTTCCTCGAGAAGGAGCTCGGCACTGACGCCCAGCTCTACATTGCTACCCACTCAAATATCCTCAGCTGCCTCGAACTCTACAAAGGTGATGTCGACAAGAAACTCGACCAGGTTATCGATGTTCAGCGCGTGGAGACAGAGGCAAGTCCGGAAGTCAGCGAAGCAGATGTCGCCGAAGACTCACCTGTTGCTCAAACTGTTAACCTGCTGCTCGAATATGCAATTCGCTCACAAGCCAGCGACGTCCACATCGAGCCGCGCGAGGACTATGTCCAGGTGCGCTACCGCATCGACGGCGTCCTCAAGGAAGTAAACCAATTGCCTCGCAGCGTACTCTCGCCGCTGATTAGTCGTATCAAAATCCTTTCGAACCTTAAGATTGACGAGCGTCGCGTGCCACAGGATGGCCGCTTCAAGATTAAGGTCGCCGGCCGACAATACGCGCTCCGTGTCAGTACACTGCCAATCACAGAAGGCGAAAAAGTCGTTATGCGTATTCTTGATGAGTCGAACAAGACGGTGACGCTGCAACAACTTGGCTACTGGGGACACTCCCTCAAGATTATCAGCGAAGCGATGACCGAACCAAACGGCATGATTCTCGTCACTGGCCCGACTGGATCAGGTAAGTCAACAAGCCTGTTCAGTATTCTCTCGAGCCTAAACCGACCAGAAGTGAATATATCGACAATCGAAGACCCGGTCGAATACAAGATTTCCGGCGTCAACCAAACCCAAACCAACCCGAAAGCCGGCATGACTTTTGCCTCTGGTCTTCGTGCGCTCCTACGTCAAGATCCGAATATCATTATGGTTGGCGAGATTCGTGACGGTGAAACAGCTGACCTTGGCGTCCAGGCTGCGCTAACCGGTCACCTTGTCTTTTCGACACTCCACACCAACAACGCCGCAACCTGTCTGCCGCGTTTACTCGACATGAATATCGAACCGTTTCTTATCGCCAGCACCGTCAAGGCTGTTGTCGGTCAGCGTCTTGTGCGACGTGTATGCCCGCATTGCCGTGTTAGCTACAAGCCCGACCAAGCACAATCCGATGAGTTCCTGAAATTATTCAACCTCTTACCGGGTCACGAATACTCAGAAGTCCACGCGCTCGAAAAAGAAGCCCTCGAACAGGGCGTCGGCGAGAACGTTCCTCTCGGTACAACCGAGGCCGGTGGCGTACTTCAGCTATGGAAAGCAAACCCCGAAGGCTGCAAAGAGTGTCGCAACACTGGATACTCAGGACGTGTCGGCATATATGAAGTGCTCGACAACACCGTAGCTGTCCAAAAGCTCATCACTGCCCATGCCACCAGTACTGACATACAGGTCCAAGCGATTAATGATGGCATGACGACTATGATGAGTGACGGTCTCATCAAGGCACTGCGCGCTCAGACAACCCTCGAAGAGGTACTAAGGGTAACTCGCGAGTAATCAAATGCCCAAGTATAACTACCGCGCCCTAGACACGAATAACAGCATTCACACTGGTGAGATTGAGGCCCAAGACAAGTTAACCGCCATCAATGACGTCGCCAAAAAAGGCTGGCGCCCCTTAAGCGTCACGCAAGCAAGCACCCGCAAAAAAACTGACATCCAGTTACCAACCTATTTACAGCGAAAAAATATTAAATCCGACCAGCTTGTCGTCTTTACGCGTCAGCTTAGCGCCATGGTATCGGCAGGTGTTCCTTTGCTGCGCGCGCTCGGATCTCTCGAAACACACAGTGAGGATCCTGTTGCCAAGAAGATTATTGGCACACTCTACAAAGATGTTCAGGGTGGTATGTCGCTCGCTACCGCACTCTCGAAGCACCCCGATGCATTTAACGATGTCTACACCAACATGGTGCGGGCCGGCGAGGCCGCAGGTATTCTTGATGACGTGCTCAAACGACTTGCCTTGCAGCAAGAAAAGTCCGCAACGATTCGCAAAAAAATTCGCAGCGCCATGACGTATCCGATGGTCCTGATAGGTATTACCGTTGTAGCGTTCTTTGGCTTGATGCTATTCGTTATTCCGCAAATTGGCAAAATTATTACCGATCTCGGCGGTCCCGATGCCGAGCTCCCTGGCCTCACGAAGGCTATGCTCGCAGTCAGTACAGGTATCACGAATTACTGGTTCATTATCATCCCTCTCATGATAGCTGGTGTTGTCGCTCTGATCCGCTACATACGTACACCAAAAGGAAAGCACCAATTTCACGCGCTCGTCCTAAAGGTCCCTGGTGTTGGCACACTTATTCAAAAAGTGGCGGTGGCACGATTCTCACGTACTTTCTCAGCCATGCTCGGTGCTGGTGTCGCCGTACTCGATTCGCTCGAAGTAACCGCGCGCGCGCTCGGTAACAAAATCTATGAAGAAGCACTCATGGATGCGATTGAAGAAGTCAAGAATGGCGCAACACTCTCATCCGTTATAGAGAGAAATCCGCTCTTTCCTCCTATCGTACCGCAGATGCTTGCTGTTGGCGAAGAGACGGGACAAACCGATAAAATTCTTGTCAAAGTAGCTGACTTTTACGAGGAAGAGGTGGATACCGCCATCGAGGGCCTGAGCTCAATCATCGAGCCTGCTATGATTGTCTTCATGGGTGGCATGGTCGGCTTAATTGCCGCAAGTGTCATGCTGCCAATTGCAGGTCTATCAAATCAGATTCAAGGGTAGTAACCATTAGCGCTATTTGCTATACTGATTACTAGTAATATTGAGTGGGCACCCGTGAAAAAATTATTCTATAAGGATAAACAACCAATCGGCATAGACATTAGCCAGACCGGCATCAAGGTCATGGCTATTGACCCACGCCAATGGATCGTCCAGGGCTACGGTTCAATTGATCTGGATCCAGCAAAAGTCCAGAACGCACTCGAGATGACCTCGCCAAAGGACACCTTCCTTCAGGACAGCCTTCGAACACTCCTCGAAAAGCACGTCATCGGTGAACTCCCGAGCAATCACGCCGTCATTGGCATCCCATCGGCTCGCACGTTCACGCGTACCTTCACGGTGCCAATCCGTGAACTCAAAACTCTGGCGAACACGGTTGAGATAGAAGTGGCCCAGTATATTCCTATCCCGATGAATGCTTTGTATGTTGACTACGAGGTCATCGAGCACTCCAAGGACTCAGCCACCGTTATCATGTCAGCTGTACCCCGAGCATTTGTCGATGCTAGCATAAAAGCCGTCGAAGGCGCAGGCCTTCGACCTGTCATGATCGAGCCGAGCGCCCATGCCGTCGCTCGCGTCCTTGGCAAGACTGAAGACAGCGCCACTCTTACAACACTCATCGTTGATATCGGCCAAGCACAAACAGACATTGCAGTCCTTGATCGCAATGCTATTCGCGTCAGTGGCGGCGTGCCCGTTGGCGGCAATACATTCACACTCGCCATCGCCAAGAAAATGGCCGTAACGCTCGATAACGCACATCAGCTCAAGGTTATTAACGGACTTTCTGCGAGCCCAAAGCAAAAACGACTCACCGAAGCAATGGAACCAGGCCTCGAGCGTATACTCAGTGAAGCAAAAAAAGTCATGCGCTACTACCAAGAGCGTGTCGAGGACGCTTCAAAGATTGAGCAGCTTCTGATTGTCGGTGCTGGCAGTAATATTCCTGGCATCGGTGAATATTTCACGAACGGTCTCGTCATAGCTGCCCGCGTCGCCAGTCCATGGCAGCAATTCAACTTCAGTCGCCTTACCCAGCCGAACAAGCAGTTTCGCCCCCGCTACATCACAGCCGCCGGCCTCGCAAGCGTGCCATACGAGGAGATGTGGCAATGATAAATCTGCTACCCGACGAGAACAAGAAAGTCATTCGCGCCGGGCGAATGAATCGTCTTCTCATGCGCTACGTTTTTTTGAGTGGCATCGCGCTCGGCGTCCTTCTTGTCGTCATGATGATCGCGTGGCTCTTGCTTGATAATATCAAGCAATCAGCTCAGGCCCGCATCGATAATAGCGGCTCATCCAACACAACGCTCGCAAACGATGTAGTAGCGATGAACAATTTTCGCCAAAATTTATCTCGAGCAAAACAAATTCTCGACAGCCAAATCAACTACTCCGGTGTCATTCTTCGGTATGCATCCGCGATTCCTAAGGGTGTCGTCATCGATAAACTCGACCTCGACCCAACGATCGTTGGAAAGCAAATTACATTTACGGCGAATGTCAAAGATTCTGAGAGTGTCCTCAGCCTCAAAGAGTCACTTACTGGCTCACCCTACTTTGATGACGTGCATTTCACAGAAATTTCCAGTGACGCCGCTAGCTCAGCTGGATATGCATTTACTGTTCAGATCAGCGTAACAGTTAATCGATTACTGATAGATGGAGATGGCTCATAATGGCACGTTCAATGACGGCAGACGCAGTACGACTTAGGATGTTTCTAGCAACGGCACTCGTGCTCATACTTCTTGCCGGTGTCGCAGCTGCCATCTTTGGTCTTCGCTACCTTCATCAATATGCAATTAGCGTAAATGATACTATTGCACGGGCGGCAACCTCAAGTGGGGGTATTAGCGATACACAACAACAGGTTGCTGAATACGAAAAATACAGTGATGTCGCTGCACTCGCGCAACAAATCGTTGCCCAATCAGCAGGTTACTCATATCAAAATGACGCATACTCCGACCTTCTGGGAATAGCTAACCGGGCAGGTGTCAAAATTCAGCAATATTCATTCACTTCGGCTAGCTCAACTTCTTCAGGTACTGCGTCTGCCGCCCCATCGGCAAGTGGCGTTGGCACAACAGACGTCACACTCACTCTAAGCAATCCCGTTAACTACAAAAACTTTCTTAATTTCCTCCACTATATCGAACAAAATCTCACCAAAATGCAAGTCAAAAGCGTCTCCCTCTCTGCCGCGAATGGTGGAGATGCAAGTGTCGTGACTACCGGCACCATAACCGTAGAGGTATACACACAATGAACATAAATATCGCACTTACTCCAGCGGATCTAGTGAAGTTATTCGCTCGCCTTCTCATGCGCTTCCACGTCGTAACCTACACAGTCATCGTGCTCGGCGGACTTAGCGTAGCAATCTTCCTGACGTATCAAATCATCATTGATGGCACTACGTCAAACACTCCAGTTACCCCGAGCTCATCCGGTTCAGCCGGTTTTGATCTGCAAACAATCGAGAAACTACGCGCCCTGAGTCAAAACTCATCTGATACACAACCCCTTAATTTCCCGGATGGTCAACGAATCAATCCATTCGTCGACTAAGATCGGGTGCTATACTGAATATATGCTACTTCTCGGTTCACGACTCATCAAACAACCAGTCATGGGACTGCAGACGGGAGGCGAACTCGCGCGGACTACCAAGGCGGTTATAAGCCCAGGAAATCTCGGGATTATCGCCTACCATATCGTGAGTCCGCTTATTAGAGGGCAGCTCTATCTGCGTATACAAGATGTACGAGAGCTGAGTAGCATCGGGTTCATCATTGACTCAATCGATGAATTCGTAGCACCTGGTGATGTTATCAAGCTCGATGAAATCGTCGACCTGCATTTCGATGTCGCAGGCATGAACGTACGAGACGAAAAAGGCAACAAGGTCGGCAAGGTCATCGATTATACAATTGACGTCGACACGTTCGAAATCCAGCAGCTATCGGTACGACGTCCTGTACTTCGCACATTTGGCGATGCCGAGCTCGTCATACATCGCGCGCAGATCATCGAAATCAATGATGACGCAATTGTTATCCACTCAAAGGCAGAAGCACCCGAGCATACACGACTTACGTCACCAGGAAGCTACATCAACCCATTCCGAAAAACCGAAACTGTCTCAGAATCTATCACCATCGAGAGCTGAGCGAATATCATCATATCCAAAGCCCTGTCTTGCTAGGTACTGAATAAGTTTCTGCTCGTCAGGATAGCGAACACGCTTTTTGGCAATTATTTTTTCAAGTTCTTCAGCATCAGTTCGCTCGCTGCCGCCAAGCGCGACATCAATATGCCGCTGATCAACACCTTTGACGCGAAGTTCGTTGGTAAGTTTGCGTTGACTCATGCCTTTCATGAAGTTACGATTCTCCACCCAATAGTGGGCAAATTTTTCGTCATCTATATACCCGCGCTCAACGAGGCGATCAAACACGCGGTTCGTAACAGAAACGTTCACGCCTTCTCGTGTCCTTACTTCACCTTTTCGCGTTTTGTATTTTGACGCGAGCGTTTTACGATACAGGTAATCATGCACCTCCCTGGCGCTATGCGGACGGCTCAGACAATACTCGAGTGCTCGCACATATAATTTTCCGAATACACTCTCGCGCTCAAACTCAGCTAGCCGCTCCTCATCAATTTCGAGTCCACGACGGATGCCGAGATCAGTTACCTGCGCAATATCGAGGCTAAACCTATACTTGCCGTCAATCGAAACATTCACTCGACTCGGATCACGAACCTGAACTGATAGATCAGTTACTTTCATACGTAGCCGTGCGCATGCACTGCGCCTCGCCTAGGCCTCAGCTTCGGCTACTTTTTCGCGAACTTTTGCGTCAATTTCAGCGAGAACCTCTGGGTTTTCTTTGAGGTACTTCTTGGTTGCTTCACGGCCCTGACCGATCTTTGCGTCGTTGTAGTCAAACCATGCGCCCGACTTACCGACAACGCCGTACTGTACACTCAGATCGAGAACGTCGCCAGTCCGTGAGATACCCTCGTTGTACATGATATCGAATTCTGCGACACGGAATGGAGGTGCAATCTTGTTTTTAACGATCTTCACCTTGGTGCGGTTACCGATGATATTCTCACCGTCCTTAATTTGGCCAGTGCGACGGATATCGGCACGAACGCTGGCGTAAAACTTCAGTGCGTTACCGCCGGTTGTGGTTTCTGGGTTACCAAACATCACACCAATCTTCATGCGAATCTGGTTGATGAAGATAACGGTGGCCTTTGACTTGTTGATAATACCCGTGAGCTTACGAAGTGCCTGGCTCATCAAGCGAGCTTGAAGACCCATGTGGCTATCACCCATCTCGCCATCAATTTCAGCCTGTGGCGTCAACGCCGCAACCGAGTCAACGACAATCAGATCAACAGCGTTCGAGCGAACGAGCGTCTCGACGATTTCAAGTGCCTGCTCACCGTTATCCGGCTGGCTAATCAAGAGATTTTCAGTATCGACACCGACTTTCTTGGCGTAGCTTGGATCAAGTGCGTGTTCGGCATCGATAAAGGCCGCCGTGCCGCCCTGACGTTGAATCTCGGCGATTGCGTGAAGCGTCAGTGTTGTCTTACCGCTTGATTCTGGTCCGTAGATTTCGATAATACGTCCCTTTGGATACCCGCCACCGAGCGCGATATCGAGACTGAGGCTACCACTTGAGAGTAGCTCTACGTCTACCTTCTTTGCTTCGCCGAGCTTCATAATCGAACCGTCACCAAATTGTTTGGTGATTTGCTCCATCGCTAGTCCGAGCGCTTTTAGCTTTCCATCATCGGCAGCCGCAGTACTCGCAGCTTTGTCTTCTGCCTTCTTTGCCATATTCTGTCCCTCCGTTGTTACTACCCATAAGTATACCATTTTGCTATACTGGATACTAATGAAACGATCGAATGGATTTACTGTTATCGAAGTGCTCGTCGTGCTTGTGTTTTTGATTGGCGGAGCCTTTCTCTTTTTTACTCAAAAAGGTTCTATCGACGCGAGTTCACGCGATAGCGACCGTAAGGTAGCGATCAATGCGATGTACTACAGCCTCGAGGAAGTCTACTACAAACAAAATAATTCCTATCCCGAATCAATCAGCAGCAAAGTACTGCGCTCAGTCGATCCAACACTCTTCACTGACCCAGATGGCTACGTACTCGGTGACTCAGAAGCAAACTACCACTACAGCGCTACCGACTGTGACCTTGACGGTAATTGCCAACACTACACACTCAGCTCAGACATGGAAAAAGAAGCAGCGTACGAAAAGGCATCGCGCCACTAGACCTCACTCGTAGTTTACTGCTCGTCTTCAACCCAGACCGGGCGACCGTTTTTGAATGATTCGATTGCGTTACTGATAGTTGCAATTTGTTTTTTTGGATTCGCGACAAATTGAAAACGATAGGTCGTTTCTTCACCTTCAGTGCTCAAACGAATCGTACCGTAATTGAACATACTCTGTAGTATTCCAGACTGGCGATAACTCGCGTCTTCGATACTCCCGAGGCTGACGGTTTGTTCGTGCTTAGAGAAGATACCTTGCTGAATCTCCTGAACCACACTCTCGTTGGTCAGATAAAAGGTATTGCGCATATACACCCATGTCGTCATATAGCCAAACAGACCGACAAGGATAATCAGGCTAAATATCACGATCGAGATCGGACCGATGCCAGCAATCTGATTCGTCTGGCTATCGACACCGACAAGCGCTGGATACGAAATCCAAGCGGTGAGCAACAAGAGAATCACTGCGATCATAGCCACGAGTGGACCCCAGAGTCCGATCGGATGGCGTTTGACACTCATGATCACATATTCACCCTCACTCAGATTGAGTTCGGGGTACATCTGAACCGAGGCATCATGACGAGCCCGCAGCTCAGGGCTGACGCTATTAACAACAGGCTCGTACGGCCTCGGCGCATGAACGACATGTGGTTCGTTCGCATATTGTACTCGCATTCGTGGATCGAAATTATGTCCCTCATGCGATGTCGGCACCGCAGTAACATGCGACATTGGACCAGTAGCAGGCTGCTGGGGCGCAGGCTGCGGAGCAGCATAGAGAGGATTGCCGTCTGCATCGTAGGCAACGGGTTTTCCAAGGTTGGTATGCTGATCGTTATTCATACCACTAGTATACCATTTACTGCTTGTCGAGGTGTTTTTTCGCCTTGTGCGTGACGATACGGCCCCGAGGTGTTCGTTCAATAAAGCCGATTTGCATCAAATATGGCTCATAAAAGTCCTCGATCGTCGTCACCTCATCACCCGTCAAGGCAGCGATAGTCGTGAGTCCGACGGGTCGATCGCCGTAGTTTTCGAGTAGTGTCGATAAGAGCTGACGATCCGCTGGGTCGAGCCCAAGTTCATCAACTTCCATTAATTCAAGTGCACGTGTCGTCATCACTGTATCGATGATACCGTCACCATTCACATCGGCATAATCACGAACGCGCTTCAGAAGACGGTTTGCAATGCGCGGCGTCAAACGTGCACGAGTCGATAGCAAATCTGCAGATTCCGGCTTGATTGGTGCCTCCAGGATGCCCGCTGCTCGCGTGATAATCGATGCAATCTCTCCGGGGGTATAAAATTCGAGTCGATGAATATGACCGAAGCGGTCGCGAAGTGGCGCGGCCAGGCTACCCGTTCGGGTTGTCGCACCGATGATCGTAAACTTTGGCAAATCAAGGCGAATGCTACGAGCCGCAGGGCCCTTACCGATGACGATGTCGAGCTTGAAGTCTTCCATCGCGCTATACAGCACCTCTTCGACCGCCCGGCTCAAGCGATGAATCTCGTCGATAAATAGTATGTCGCCATCTTGCAGATTCGTCAGAATACTCGCGAGGTCACCGGCACGCTCAATCGCTGGACCACTCGTAACGCGAAATCCTGCACCCATTTCATTAGCGATAACGTTTGCCATGGTCGTCTTCCCTAGTCCCGGAGGACCATAGAGCAGAACATGGTCCATCGGCTCACCGCGCTTTTTGGCGGCATCGATCGCAAGACGTAGGTTCTTCTTCAAACGCTCTTGGCCAATATAGTCATCAAAATTCTGCGGCCTCAGCGTGACTTCGATCACTTGCTCGTCCGCATCCTTATCGTGCACGCTCGTATCAACTATTCGTTCAATCGTCATAGATCTATCGCTTTAGCGCCTCCGTTACACGCCTGGCGGTTGGCAACGATACATCAACCGTTTCTAGCGCTTTTGTGGCGTCCGCGAGACTATATCCAAGCGCTATCAATGCTTCCAGCGCTTCGTCTGTTGTATCAATTTCAGTTTGAACTGGCTCATCTTTGCGACCATAGTGTGTTGGTAGCCCAACTTTGTCGGACAATTTCACAATGACGCTTTCAGCAGTTTTTTTGCCAACACCACTCGCCTTTGCAATATACGCGCTGTCGCTGTTCGCGATAGCATTTCGTACACTTTCAGCTGCCCCGAGTGACAGAATCGCTAACGCGGCCTTCGGGCCAACTCCTTGTACCGTAATCAAGAGCTCAAATATCTTCTTCGCCGCAAGTGTCGAGAATCCATAGAGTTCCTCTGATTGTTCACGGACATGATGGTACGTATAAAACTTAATTGTCTCACTAAGCGTTACCGCCTCATAGTCACCTAGCGGCACCGTCAATTCATATCCAACACCAGCAACATCAACTATCACGCTGCTTGCAAATTTTTCAGCCACTTCTCCGCGTACATGTGCAATCATAGATCTAGTATAGCAAACTACGGCGTTGTTATCGGCGTCGTCACTTGATTGCCAGTCGTACCACCGTTCGCTGTATTCGATGGTGCACAGTTTTGCGTGTCTTTGCTATACAGTGCATCATCATAGTCTGCTTCATTGATAGAGATCACTTCGCCGGTTGCAATATCACACACTTCGATGGTTGTTGGCTCTGGTGTTGGTGCGGCACACTCAGCCGTGTTTTTTGAGTACGTTGTCGAATCAAAGTCGCTCTCCTTGATTTTTGTCACCTCGCCCGTCGCGAGTACGCATACGTCAATTTGGGGCTCCTCTGGTGCACATGTCTCTGAAGGAAGTGCGCTCGAAAGGTAATACTCGCTGTACGTACCGTTTGTAATCGAGTTGGTCGCCAGACCATGATTACTATAACAAGTGCTCCTCTGAACGACACTCGATGGGACCGCAAACTTCTCGTCGCCCGTACCACTCAGAGCGTCAGTCATTGCCCCTTTCCAAATCGGTGCCGCGAGCGTTGAGCTACTGCCGTACATCACTGAATTGTCGTTATTACCCACCCAAACACCGATCGCCAGACTTGGCGTATAGCCGATCGTCCACGTATCCTTGACGTTATCGCTCGTACCGCTCTTGACAGCGACAGTATGGCCAGCGATAGCAAACGTATTACCAAAAATCGGCGCTTTTGCTGAATTGTCCGAGAGAATGTCTGATATTAAGAATGCACCAGCCTGGCTGATACCTTGGGTTGCCTTGGCGGTAGCGGGTTTATACACCTGCCTGTTGTACTTATCTTTGATCGATACAATCGTTGACGTCTCGTGTACCTGACCTTGGTTGGCGAAAGCGGCGTAGGCGTTTGCCATCTGAAGAAGCGGCACTTCGCCCGATCCAATTGCGAGCGGCAACCCGTAGTCACGAGATTCATCAAGAGCCGTAATGCCGAGATCTTTTGCCTGCTGAATTGCCTTGGCGACGCTGTATTTTTGCATCACTTCAATACTCGGGATATTGAGCGAAAGATTGATCGCATTCCGAGCCGTCACCGTACCGCGATAGGTCCTGTCTGCATTGTGGGGTTGCCAGCCATCGATATTGATCGGCTCATCCTTGAGTACTGTCGCTGGAGTGATCGTACCGTTGGCAAGCGCGCCTGCATAGTAAATCGCCTTGAATGTAGAGGCTGGCTGCCGAGCAGTCGTCGCCATGTTGACCTTGCCCCATTCGGTATTGTTGTAGTTGGCGCTTCCGACAAGTCCGATAATCTTCCCGGTTTTCGGATCGATGGCTACTGCGCTCGCGTTCGAGCCGCTACTCGCCTTGATATATGGCAGGTTTGCCTGGATATTTGCGTTGAGTGATTTTTGAATCGTCACATCGAGGGTTGTTGTCACTTGATAGCCCGAGCGCATGACTTCTTCATAGCCATACTTGTCGCTCAACTCATTCAGGACCATTTCGGTAAAGTGCGGTGCGATGTTTGACGAGGAAGTCTGCTTTGCGTACGTGAGCGTTTCGGCAAGCGCTGCATCCTTTTGCTCAGACGTTATGTAGCCATTAACTTCCATACGCGTAAGGACACTCACTTGCTGTTCGCGCGCATACTCAGCATTACCATTGATCGGAGAATACGCGTTTGGCGCCGGGAGCAATCCGACGAGCATCGCACTTTCTGCAAGATCAAGTTCAGCGGGAGTTTTACCAAAATAGAGTTGCGCCGCGTCCTGAATACCGAAGACATTCTCACCGAAATAGACCGAGTTCAGGTACATTTCAAGAATTTGGTCTTTTGAATAGGTATTCTCAATCGCCGCGGCAACCGTGAATGCTTGATACTGCCGAAACACACTGCGGTTATTCGATAGCAGCGTAATCTTTGCCAGTTGCTGCGTGATGGTTGAGCCGCCAAAACTGCCGCCACCATTCAATACGTAGCCATAAATCGCGCGCAGCGTACTAAGGACGGAAAAGCCGCCGTGGTTATAAAAATCTTTATCTTCACTCGCAACCAGCGCATGCTCGAGATCGTCGCTGATGTCAGACAGTGGGATGATATCATGCTGCTTTGATTTACCAATCGAATAAAACTCCTCGCCGTTCCTGTCGAGGAATACCACGCCGGTATTATTACGATTCATTAGACGCTCTTGGTCGGCGATGTCATGAAGATAATAGACGTAGGTGACGATCGGCGTAATGATAAGAAATGCCAAAATCGGGGTTGCAATCAAGAGTGCCTTCTTTTTGCGAGACAGAGCCTTCCACCAGCGATAGCGTCGTTTCAGGCTTTTCTTGAGTTGATCGATACGCGATATATGGCGCGTATACTTACCTTTTCTCACTTGTTTCACTGTAGGATTATTATACTACGTACGTCGGATGAACGCACACATTATGGCCGCGGCGAGGGCGTCAGCACAGTCGTCCGGTTTCGGTACTTCACTCAGCCCGAGCTGCAAGCGCACCATCTCTTGCATCTGCTTTTTATCTGCCCGCCCGTAGCCGGTCATCGTCTGCTTGATCTGCAGTGGCGTATACTCTTCGATCTGTAGATCAGCTTGTTTGCCTGTCAGCATTGCAACACCGCGCGCGTGAGCAACGCTCATCGCTGTTGTGACATTTTGGGCGAAAAACAGCTTTTCAATCGCCATGATTTCTGGACTGGTTTCCTTGATAATTTCTGTCAGTCCGTCGTAGATTTCACTGAGTCGTTCAGGAAGTGGCGTGTGCGCGGGCGTACGAATCACACCAGCAGTAACAAGCGTCGTTTTTGCACCGTTGGCGTCGATAACGCCAAATCCGAGGATGCCTGTACCGGGATCTATGCCTATGATTCTCATTCGCTTCTTATGCTAGCACGTTTGAGCCAAGACGTAACTTCGTATCGCCACTCCCAGCCAGCATAGCCAAGCCCGAGGAGCAACGCACCACCGAGCGCCCACCATGCGACAAAAGCTTTAGTCGTGTCAGCGATTGGCTCAACGGGAAAGTCCGCGAATGGCACCGTCGTTTCTGCTGCCAGAACTTTTCGACACCGATTTGTGTCTGGATTTCGTTCATACCCTGGGTCGCAGGGCTGCAACGCCGACGATTCGGTAACTAGTTTCTTGCAGCGGTTCGTCTCTGGATTGCGATACTCACCTGGCGCGCACGCTGCGAGTGTCGATGTCGTCGCAACGAGGCTTTTACATCTTCCAGTGTCCGGATTACGATATTGCCCAGCGGGACAGGGGGCTAGCACGACAGGCTCAGGATCTTTGTTGCAGCGTCCCGTTACTTCATTTCTGGTATAGCCCGATTCGCAGGCTGGATACTGCACATATTGATTTTCGCTCCCAGGCGTAACGGCAAATGTTTGTTTCCACACACCACCAACAAGAGCGAGTGAAGTTTGCTCATCAAGACTGTCGTAACTACGTGCATCAACTTCTGCCGTACCGTCGGAGTTCAGAAGGTATACAGTTCCCGTGGTTGTTTTCGTGAGCGTCAGCTCGGTCGCGTCCACTGTGACCGCACGATATTCACCCACAGCCATCTTTGAGCCTGCAGCGAATATATATGTGCTGGTCGTGGAGCGATTCGTCTGTAGCTGACATCCAGAAATATCGATTTCCGTTGCCGCCGTACTATACACTTCGATGAACTGCGAGCTATAATTCGCGCCAATTTCTGACAACCTCAACCCTTCGCAGTGATTGACGACAACATCAGGACCGAAATCGCTTGGCCGGTTGCCGGGCGTTGGATACGTCGTCCATCGCCACTCACCACGCTCGGCGCTATATGCCCATGCCTGACCGTTATGACCAGAAGCGGACGGATACTCGACTATAGTATTCTCGTATACATTCAGCCCATACGTATCCTCCAGCCACGCAAACCCACCACTATCGCTCAGGCCAACTCGCACCGTACCGTAGCCATCAGCAGGAAGCACTATTCCATTGAGCAGTGTCGTGTTGCTCGAACTCGCTGCCTGCGTAGCGGCACCTGTTCGAAGTCGAAGACCCGACACGGCAATTGCAGTAGTGGTTGGATTGTGTAATTTCACATATTCATAGCATGGGTCGTGGACGGCCGCAGGGTCACACATCAATGGCGATGGATATATTTCTACAATCTCTAGCATCGTCTGCACTACGGGCGCATACAGATCATCGCTCGCAATTGTCAGCGGCTCGGCGTCGTAGGCCGTGAAGGTAGACAGATAATTCCCTGTTGACGTCGAGTGATTACGTTGAAAATAAAATGTCTCCGGCGTCGTTGAACTATCTCGCAAGGTCGGTGCAGTTCCGGTATCCTTGATGCTTATCATGACTTCTGAATCGAGTAGTCCACTGCCAACAGGAGGAACTAACTTGATGGACGCGAGCCGCGTCACGTCCGATGGCGTGACTGAATCATAGGTAAACGTTGCCGCCGGAAGTACGCTTTCATCGGCAATCGTCACGTGCTGCCCAGGCTCAACATAGCCCGCTAATCCGTTGAACTGCCAGATGTCCGCCGTGCCCCACTCCGTCGCAAGCGACCAACCATCGAGCGACGCCAGCGCGCTACCCGTATTGCTCAATTGAAGATACCGCAGCCCATGACCGCGAAATGAGTATGCCGTTATAAGAAACGGGCCGTCAATAAGTGGAGGTGTCGAGATGACAGTATCGAGCGCAAAAGAAATCGGAGCGGACATGATCACCATGCCGAGAGCAAGTACCACGCCTACACCAAATCGCTGTGCTGCTACCATCATCCCCCTGGTTGATGGCAGTATAGCGCTTATGCTTTACGATTGTCAATTCTGCTGCACTGCGTATACAAGTGTGCGACTATCGATTTTATTCGTCACAGGATCATATTCGCCACCACAGGTGATGAGGTTGAGGCCCGGCCTTGTCGTGTCATATGAGACCATCAACGCTGCCATATTCACATCTTCAATCTTGACTGTCTCAACTTTCTTAACGACATAGGTTATATCAGTGCCATCACCTTTTTGTACGACAATTTCCTCACCTGCCTTCAGGGTATCAAGATGACCAAATATACCAAGCCTTGTATCGCCATGCAGGTGTCCATTAATAATCATAGCGCCCATCTGCCCAGGCTGAGAGCTCCCGTTATACCAGGCAGTGTCGTAGGAGGTTGCTGGTGTCATCATGACATTATCCTCGTCAACGCCAGCCTGTAGCACACGGGCATTCACTCCAATAGCATCAATAGTAATGGTTCGAGGAAGGTTTGCGGCAACACGATAATTTTGAATAAAGTTTGGGTCATCTGGAGTCTTTGACGTAGGAATTTGCGAGCTACTCGTCGTCACAAGTCCATCCGATTCACTTGAATCACTGACGTCAGATTGGAGTGCAGCAACTTGGCTTGTAACCCTCTGGTTCAGTAAATAGCCCTGCGTCATCATAACAATCCCCACGACAGCAATACATGCGACAAGTCCATTTGCTAAATATAGTTTCACGTTTTTTTGTTTTTTGAATGGACTTACGTACGAGACACCTGAAGGCGTTGGCAGATCTTCCGACTTAATAACTTGTTTTGCGCTAATCCGAAAATACGGTACGTCATTCGTACTATTCATTTGCGTCGAAGGAACAGGCGACTTAGTGTCGCTCATCATTTGAGCTGGCACTTTAAGCAGCAGCCCCTTTGGCTTATGAGCATCTCTCTGCACAACACTATGAGCCGGTGTTCGCAAGACGTCAAAGCCAACAACCCTACGACTGGAACGAGGCTCAACTGTAAGTCGCGGAGCCGGTCGGAGCTGTTTTGTTGGTAGTATGATATCGTTTTTCATTTTTCATAAAGATTACTATGCTAGGCGCAGCGCCTAGCATAGTAATGATCTTAGCCGTAAGGTTCGGTTTGTTTTTATTTCGATCGTGCAAATCGTACTTGCTTCGATGCAACAAGCACAGCGCCAGCTGCAAGAAGTGTGCCTGCAGCAATCAGGACTGGGCTTGATGTAAGCATTTCGAATCCTGTATTTGGCACACCTGCGCCGCCGACAGTCGTAATGACAACATCGTTACCATCGCCGCCCTTATACGTAATCTGGAATGCCTTGTTGTTGTACACAAACTTCGTGCCTTCAGGAAGTCCTGCAAACTCACCAACAACTGCGTCAGATCCGTCATTTGTAATGACTGTAAAGCTGGTGCCATTAGCTGGAATATATCCGCCGTAGAAGTTTAGTGCAAGAATAGCATCGGCCAGTGAAACAGTTCCCGTAACGCGTACCTGGTCGTACCCGGTACAAACTACCGTACCACCCAAGTCAACATCATAGATAGCTCCAGCGCTCAATGCGAGGCTGCCCGTAGACATACAGCCAGGGCTATGTCCTGGAGACAAATGTGCGGTGCCGAGTACACTCAGGTCACCAACGGTACCTGTACCAAATAGTGTTGCTGTAGGCGAAACGATGACTCGACCACGCGCACCATTAATCGTAACGGCATCACCTGATTGGACAATGATCGACTGAGCCGTGCTGTCCGAATAGCTACCCTGGTTAACGATGATATAGTCATCGTTTGGTAACAGGCTCGTGTTCGTCGAAGCAGAAATGATGATGTGACCAGTTGTTGCCGACGGGCTATACGCCTGGCTTCCGCCAATCAAATACCTACCGACAAGTGAACCCGCAAATGTAATGTTTGCACTAAATGGATCAACTTGAATATCGCTATGAAGCGTAGTGTTACTCAACGTCAGTGCTGACGACGGGTTCATCACAGCTTCATATCCGAACGTGTCGCTTCTGCCACCAAGAAAGTTTCCGGTGAACTCTACTGGTGTTGTCAGGTTGTACGGAACGGTATCGCCATAGTCCAAAGCTGAATCGTGCAGAAGAAGCCTAGTATTAGCGTTAAGATCCAACCACGAATCAAAAGATATCACTGAGTCATACGCAACGATGTTGCCTGCATACCCACTCAAATCTCCAGCGTACGATAGGTCGGTCCCGATTCCATTCAGCGTGATCGATGCATCCGAGTTTCCCGTCAGGGCACTGCCGAAGCCACTAAGCAGCACCGCTGAGAGATCAGAGACATGCGATAAATTAACAGATTGCGAGCGAGCGATACTTAGGCCATTCGAACCCATAGACAGATCCGAATACATAGATATTCTTCCTTTTGTGTCGAGAGTTACGTTAACGTCACCACCCAGAATATACCCGGACGACCCTGTATCGTTAAATGATAGTGCCTGATTAGTGCCAACATTTATACTTCCAAGGAGTGTCGTGTCTGAGCTAGACGCAATCGTAGTCGTGTAATAATTCGAGGTATTCGAACTAGAGTTCAGCGTTACAGATCCAAGCGAAGTGAGTGAATCGTTATTTATGTAAACCGACGCAGATTCAGCTGCCGGAAAGATCAAATCGTCCCCATCAGTTGGTGTACATCCAGACCAGTTTGCCGCTGTACTGAAATAACTGTCGCCGCCAGCGCCAGTCCACGTACATGTATTGCCCGCTGCATACGTATTCGTCGCCACACCGACAACGGATACGACTACCGCGAGCAAGCCTGCTAAAGTTGCTATTCCACCTATTTTCATAGCTTTTCCCTTTTTTGTTTTTTAGACCTTACACGCTTAAAATAACACGTTCATGGTTTAAATGCTATAATTCGTGTGTATTTTACAACTATTCAACATCTGCGATGATATCGGCGTTCGTGTGCACCGCAGTCACGTCATCGCAATCTTCGATCGCATCGAGCACCTTGAGGAGCTTGCGCGCCGTTTCTTCGTCATCAACAGGCACTTCGTTGTTTGCAACATACTGGAGTTCAGCGTCAGCGACTTCCAGGCCGGCGTCGAGAATCGCCTTGCGTACTGCATGCAGATCTTTCATGTCGGTATAGACAACGATCTCGCCGTCTTCTTCGACAGCGTCTTCTGCGCCAGCATCGAGAATCGTCAGGAGCGCATCTTCACCGCTTGCTTTGACGCGAATCACGCCCTTGCGGGTAAATTGAAATGCCACACTACCTGGATCGGCCATCGTACCACCGTTTTTGGTCAACGCCGTTTTGACTTCCGGCAAGGTTCGGTTGCGGTTATCGGTTGCCGCTTCGATGATGATACCAACACCGCCAGGACCGTAGCCCTCGTAGGTTACTTCTTCGAGCACTGCAGCGTTTTTGTCAGCCACGCGATCGATACTGCGCTGAATGTTTTCTTTTGGCATGTTTGCCTGGCGCGCTTTTTCGATGGCAAGCGCGAGGCTTGGGTTCATATCAGGGTCGATACCGCCACGAGCGGCAATCGCAATCATGTTACCGATGCGCGTAAATACCGCACCGCGTTTGGCGTCATTTGCGCCTTTGTCACGTTTAATCTTACTCCATTTGCTGTGTCCAGACATGGCTAATCAGTCCTTTCAGGTGTTTCTACTGCAGACATTATATCATTCGATGACGCTCGCTTCACGCAGGTTGTATCTGGTGGCGTGTTTCATGTACAAAATCACGGCGATGATACACGCAAACCCGACGAGCATCCCCCATAGCGGCACCTCCACTGTCGTCTGCGCCCAACTAACATTTGCTGCTGACTCGGCCACCCACACCATGTAGCTCAGCAGCCACTGCGCGGGCAGCGCGACTACGCTCACAATTGCTGGCACGACATACCCAACTACGCCAGTCACAAACGTGAGCAGCATCGCGAGCGGTATGAGCGGCAGTACAAGTAGGTTTGCGATCACCGCTACATTTGATATCTGCCCGAAGCTATACAGAATCAACGGTGCGGTTGCGATTTGTGCTGAAATCGTTTCACCGAGCACTTGCCGAATCCAGCCCGGTTTCGCCTCACCAAAGAAATAATTCTGGAGCAGTGGCGCCAGTACCATCACGCCACCAAAGGCCGCAAAACTGAGTTGCCACCCGAGATTTCCCCACACGTAGCTCGGATCATACAGGCCCGTCAGAGCAGCGGCAAATACTAGTAGTGTGACGGGGTGAAATTTACGTCCAAAATACCAGGCTGCGAGCGCCAATCCCGTCACCAGCCCCGCCCGTGTCATACTCGGACTGAGTCCCGTGACCGCGATGAAGCATACCACCAAGCATCCCGACAAAAATACGGTCAAAAAACGTGATCGTTTCTCGAATAATCGTTTCATGGCGCGCACCAGAATGGTCAAGTTATATCCACTCGCCACGACGACATGCGTCAGGCCAACCGCTTTGAGCGCTGCGTCGAGCTCTTCGGGCAAACTACGACGCTGCCCCGTCAAGTATCCCATGCCAAGGCTTGCGGCAGGCTCGGCGATGCCAAGCCGGACTTTCTCGCCGAAACTCTCTCGTACATGCAGCGCGACGTCACCCGGCTCAGGGCGCTCGATGCTCACGATGTCAGCTCGGTATATACTGGCTGCAAAACTGCCAAATCCCGCTGCTAACGTTCCGCGCACGGTCACAATATCACTCCGTTCGATCGCCTGGTCACCGAACACCGTCACCCACACCTGTGCCGGTAGCGCCACATCCCCGCTGCCAACATCGGCCAGGCGTAGTGATTTCTCGCCTTTTGCTCCATTATCAGGATCTTCAGCAACGCGACCCGTCAACGTCACGACCGCGCCAAATTCACTCGCATAAACAGTTCTCGATTCGATATCGACCGCTCCTCGGCTCAGGCCCACGAGTAGCCCAGCAATCGCCGCAACCGCTACGAGCCATCGCCATTTTTTCCACCACACAAACAAAAACAGTAGTCCACCGACCACCATCCACTGCCATCCTGAGAAAAAAGCTGCGAACTGGAGTGCGCTCAGTGCCAGACCGACAACAATTCCGCCACAAAAGACCGTGAAATGCCACGTCTCATGAAGCGAAATCTTGAATCGCCAGAGCTGCATGTGCTCATTGTAGCGCACTTATCGACTATGTGTCTCAGCTGGCCAGACAGCGTAGCGCGAAACCTCCGTTTTTCGAGTTCGCCTGCGCCGTGTTTACACTACCCGCGCTCGGAGAATCCGTCGCATACATCATTGATGTCGAACCATTTGATGGCGTCGATGTCCAGTATTGTCCATAGTAGGAAGATGAAAACGAGTTGTACCAAAAGTTCACTCTCTGCCCCAGCCACGTTGTGCGCAAACCCGTATTCGAATAAGCTGCCCCGCCATTCACCGCCGTATTTAGTGCGACAGCTTCACCGCCACTTCCACCCGTTGGCAACCTCCATCCACTCGGACAGATACTGATGCTTGGGTCAGGAGCTGGAGTTGTAGTACTAGTACACGCTGCCGTCGCCTGTCCGCCCATAGCGGCACACCAGTTATAGTAGTATCCGTATTGCCCCGTGCCATCGGTACTTGTACTTGGAGCTGTTGGCTCGGTGGTAACATTTGCACCAGCTGGAATATAGTATTTTGCCACCGTATACGTGGTAGTTGAGTCGCTCGTACCGTTCGTCAGCGTCTTGACGTCAGAGTATGTGTTAGTTCCGCCGCCTGCATAAGCAAGGTTTGTAAGCATCCAGCACTTGCCATCAGCAAGCTGCTGAACCCAGTAAGTATGGTTATCTCGGGCATCGACAGCTCGAGTACGAGTGGTTGGGCAGTTGGCACTAGTGATGTCCTGGATATAGGAGCCGTCTGCAATTGCGATCGGTTGGGTTCCACCGCCCGACCCTCCAGCTACATGCCCGTCACAGGCACCTTCCTGTACGGTGCCTGTTGCACTGCCGATATGGTAAGTACCGGCATCCGGTACTGATGAGGTAGCTGTAAGACAGTAGTTGGCACCGTCCGAGGTGTATTGGAAGCTATTGGTGTCGCTGGTCACTAGGTTCGAGGGAACAACGCTCCCAGACGGATAGTATCCGTCAGTAGCATTATCTGCACCAAGTTGTGTTGCGGCATTACGTAAGTCAGATTGGAGGACGGTATTACGGGCTCGTGTTTGGATGCTGTTGTAGGCGACAACAGAAATTGCCGCCAGGATTGCAATCACAACAATAACAATGAGGAGTTCAACGATAGTAAAGCCAGAACGACGATTATTCATATAGCTTATGGTACCATATTATCTTACAGCAAAGAGAGAGTCACCCACGCTAGCCAACCACACACCGCACAGCAAACGCATAGTTCTTGATATTAAGCTGTGCGATATTCACATAAAATTCTTGGAAATAGAAGCTGTATGCATTCGTGCCGCCACTGGTATACGGCGTCGATGTCCAATAATACCCGCGCGCATCTTGGTACGCAAAGCCAGAGCTATTCCAATACCCACCATACTGACCGAGCCACGGATCGAGTAACCCTGCTGCAGAATCTGTTAGGCCACTATTGATCGCTGCGTTAAATGCAGCAACATCACCACCATTACCCGTCGGCAAGCGCCACCCCGATGGACAAATAGATATGCCCGGATCGGGCGTCGGTGTTGCCGAGCTCGAGCACGCCGCCGTCGCCTGCCCGCCCATAGCACCACACCAGTTATACAAATAGCCATAGGAGCTCATGCCGTCCGTGCTCGTATTCGGAGCTGTCGGCTCAGTTGAATAGTTGGTCGTCGACGGTACGACGTAATAGCTCGCGACCGAATAGGTGCTCGATCCACTCGTCCCGTCCGTCAATGGTACCATATCACCATACGTATTCGTACCGCCGCCTGCATAGCCGAGATTGGTGAGCATCCAGCAGTTTCCGTCCGCCATCTGCTGCACCCAGTACGTATGGTTGTCACGCGCATCAACAACGCGCGTTCGGCTCACTGGACAATTCGCATTCGTAATATCCTGGATATACGTTCCATCCGCCACTGCGCCAGGAGTCGCACTATGCCCGGCGCACAATCCGCTTGTCGAAACACCGGTCTGGTCAACGTGATAATTACTCGTCGAAGATGGCGTTGTTACTGTCAGGCAATACGTCGATCCATCGGACGTATATTGAAACACATCGTCACCGCTTGCCGAAACATCACCCGGCAACGACATAGGGTACTCCCCATTTTCCGCGTTGTAGGCTGCGAGCTGCGATGAAGTATTACGGAGATCTGCCTGCATTGTCGTCACACGAGCACGGTCTTGAACGCCGTTATAGGCGACAATGGCCAAGGTGGCGAGTATAGCGATCACCACGATCACTATGAGGAGTTCAACGAGAGTGAAGCCAGTCGCGCGACGATGAGTGTTTGCACTGGTTCGCATCGTCGACATCGGCCCATCCTCTTTGTTCGATTACTTACTACTAAAAGTATAGCACAAGCGGTATTTCATAAAAGTGCCACTAAATACAACCAAGTAAAAAGCCGACCGAATGGTCGACTCTTTACTTGGAGGGCCCAGTGAGGCTTGAACTCACGACACCCTGCTTAAAAGGCAGGTGCTCTAACCGGCTGAGCTATGGGCCCACGTCAGCGGATACATATAAAATCGTACTCCATCAGAGGTGAAATGTCAATGTTTGCCGACTGGATTCTTGCGGTGGTAGACGACATCAAGCAGTGCCAATCCGATACAGACGGTGATGATGGCCGAATCATACGGAAGAAGCTTGAGGACAATCGCACTGCTGGTCTGATCGAGTACGACGGCATTCGCAAATGCTCCATACGTCAGCATAACCGCCAGCGCCGCAAATACAAATGAACTATATGCCTGATGCGGCATCGAATGCGCCTTGGTGGCGCGCATCATCACGATGAGTGCCGGCAGTAGCGTCAGCGCAACCGAAACCACGCTATGAAGCGGTGGCACCGTAGTGACAAACCCTGCGTTCGCGACCACCGGCGTCAATCCGTCCGTCCACAGTTTTGCGAGCACAGCACCAGCCGTCAACCCGAGCGCAGGCATACCAATATGGCGGCGACTGATGAAAAACAGCAAGAAGAGTGCCGCGAAATAAAAGCCGAGAACAGCCAAGAAGGTCATACTTATAGTATAGCAGTGCTCTCAGGGAAAAGCGCAGCCCGAGACGTGAATTCACTTCGCGCCCGGCGCGATGAGAAAAACCTTCGGTTTGTCTCATGAGGCGAAGCCGGTGTCATGCACCGATCTTGTCTTTTTTCGGACGGCGCTTGGCGTTCAACTCAACGTATTCGATGATCGGTGTCGCAACGTCGCGACCGGTCAATTTTTCGATACCAAATCCAGGGCTCGCATTGACCTCGAGCACCAATGGGCCACGCGCCGATCGCATCATGTCGACACCGGCAACGTTGAGCCCCATAGCCTTTGCTGCCTTAATAGCCATTTTGCGTTCCTCTTCGGTCAATTTGATAGACTTGCCTTCGCCACCCTTGTGGAGATTTGAACGAAAATCATCATCGAGACTTTGTCGCATCATACTCGCAACCACGCGGCCACCGACGACAAAGGCGCGGATGTCCGTTCCCGCCGATTCTTTGACGAATTCTTGGAGCAAGATGTTTGTGCCATCTTCATTAGACAGGTAAAATGCCTGCAGTACCGACTTGGCTGCTTTTTTGGTCTCCGCGAGTACCACGCCATTGCCGTGCGTACCACGCGCTAGCTTGATGATAACCGGTGTACCGCCAATCTTTTCGATCAAGTCATCAATATCAGTCGAATTGCGGCTAAAGACCGTCTTCGGAATATCCACGCCAGCCTTCGCAAGCAACTGCATACTGCGCAGCTTATCGCGGCTACGTGTGATCGAAATCGAACTCGATACCGAGTACACACCCTGCGCTTCGAGCTGACGCACGATTGCCGTACCATACCTCGTCATGCTATTGGCAATACGTGGAATAATCGCGTCAAACTTGCTCAAATCTTCACCGCGATATCGCACTGTCGGGTTGTTCTTTTCGATACTCGCATAACACTCACGATATTTGATCACTTTGACTTCGTGTCCGCGAGCCATCGCCACTTCCTTGAGGCGCTTCGTCGAATAATTACCTGTGCCATTGCTCAATATTGCAATCCTCATTACGCCTCCTCTTTGTACTCTACGTCTTGATCAATACTCAACTTTACGTCGACGAGTATATCATTGTCTATCAAAAATTTACGCCCGATCAGCATATCGCGACGCATCTGAGAACGATCGGCCAGCCGCACAAGTTCGGTATAGCGATGGCTATCGATGTCAAAACTCATTTTGACCGCGTATCGGCCTTCGACCTCGCCATTGCTACTCTTCACGTCCTTGGTCGTAAAGCGAGTTGTCGAAACAAGTTCAGCGTCCGTAGAAAACGGACGAAATGATAGTACGCCATTATCCTCCGAGATATCCTCACAGTGTAGTGAACATCCGTATGCACCGGTATCAACCTTCGCAACAATATCGACATCCCCATATTCTGGGAATGAAACTGTAGCTAAACTACCAAAAACTTGTCGATTCATATCCGTCATTATACCGTAGCTCCATATTTTTTAGCCAATTCAAGCTGGCGATGATTCGTCGGGTCGATCTTCGTCTTCAATGCAAGACGAATCAAATCCTTGTCTTCACCTGCCGCCTCAAGGAAATCAAGCGCTTTCATCTTACCCGTGAGGTACGCCAAATCCTTATTGAACGTTAGGACTGGACCGCCGCTGAGCGCGGTTGGGGTGCCGCGATTGAGGCGAAGTACAGAGAGGTACGCCTGTTTTTGCTCTTTTTCAATCATAGCAGGTGTCGGCTCTTCGCCAGATTTCGCCACCATGAGCACGCGTGCCCTCCAGTTCATTTCAAATGACTGACGAAAATCCATACCCTTGTATGCCGTCACTGCGGCCAGATAACGACTGACGTGCAGCGGTTCCCATTTCTGGAAGCCTTCATCACCGGCAAGTTCACACAGCACCGCGATCCCTTCTTCGAATGTCAGGTAATCCGCAGATTCGCCCTCGTCAAAGTCAGAGTAAACGCCGGTGCCGAGGATTGGCAACTCAGTCGCAAGCCCATGAACCGCCCCGCCCGCATGTTTGACATACTCGTGTTTTACCTTGGCATACATCTCGTCTACCGACTTGATTGAGGCGCGCTCCGAGCCAACCTGGATTGACATTGAAGGCGTATCCCACGAAAGCTGCGTTGCACCATCTTTAATGATGATATTGATGCGTGATGCATTCGTAGGATCACGAAGCTCATGTGTCGCAGTAAAGACCGCAGCCATATCGGTGACCGTGAACTCATCTGCGCCATCGCGGGGCACGATCACCGTGTCCCAATACTGTTGGATTGATTGTTTAACATCCGCAGTATCCTCTTCGAGGATTTCCGCAAGGACGGCAACGCGCTCAGATACGTCACTCGGTAGACGTTCACCCGATGGCTCGCCCATACCGTCAACATGGATAGTCTCACCAGCGACTTCAGTATCGAATCCGTTAATCACTTCATCGAGAAGCTTCTGGGTTGCAGGGTGTAGGTCTTTCGATCGAGCCTGGCCTATGATTTCACCTAGCACCTTATCAGCAAGCGCTACATCAGGCACACCATATAGTTCTTCATTCGCTCGCTGGTACCGCTCAGCTGAGAGCCTGAAGTCATCGAAGGACGGATCGCTAGCGAAATCATTCATACGCTTCGCTTCAAGAAGCATATACATCTCAGCCATGCGATAAGCGATTGTATTGTATACCGCCTCGGCGACATCCTGGTCATCAGCATACACCTCTTGTGATTCATGCATGATTCGGTCAAGGACGGCAATACCCGCATGCAGTGAGTCTTCGTCTAGGTAGGGATAATCAAGCGCAGGATTGCGTACTTCGCCAGCAAAAAACAAGCTTTTTTGTTCATTACGATCGGTACGGCTACCTTCGAACTTTTCATACGCCTGAAAAGCAATCTCCGGCGTCTCATCTGGGCGGAGTTTTTCGGCGTAGGCGATTTTTATGTTCTGCGCAGCGGTGTCTACTGTGCTTTCAATATTCATAACAATATTTTAGCACAAGAGTGATGAAAAGTCAATATTATTAGAAAATACCGCGTTTTTTGGCAGTATCAAATTGACCGAGCAACTCTTTTTGTTTTTTTGAGAGTTTCGTCGGGGTGTCGACGATGATTGATACGATGTGCGCACCGCGCGTTTCGCGGCGCATGTGCGGAATACCATGGTTCGAAAGCTTGAAATCCGTACCGCTCTGCGTACCGGCTGGGACTTTCATACGAATCACCCCATCGACTGTTTCGACGTCGATTTCCGTACCAAGCGCAGCATCTACCATACTGATATGCTCCTCAGAGAGGATCAAGTCACCTTCACGCGTGAATTTCTTGTGCGCCTTGACGCGCACATGAACGAACAAGTCGCCGCGAGCGCCGTCACCAATCGCCTCACCCCGTTCACGAAGACGAATCGTCGCGCCGTCATCGATGCCAGCTGGAATCTTGACGGTGATTTTCTGCTCGCGTCGCTCGGTGCCACTGCCATGGCAGACGGTACAGACTTTCTCGGGAACTTTACCTCGTCCGCGACAGGTCTCACACGTCACCGCTTGCTGAATCGCACCGAACATCGTGTTCATGACGCGAGTCTGTTGCCCTGCACCCTTACAGGTCGGGCAGGTTTTCATGTCGTACCCAGGTTCGACGGTTGTGCCATGGCAGTGCTCACATTCAACATCAATATTGAGGCGAAGATCCGTCTCAACACCGAAGACTGCTTCCTCGAAGGTTAGCGTAACACTTGTCTCGACATCGCGACCACGACGGGCACGCTGTTGCTGCTGTCCGCCAAATCCGCCGCCAAAGAATTGGCCGAAGATATCGCCAAGTCCACCATCACCAAAGTCAAAATTGACGTTCTGGCCATTGAAGCCGCCAAAGCCCTCGAATGGGTTACCGCCTCCGCCGCCAGATGCACCGCCAACACCCGCGTGGCCAAATTGGTCATAGCGCTGGCGCTTCTGCTTATCTTTGAGTACTTCGTAGGCCTCATTCGCCTCTTTGAATTTCGTCTCATCACCACCCTCTTTGTCGGGGTGATATTTGACGGCAAGCTTGCGGAACGCCTTTTTGATTTCATCATCACTGGCGCCTTTTGCGACACCAAGAACTTCGTAATAATCACGTTTTTCACTCATTGTTTCCAGTATAAAAAATTAGCACTCAGTCGTCAAGAGTGCTAATTTGTATCTGTCGCTCGGACTAGAATTTCTCGCGAATATGACTGAAGCTGTAGCCCCACGACGCATCAGTCTTCTTGTGCGGGTTGAAGATGTTTTGCGGGTCGTAGAGCGCCTTTACCTCGCGGAAAATATCCAAAACTTCTTTGCCATACTGTGCTTCGAGCCACGGACCGCGGACCATGCCGTCATTGTGTTCACCACTGACAGAGCCGCCGTATTTGAGCACCAATGTGTTCACCTCTTTCATGCACGGCTCGAGCTTGGCACGTTCCTTCGGATCCTCAATCTTCATGAGCGGGATGATGTGGAAGTTGCCGTCGCCCATGTGGCCAGCGATAGTCGCGAACAGATTGTACTTCTTAATAATCTTACGCAACTTCGGGAAGAATTTTGGCAGGTTTTCTGGTGGCACGATCAGGTCGTCGATAAATGGCGCCGTGTGCTTATCTTTGACCTTGCTCCTGAGAATCTGGAAGCTGTTGCGGCGCATTACCCAAAACTTCTCACTCTTGCCTGCCGTTGGGGTCTCTTCAAACCCATTAATCTCGTAGCGTGCACGATAGTGTTTGAGCTCGCCGTGCAAGTCATGGATTTGCTTGCGCACCGCCTCTTCGGTATCACCATTGAACTCAACCATCAGGATGAGCTTCGGTATGCCGTGAATTAACTGTAGGCCATCTGGAATCAAACTGAAGAGCAGCTTGATGAAGCGCTTGGTACCGAGCATTTTCCAGAAACTTGGCAAGAACTTAATCGACAGCCACAACGTTTGGTCATCAAAGCTCTCGAATGTCACAGGATTATACTTGAGCACTGTCGGGATAAGCTTGCCGAGTTTGTCGATATCATGCAAAAAGAGTACGAGGAGACCCGTGTGTTTCTGCTCTGGGACGAGGCTCAGCTTCGCCTCGGTCATCATGCCAAGCGTTCCCTGCGCACCGACAAAGAGCTTCGTCAGGTCGAAGATGCCCGTATCGCGATCCCAGACATCCCATAGGTGATAGCCGGTCGAGTCCTTGCTGACACCAGGCTTGGCTGCCTTGATGACATCGTAGTTCTTCTCGAGTAATTCAAACGTTTCTTTGTAGAGATTGCCTTCAAAGTCACCCTGGCTCATCTTGCGCACGAGCTCAGCTTTTTTGAGTGGCTTGATGGTGTACTCGTTGCCATCAGAGAGCACGACGTTCATCTCGCTGACGTAGTTGGCCGTCTTGCCGAATTTGAGAGATTTTTCACCGCCAGAGTTGTTATTGACGATGCCGCCCATACCGGCGAGCTCGCGGCTTGCCGGGTAGCTCGGCATGTAGGCGCCGTGCTTGAGGGTTTCAACTTCGAAATCTCGATAACGCACACCTGGCTCAGTACGAGCCGATACGCTCGAAACCTCCCAGATACGCTTCATGTATTTGTTCGTATCCATGATGATAGATTCGTTGATCGCGGCACCGCTCATGTCGGTGCCCTGACTACGAGCCGTTACACTGAGCGACGGATCGTCTTTTTTGTTCTCGATAACGTAGCGAACGATTGATTTGACATCATCAGCGTCTTTCGGAAACGCAATCACCTCAGGTACGAGCTCGAACAGGCTCGCGTCATGGCTATAAAACTCGCGCGCTTCATCGCTGGCGTCGACGTCGCCCTTGATGACTTTTTTCAAATCCTCAGCAATATTCATACTTCTTATGGTATCACGGACAATGGGCTGGCAGCTATAGTATCCATAGCAGGCCGGATAGTGCATAATAGGACCATGGCTCACCTACGGCGACAGTCGTTTTCTGCAACCTACAAACGCGCCTGGCACCTTTTCGCCTATCGCTATTTCCGTCAGTATGCGCATATTGAGGGTGACGCTGAGGCAATCTGTCGAGAGACCGTCGAGCACTGCTGGAACGGTACATTCTACACGACAAGCCTTGGCAACTTTGATTATTTCTGGATTCGTGACTTTGCGGCCGTCGTCAAATCACTGCGCGCGCTCGGTCACGTCGATCGCGTTCGCAAAACTATCCACTGGGCACTCGAGCAGTATATGCGCGAAGATACCGTCACGCTTTGTATCACACCGCGCGGACATCTCTTCGATGCACCAACTCGCGGTATCGATACACTCCCCTCGCTCATTCACTGTATCTGGTCTGCAAAATACGAGCTCAGCGACGTCGAGCGGACATTCCTCGATCGTCAATTTGAGCGCTACATACATGAATTCCTCGACGCCGATGGCATGCTTCTGTCAAAACCAGGCTACGCCGAGCTGCGCGATGGCGCCATATACGACCGTAGCGCCTACTCGGTAGCAATGGTTGAGCGCATGGCATGGTCAGCCAAACACCTTGGTCTCACCTTTCCGTACAGCCATCTCATCTACAGAGATGAGCTGCTCAATCATTACTGGAACGGCCGGTACTTTAAGGCCGACTACGATAATCCAGCGTTCAGCGCCGAATGTGCTCTTATACCCTTCATCATGCGTTCTGTTGAAGATACCGACAAACTCAACCTCACGCTCGACTATATCCGAGACCATCACCTTGCCCAGCCATACGCTATGAAATATACCGACACCCCGAAGAAGTTTCGTTACCGTTTCTGGGCGCGTACCATCATGCGCAACTATGCTGGCGACACTATCTGGACCTGGCACGGAGCCTATTACCTGCGACTCCTGCATGGCCAGCATCGACCCGAGGCCGACGGGGCCAGTGCTGATTTTTCGCAAATGATAGAAATGTACCATACATTCCCGGAGGTGTTGCATCCTGATGGACGTATCTATAATTCTCTCGTCTACAAAAGCAGCGAAGGGATGATCTGGGCGGCGATCTATCTTACGATTAGATCAACCACGCGAGAACAAGGCTAGTTCGTCACACAGCGCACTGCGTATCCGACATTCTTTCCGTCAAACATCCATGGATCGACGTAGCTACTATCCACGTAGAAATAGTATGCGGTTGTATTGCCTTGAAGTGTCCACGTCCAGTACGCTCCCTGATTGCCTTGCTGTGAAAAACTATTGTTATACCAGTAGCCACCATACTGACCCAGCCATGCCGTTCTCAGCCCAGCGTCATCGCCATACGATCCACTGTTAATACTGGTATTCAAAGCGCCAACCTGTCCGCCATTTCCAGTAGGTAGTCTCCAGCCGTATGGGCAAATTGTCAATGACGGATTGATGGCTGGAGTTGATGCTGTGCTACAGGCTGCGGTCGCTTGACCACCCATCGCTCCACACCAGTTATAGAGGTACCCATACTGCCCCATACCGTCAGTTGACAGCGAAGGAGTCGATGGATCGGTCGTGTAATTGGTCGTACTCGGCACGACATAGTAGCTCGGCGTCGTGTAGGTCGATGCAATGCCTGTGCCATTCGTAAGTGTCCTGACGTCAGAATACATATCTGTTCCGCCGCCGGCATATGCAAGATTAGTCTCCATCCAGCATTTGCCATCAGCAAGAAGTTGAATCCAGTATGTACGATTATCTCGAGCATCAACAGCAAGAGTTCGAGTTGATGGACAATTTGCCGTTGTTACCGTTTGCATCACGAGCGTACTGCTTCCACCGCTCCCACTCGCTACATGCCCAGCACACGCACCTTCCTGTATGGCGCCTGATCCACTGCTGATGTGGTATGTTCCCATGCCACTTGTTGCGGATGTGATCGTCAAACAATAGGTTGATCCATCCGAAATATACTGGAACTCATTGTCAGCACTTACAATCAGGTTCGATGGGACACTACTGCCGGATGGGTACGATCCGTCTGTTGCATTGCTGAGTTCGAGCTGCGTTGCAGCATTACGCAGGTCAGACTGGAGGACGGTATTGCGGGCTCGTGTTTGGATACCGTTGTAGGCAACGACAGAAATAGACGCGAGGATGGCTATGACAACGATAACGACGAGAAGTTCGACGAGAGTGAAGCCCCTGGTCCTACGTACTGTTAGTAGATGAGATGTGCGCACGATGATGCCCCTTATGCGATACAAACTTAATGTGCTACTACTATATCACATGCGCTTGGAACAGTACTTATTAGTTCGCTACGCAACGAACAGCTATAGCCCAGGCTTTCGACACCTGCACCGAGTCTGCAACTGACGTACTATTCATACTCAATCCGTAGGTGTTTGCGGCACTTGCTTGAGTTTGGCTTCGATAATATCCATACGAGCCTACAAAACTAAACCCACCACTCCAGAGACCTCCGTATTGAGCGTGGAGTGTTGTGCGCAAGCCCGCATCAGTCGCCGTTGAGCCGCTATTGACTGCATCATTCAGAATGTCGAATTCGGCACCGACTCCACCCGTGGGAAGTCCCCACCCGCTAGGACAGACCGATACCGCCAAGTTAGGTGCAGGAGTTGATCCGTTTGCACACGCAGCTGTTCCGGTTTGCCCTCCCATTGCCCCACACCAGTTGTACAGGTACCCATACTGACCAGTACCGCTCGTACTAGTGCTTGGGTTGGTGGGTTCGGTTGTAGGATTGGCACCAGTTGGGATATAGTATTTAGCCACTGTGTAGGTGCCTGAACCGTCTGCAGTGCCATTAGAGAGAGTGACGGTATCGCTATAGGTGGCAGTTCCTCCGCCGGCATACGCAAGATTGGTGAGCATCCAACAATTACCGTCAGCGAGCTCTTGCACCCAATAAGTCCTGCTGTCACGGGCATCAACAACCCGAGTGCGAGTTGTTGGACAGTTTGCGGCAGTGACGTCTTGGATATATGCCCCATCGGCAATAACGCTACCACCGCCCCCACTCCCAGTATGGCCAGCGCAGGCTCCTTCGGTGGCAGTACCGTTTGTGTCAGAGATGTAGTAGCTTGATACGTTCGGCGAGGAAGAGGTGACGGTAAGGCAATAGGTAGTACCATCAGAGGTGTATTCGTAGGAATTGTTTGCGCTTGGAGCAATGGATGCCGGAAGGTTGGGCGTTGGGTATGCCTCATTATCTACTTCAAAGACGGTAAGTTGAGTGGCGGCATTATGAAGATCGGCTTGCATTGTTGAAATGCGAGCCCTATCTTGCACGCCGTTATAGGCAACGACAGAAATAGCAGCCAAGATGGCTATGACAACGATGACGATGAGAAGTTCAACGAGGGTGAAACCCCCGGTCCTACGTACTATTCGTAGATGAGATGTGCGCACGATGATGCCCCTTATGCGATACGATAATATATCACAATTATACCATACGCGTCCCAAGGGCGCATTGGTTAATTCGCCTCACAGCGAACTGTTATAGCCCAGGTTTTCCATATGCCACAAACAATACCAGTAGGCGAGCAGTGTTACGCTGCGAGACAGCGCACAGCAATACCGACATACGTGACGTAGTTAGTTACGGGAGTAGAATTTGTCGCACTAAAACTAATCCTATTCGCGCCAGTTCCATTTATCATACTTGACGACCAGTAATTTCCTGTTGTGCCAACACCAGTAAAGCCAACAATGTAGGCACCGGACCTTTGCGCATACCAGTTACTCAATAAACCGGCATCCGTATTAGTTGCTCCGCCATTCACGGCAGAATTCAGGCTAGCAAATTCCCCACCTGAACCTCCCGTTGGCAATCGCCACCCACTGGGACAAATCGTGACACCAAGGTTAGGAGCTGGAGTGGTCGTAGAATTACACGCTGCCGTTGCCTGTCCGCCCATTGCGGCGCACCAGTTGTAAAGATAGCCATACTGACCGGTGCCATCAGTACTAGTACTCGGCGTCGTTGGATCAATCGTGAAGTTTGTAGTACTTGGAACGACATAGTATGTCGGTGTAGAGTAATTATTCTCATTACTCGCACCCATACCCGTCCCATCAGTTAGCGCAACGACATCAGAGTAGGTGTTCGTTCCACCGCCGGCATACGCAAGATTAGTTAACATCCAGCACTTACCGTCAGCAAGTTCTTGAATCCAATACGTATGACCGTCCCGAGCATCGACTGCAACCGTCGGTACCGCTGGACAGCTTGCTTGCGTAACATTCTGCAACACAAGCGTCGTATCACCGCCGCCATTACCTATATGGCCCGGGCAAGTACCGCTCGTAATGGCGCCCGAACCACTCGAGATGAAATAGCTTGAGACACTCGGCGATGACGAAGTGACCGTTAGGCAGTACGAGCTACCGTCGGATGTGTACTCATAAGTGTCCCCTATGCTCGGTTCAATTGATCCAGGCAGATCCGGGCTTGGGTATGACTCGCTATCAACCGCGAATGCCTCCAGTTGTGTTGCCGCATTCCGCAGATCAGCTTGCATGGTCGAGGCACGAGCTCGATCTTGTACGCCATTATACGCAACAACCGAAAGTGCCGCCAAAATAGCGATGACAACAATCACGATTAGGAGTTCAACAAGAGTAAAACCCCGTATCTCAGCATTCTTTACTCGGTTCGCCATCCTAACCCACCTCGTTATTTTAGTTCGACATTATAGTCAAATTATAACATGCACACACTTTCCGACACAAAGATGCACGCCCATTGTTTCCAAGCATGGCCCTATTCCGGAGCTACGCCTAAGGAGTCGGGGAAACTATAACTGGAGTGAATGAGGTAGTTGTAGTGCCGTTGCCGAGTTGACCGAAAGTGTTCGACCCCCAGCAGTAGGCGCCGTTCGTCGTCGTGGCGCAGGTGTGATTGATTCCTGCCATCAGCAAGGTGAGAGCGCCTGACATCATGGAGGTATTGACGGCAACCGGAGTTAATGTGGTAGCTGTAGTGCCATTGCCGAGTTGACCGGTGCCGTTATAGCCCCAGCAGTAGGCGCCGTTCGTCGTCGTGGCGCAGGTGTTATCGTTTCCTAATGTCAGCGCAGTGACAGTGCCTGACATCATGGAGGTATCGACGGCAACCGGAGTCAATGTGGTAGCTGTAGTGCCATTGCCGAGTTGACCATAATTATTCATACCCCAGCAATAGATGCCGCTTGTCGTCGTGGCGCAGGTGTGCTTGCTTCCCGCCTCTAGCGCTGTGACAGTGCCTGACATTGTGGCGGTATTGACAGCAACCGGGTTTAATGAATAAGCTGTAGTGCCGTTGCCAAGCTGGGCAAAGGTGTTCTGACCCCAGCAGTAGGCGCCGTTCATCGTCGCGGCACAGGTGTGGTAGTTTCCCGCTGCCAGCGCAGTGACAGTGCCCGGCATCATGGAGGTATTGACAGCAACCGGGGTTGATGAATCAGTCGTAGTGCCATTGCCGAGTTGACCAGAGCCGCCCTGGCCCCAGCAGTAGACACCGTTCGTTGTCGCGGCACAGGTGTGGTAGTAGTTTCCCGCTGCCAGCGCAGTGACAGTGCCTGACATCATGGATGTATCGACGGCAACCGGGGTTGATGAATCAGTCGTAGTGCCATTGCCGAGTTGACCATAATTGTTCATACCCCAGCAATAGATGCCGCTTGTCGTCGTGGCGCAGGTGTGGTAGCCACCCGCCACTATTCCAGTCACAGTGCCTGACATTGTGGCGGTATTGACAGCAACCGGGGTTGATGAATCAGTCGTAGTGCCATTGCCGAGTTGACCATAATTGTTCCAGCCCCAACAATAGATAGTGCCGGTCATAATTCCGCAGGTATGAGTAACTCCTGGGGCAATCGCCGTCCATCCATCCGCAATAATGACGCTACCGTCCGTTGTGTGTCCATCACACGCGCCTTCCTCTACGACGTTATTTCCGCTGCTGATATGGTAGGCAGTCGTACCCGCGAACGACGACGTGATCGTCAAACAGTAGCTCGTACCGTCGACAGAGGTGTACTGATAGCTATTGGTGTCGCTCGCGACAAGAGTTGATGGGACGGTGTTGCCAGTAGGATACTCGCCAGTGAAATTCATATCATTCTTCAACTGAGTTGCTGCGTTGCGAAGGTCAGACTGAAGTGTCGTATTGTGCGTGTTAACCTGGGCACCGCTATACACGACAACCGACAGTGCAGTAAGGATACCAATGATAACTATAACGACGATAAGCTCTACTATAGTAAAACCGAGTGCAGCTGTTCTTGTGTGTGTTGTCTTTCTGCTAATCATACCCATCCGATGTCTTAGCCAATGTTAAGAAAATTATACCACAAACACTATATGTCAACACACAGATCCGACCGAATACCGGCACAATGCGTACGCACACATATGGTATAGCTATATACTTTTACATTGTTGTCATATATAGTTTTCATGTCTGCGCCTGTATCCTGGCCATCACCTTGAGTGCATACGCAAGACAACTACGTAAAATCTAGCATTATCATAGGCAAATACACATGCTACACACCGGTCTCTATATACTCGATATCCGTGCATACAATTTTGATGTTGCCCACCTATACGAGCATTTGCTGATACGCGCCTTTCAAGATACTCTGTCCGCACAGGGCTATCCTCCGGTATTGGCTGGATGGATAGGCGGCGAGACGTTCCGTGATGCCATGTTTATAGACTATGGACTATACGACGAAAGAGCGGAAAAGATTCTTCAAGATTTTATAAGTTCGACTCCACGGATTTCGCTCGATGACTTACCGGCTGAGCTTGCTCGCATAGAAGTCGAGGAGTCCGCTGAAATTACCATCGAGCTTCCGGCTGTGCAAGATATGCTAGCAAAAATCGATACCGAGATATTCACAAAAGACGTTCCGAATATCAACTTTACTCCCTATACGGAATTTGAGGTACACCATGTCCAGCCCGACATCCTAAAACTGCATAAAGCTAAAGCAAAGTTTCGTGATGTCACCATCAAAATACGCCTATCCAACCCTACTACCGATCAGCTCACTACGCTGCTGAGGATGTCGCCGCTGATTCATGACGTGACCAGCCAAGTTCTCCAGCGAGAGTATGGTAGCTACGAACAGGCAACGAGCTGGGCACGGAGGCCGCGCTTATCTCGTGATGCTACGCTGACTGCCATACATAGTGTGCGGCGCAAGGGTGCAACGCTTAGAGATATAAAGAAAGTCCTGCCACAAATACCAGAGCAGTTGCAAGACAACCTCACTCGCCACAAGTCAGCACTCGATCATTACCGAGAGGCGTTTCTATCGACACCGAACTGGAATAGCTTCCCGATTGACTATCACCGCTACGCTGGCCTCGTAACAACAAAGCAAAACATCGCCGCCCATCTTACGTACGAAAATATGCTCGACATACTCAATAATCTTAGTTTCGCCGTCCACGAAACCAATGATGAAGACTGGCGAGCGTGCGCGTAGGTATCGTTAATGAAAAGTGCCGCGTCTTGCGCGGCACTTTGTTTTTTACTACTTCTTGTCGTCGACGACTTCGCCCTCGACAGGCTCATCCTTATCGTTGGCTTTTTCACCTTCTGGGGCGTCAGCTGATTCCTGCGATGCAGCTTCGTACATCTTGGCACCGATTGGCATGATTGCATCGTTGAGCGCCTTGACGGCTGCTTCGAGCTCATCTTTGTCGTCAGAGTCTTTGTGCTTCTCAGCTTCCTCGACGGCAGCCTCGATGGCTTTCTTGTCTTCGTTGCTGATCTTGTCTTTGTACTCGTCTGGCATTTTCTTTGCCTGGTAGATAGCGTTTTCGAGCTGGTTCTTCGTATCGATTGCTTCGCGCTTTTTCTTGTCTTCTTCGGCGTGAGCTTCCGCGTCTTTTTGCGCCTTTTCGATGTCTTCCTTGCTCATGTTGCCAGAGTTCTGGATAGTGATCGACTGCTCTTTGCCCGTACCCTTGTCTTTGGCCGTAACATTGAGAATACCGTTAGCATCGATATTGAAGGTGACTTCAATCTGAGGCACACCGCGTGGAGCTGGCGCGATACCATCGAGGATGAAGCGACCAAGAGACTTGTTGTCACCAGCCATTTCACGCTCACCCTGGAGAACGTGGATTTCCACCTGTGGCTGGTTGTCAGCTGCAGTCGAGAATGTCTCAGACTTGCTGGTCGGAACGGTCGTGTTGCGCTCAATAAGCTTGGTGCTGACACCACCCATAGTCTCGATACCAAGTGAAAGCGGTGTCACGTCGAGCAGGAGCACGTCCTTGACGTCGCCTTGAAGCACGCCGCCCTGGATCGCAGCACCAACGGCAACAACTTCGTCTGGGTTCACACCCTGCATTGGGTCTTTACCGAAGATTTGCTTCACTTTTTCGACGACAGCTGGCATACGAGTCATACCACCGACGAGAACAACTTCGTTGATTTCCTTGGCGCTGAGTTTTGCGTCCTTGAGTGCCTTTTCGACAGGACCAGCTACGCGATCAACGAGATCAGCAACGAGCTCCTCGAGCTTGGCACGTGTCAGTTTGTATTCGAAGTGCTTTGGACCATCGGCATCAGCTGTGATGAATGGCAAGTTGACTTCGTATTCGGTAGTTGATGAAAGTTCCTTCTTAGCCTTTTCTGCTTCGTCCTTGAGGCGCTGCAGTGCAGCCTTGTCACCAGAGAGATCAACGCCCTCTTCGTCCTTGAAGTGCGAGATGAAGTGGTCAACGATACGGTTGTCGAAGTCCTCACCACCGAGGTGAGTGTCACCGTTTGTTGACTTCACTTCGAAGACGCCATCACCGAGCTCGAGAATAGAAACGTCGAAGGTACCGCCACCGAGGTCGAAGACAGCGATTGTTTCATCTTTACCCTTGTCGAGACCGTAGGCGAGTGCTGCTGCGGTTGGCTCATTGATGATGCGCTTGACTTCGAGACCGGCAATTTTACCAGCGTCTTTGGTCGCCTGACGCTGAGAGTCGTCAAAGTACGCAGGAACAGTGATGACTGCTTCCGTGACTGGCTCACCAAGGTGCTTCTCGGCGTCAGCCTTGATTTTGCCAAGAATCATCGCAGAGACTTCCTCTGGCGTGTAGTCCTTGTCGCCCATAGTGACGGCCACGCCGCTATCGTGTTTGACAATGTCGAATGGCATGATCTTGATGTCTTTTTGGACTTCGTTGTCAGAGAATTTACGGCCAATCAGACGCTTCACGCCATAAATAGTGTTCTTGGCGTTAGTGACGCGCTGACGCTGCGCAACTTGACCAACGAGACGATCGCCTTTTTTGTTGATAGCAACGACGCTAGGAGTCGTACGGTTGCCTTCTGAGTTGGCGATTACTTCCGGCTTACCGGCTACCATATATGCGAATGCTGAGTTAGTTGTACCGAGGTCGATACCGATGATTTTACCCATAGGTTTATACCCTTTCTTTTAGTTGAATATCGTTAAAAATTTCGTATTCGATTTGGCACTCCTCGCAGGACAGTGCCAAACTCTACCCCTAGTGTAAATAATTAGCACTCTCATGTCAAGAGTGCTAACTCGCATTTCCACCTCTATTACCAAGCAAAAAATGCCCAATTTTTGGACATTTTTGTGGCATACCTGCTTTTTACTAGCGTCGTGTGACTTTGACCATACTTGGACGAACGACAGAGCCGTCGAGGAGATAGCCTGCCTGGAGCTCATCGGCAACCACTTCGTTGTCACCTTCGGCATCTTCATCGAACTGCACAGCTTCGTGCAGACTAGGGTCGAAGTGCACGCCTTCGCTCGCATCGATCTTGGTCAGACCGAGGTCTTTGAGTGATTTCTGGAGCTTCTTGTCGAGTCCAGCTACGCCATTTGCCCATGGGTTATCAGCAAGTTCTGCTGGCATATGCGATAAGGCACGATCGATGTCATCGATAACTCCGATCAACTGCAAGATTGCACCACGACGACCAGCGGCACGTGCGGCTGCTTTCTCTTCCTCCACGCGCTTGCGATAGTTTTCGAAATCGGCACGGGTACGCTGTACGTCTTGCGTCAATTCGGCAATTTGCTGCTCAAGTTCATCGGTTTTCTTAGCTTTTGTCATCAGTCTTTTCCTCGTCAATATTATTCTTGATCTTCTCCGCCTTCACGAGAGATTCAGCCTCAAAGTTCCAGTCTGTATGCTGCGACCAATAGTATACCGCCATAGGCGCAGTTACCATGAACACCGCAATAGCGACAATAAGAAGTGTTGCACTAGCCGGAAAGAAGTACTGCTCTGCGATAGTGGACCCCGAAACGATAGCGAGCGGCACCGTTATGGCTCGTTTGCGCGCGAGCTTCACTACAATACCCCCTCGAGCATCGTTCCGGCGTGGCGCACCAGACGCATTGTCTTGGCGTAGTCTTGCCTAGTTGGACCGAGCACGCCGATGTAGCTATGGTCACTAAATGGTGAACGGAATCGACTAATGATCAGGGTCGCACCACTCGCCTTGCCGACAGGATTTTCACTACCGATGAAAACGTTGAGTGGCTCATTCGGTGCAGCCTCACGAAGCCATGGCTCGATATTGTCAAGCAGCTTGGCAACATCCTGTGTGCGCGTACCAACGAGAAATTCTGGCTGGCTAAAGAGATTGCCGATGCCGTTCATGTAGAGTTCGTCACCAATCGTTGCGAGACCGAGATTGTGTGTCAATTCGACAAGGCTGTCGACAGCACCACGGATTGCTCGGTCGGCACGAGTCGTGTGAGATTGCACGCGAGCTTCAATTGCACGTGCGCCACGGTCGAGTTTTGGCGTATCCGCCAGGTCGGCCTCCGTAATACCGTTCACATAGACGCGGTATCCCTTGTCAGTTGGCACACGGCCAGCACTCGTGTGTGGCTGCATGATATACCCCGCTTCTTCGAGGCGAACCATTTCACTACGAATTGTTGCACTCGATACCCCGAAAAGTTTCGCGAGTGTCACACTGCCGACCGGTACGGCAATTTCTGCATACTGTTCAATGATAGCGGCTAGAATAGCCAATTGGCGCTCTGTCATGGCTCAAATTATAGCGAAACACTGGCACTCATGCAAGCAGAGTGCCAAGAGTGCCTGTCGCCGGCAAATCGTCTGCTATACTACACCTATGGAAAACACTGACTCAATCAAACAATGGCTTGGTACGGGTTCAATCAACTTGTTCGGTCGCCCATTCGCAGGCAAAGACACCCAAGGCCGCCAACTTACTGAACTTTTCGATGCCCACATGATGGGTGGAGGCGACATTTTGCGCAATAGCAACATCCCTGCGCGAATTGATGAAATTCTCGCACGAGGTGAACTCATCCCAAGTAGCGACTACGTTGACATCGTCCTTCCCTACTTATCGAAAGAAGAATTTAGCGGCAAACCCTTAATCCTGAGCTCAGTTGGTCGCTGGATCGGCGAAGAGGTTGGCGTCATAGAGGCACTCAACGAAGCGCATCACGAATTGAAACTCGTCATCTATCTCGACATATCAGAGGACGAGGTTCGTAATCGATGGCACGCGCTGGCGACGCACGATGATCGCCACAACCGAGCAGACGATACACTCGAAGCACTTGAAGTGCGCCTGCAAGAATACCGCAAGAAGACACTTCCTGTTATTGATCGTTACCGCGAGCTTGGGTTACTTGTTGAAATCGACGGCACTGGAGACGTTGCCGACATCCAAAATAGTATTCTCGCAGCGATTGCTAATCGCGCTTCAGCATCACTGTAAAGGCTTCGCTCGGAATGTCGACCTTACCGAAGCGCTTCATGCGCTTCTTTCCCTTTGCCTGTTTGGCGAGAAGCTTCTTTTTGCGGCTCACGTCACCACCATATAGGTAGCCTGTCACGTCCTTGCGATAGGCGCCAATGTTTTCGCGTGCGATAAACTTACCGCCAATCGCGGCTTGCAAGCTCACTTCGAAACTCTGGCGCGGAACAACTTCCTTGAGTTTGGCAACGACATCGCGACCAAGCTTTTGCGACTCACTACGGTGCGCCATGATACTCAGCGCATCCACCATTTCGCCACCGACATAAAAATCGACTCGGACGAGGTCCTCGGCATGATACCCGGCCAGCTCGTAGTTGAAACTACCATAGCCACTTGTGACAGATTTGAGCTGGTCATAAAAATCAGTCAGTAGATTGGCGAGGGGCGCTTCGAAGCTCACGAGTGCCCGCTCATCGATGTAACTCAGGTTCTTCTGACGCCCGCGCTTGGCGACGATAAGCTGAATCACGGCGCCGATATATTCGCTCGGGACGATAATTTCACCATTGATCCACGGCTCGCGAATCTCAACCACGTTCGTGCGGTCAGGCAGCTCGCTAGCGCTCTTGATATCGAGCTCAGTGCTGTCGCTCATCGTTACCTGGTAATCAGTACTCGGGTTGGTGACAACGAGATCGAGATTGTACTCACGCTCAAGTCGTTCACGGATGATATCCATGTGGAGCAACCCAAGGAAGCCGATGCGAACGCCGAAACCAAGGACCGGTGAGTTTTCTGGCTCGAACTGCAATGCACTGTCACTCAGGCTGAGTTTTTCAACAGCATCTTTGAGATCGTTATAGTCTTCATTACTGACCGGGAAAAAGCCGGCATAAACAAACGGTTTGACGTTCTTGTATCCAGGCAGCGCAGCGTCTGTATGTGCACGTTTCACGGTGATAGTATCACCTACTTTGGCATCGCGGGTTGTCTTGAGGTTGGTAACGATATAGCCAATTTCGCCAGTGCCAATATCTGGGTCCGGTTTCATCGCTGGCGACAAATGACCGACTTCGAGTGCCAATCCATGTGCACCAGTCGCAAGCATTTCGATCGTGTCGCCCTTTGCAATCGTGCCGTCGACAATACGCGTATAGAGAATGACGCCGCGATAATCATCGTAGTAGCTGTCGAAAATCAACGCTCGTGTATCATTACGTTCGGCTGTCGTCGGTGCGGGCACACGCTCGAGAATCGCATCAAGTACCTGGTCAACATTTTCGCCCGTCTTGGCACTGATCTTGATGATGTCTGACCCGTCGCAGCCAAGCAAATTCACAACTTCTTTCGAAACGCGTGGCACGTCAGCCGCTGGTAGGTCTACTTTATTGAGCACCGGGATGATGGTCAGATCCTGCTCGAGCGCAAGATAGACATTGGCAAGCGTCTGCGCCTGAATGCCCTGGCTGGCGTCAACCACCAAGACGGCGCCCTCGCACGCTTGAAGACTGCGCGACACCTCGTAGCTAAAGTCGACGTGGCCAGGTGTGTCGATCAGATTCAGGTCATAGTTGTTGTAGCGCATTCGCACTGGCGCTAGCTTGATAGTAATGCCCTTTTCGCGCTCAAGTTCCATGCTATCGAGGAGCTGGCTTTTCATGTCGCGACGTTCAACCGTGCTCGTCATCTCCATCATACGGTCAGCAAGCGTCGACTTGCCGTGGTCGATGTGCGCAATGATACAAAAGTTACGAACGTGATCAAGGTTCACCGGCGAATACTCCCGAACAACATCTTTTGCAGCCGCTCAAGTACAGGATAGGTTTCTTCGAGTTTCATCAAACGACAAATCGTCAGATAAACGGCGAAGCTGATGAACGTGATGATGGCGAATTTTGGAATTGTCGTCTTAAGGCTGAGGTCGGTACTTTGAAGTTGGAGCACCTGCACCATCAAGTACGCTGCAATCGCTGTGAATCCAGTCGCACTCAGCATACGCCCGATACCGTGTATCATTTTGGTGTCAATCAGCCCGCCCGGCAGACGCTTTTGGATGACAACAAACAAGATGATTACCTCCACAAACGCCACAACCGACTGAGCATATGCCAATCCAAGCGCACCCATGTCGAGCGACCATGCGAACCAAATCGCCAAGGCAATATTAAGGCTAATCGAGAATAATGAGATATATAGTGGGGTTTTTGTATCTTGCTGGGCATAGAAGCTACGAGCAGCGATATGATAGACAGTGCGAAACAGCATCGACACAATCAACGCACCGAGGATGCTTGCCATCAATGGGTCACCACCATTTTTGATGAAACTCACAACATAGCCACGACCGAAATACGCTACGGTCGCGATTGGCAGCGCAAGCCAGATAATCACACGAACAACCTGTTGCAGCTCTCGACGAAACTTCTCCATGTTACCCGAACTCAAGTTTTCACTCATGCTCGGGAATGCTGCGGTACTGATGGCAACACCGACGAGGTTGACAGGCATCAAGTGGAGGTTTGTGGCCTGCTGATACGAACGCACGACACCTTCGCCGAATCGTGAAGCGATATTGGTCTCGACGAAGCCGTTGAAGTAGTCAATTCCCTGATCGAGCGAGCGCGCAGGCAGCAAACGAAGCACGGCTCGAAACCCTTTGTTCCTCCAGTTGATCTTGAAATTGTAATCAAATCCAAGCCCCATCAGACCGATTGCGCTCACTGTAAGTTGCATGATCGAACCGAGCACCACGCCAAGTGCAACACCCATGATGCCGCCGTCGAAAACTTGCCAGCCGAAGATGTTGATGCCACTCGTGAAGTAGAGCGCACCGATAATAATACCGATGTTATAAATCATTGGAGCAAGCGCGTAGAACACATAGCGACCAATCGCCTGCTGGATACTGGCAATGACGGCAGAGATAGCAAACAAGAATGGGTTGATCGCAATCACCCGCATCATGCTCGTAGTCAGTACTTGACCTGTCTCAGAAAAGCCCGGTGCCAAAATCGACGTCAGTACTGGTGCGAAAATAATGATCAGCACGCTGGCGACCATAGTCAACAATGCCATGAAATTGATCAAACTCGAACTAAGTTCCCACGCGGATTTTTTGTTACCCGTACTGAGTCGCTGGACGAATACCGGAATGAACGTAACACTCAGTGCACCCGACACCAGGATGTAAAACATGAAATCCGGGATCTGAAATGCAGCCGCATACGCATCGATTCCCACCTTGTAGGTATCGAGATACATACTGTTGAGCAAGCGGTCGCGGTACAGACCAACGAGGCTTGACGCCAACAGTGAACCGGCGAGCAAACTGGCTGCCCAGCGGACAGTCAGCGATTGATTTGCTCGTGCTACGATCGAGCGGACCCGGCCCACTGTTCGTTATCTCCTACTCGTGCAGCGCTGCTGCGGTTGGTAGTATTGCGTGGTGCAAAATTTCAAGCACCTCAGTTTCATCCAGAGTTTCTTTTTCGAGAAGTGCAGCTGCGAGATCGTCGAGAACCTTGCGGTTGTGTGGGTCGTTGATGACCGCTTCGGCGCGCTTGCTTGCTTCCTGAATCAGCTCTTTCACTTCATCGTCAATCAACTTAGCGGTTGCATCTGAATATGGGCGCTCGTGTGTCATACGGTCGAAGACCATGCCACCATTGTCTTCGTGGAAGACTTGGTCGCGGAGCTTCTTGCCCATTCCCTGTTCGATCACCATGTCACGGGCGATTTCTGTCGCCTTGCGCAGGTCGCTACCAGCACCAGTTGTGACTGCGTCATCACCGTAGATGACTTTCTCAGCTACGCGGCCACCCATAGCACGAGCCAAGATGTCTTTGAATTCGTAGACATTAGTGTAGCGTTTGTCTTCCGGTGGCAAGAACCACGTCACACCACCGGTGCCACCACGAGGGATGATCGTCACCTTGTGAACAGGATCACTGTCCGGTAGTACGTGTCCAACCAATGCATGTCCACCTTCGTGGTACGCAGTCATCTTCTTTTCGGCTTCGCTCATGACACGAGCTTTTCGCTCAGGACCAATCGCAACTTTTTCGAACGCCTCAGTCAAATCGGCATTTGAGATCGCCTTGGCGTCACGACGCGCTGCGATGATGGCAGCTTCGTTGGCGATATTCGCAAGATCAGCACCGCTCGAACCAGCAGTCTTGGCGGCAAGTTTATCTATATCAACCGTATCGTCGACTGGTTTTTTCTTGAAGTGAACCTTGAGAATTGCCTCACGATCTTCACGCTCAGGAAGCGTGATGTTGGTGCGTCGGTCGAAGCGACCTGGGCGAAGCAATGCTGGGTCAAGAACATCGGCACGGTTGGTTGCCGCGAGAACAATAACGTTTGTGCCTGTCTCGAAGCCGTCCATTTCAACAAGGATTTGGTTGAGTGTCTGCTCACGTTCGTCGTGACCACCGCCCATGCCACTACCGCGGCGGCGACCAACGGCATCGATTTCGTCGATGAAGATGATACATGGAGCGTTTTTCTTGGCTTTTTGGAACAAGTCACGAACACGGCTGGCGCCGACACCGACAAACATTTCAACGAATTCAGAACCAGAGATGCTAAAGAATGGTACATCAGCTTCACCTGCGACTGCACGAGCAAGCATCGTCTTACCCGTACCAGGACTACCGACGAGCAGTACGCCCTTTGGAATTTTGGCGCCGAGATTTTGATACTTCTTCGGGTGCTTGAGGAAGTCAACAACTTCTTCGAGGTCCTGCTTGGCTGCTTCATTGCCAGCGATGTCTTCGAAGAGAACTTTTTCTTTGTCGAGGCCATAGAGTTTTGCCTTTGACTTGCCGAAGCCCATTGCCTGATTGTTCTGGCCTTGCGCTTGACGCATCATGTACATAAATAGTCCGCCAATCACCAAAATAGGCACGACGATAATCGCGATATTCCACAGCGTATCGCCCGTCTGGGATACCGGCTTTTCATCTAGAACCTGCTCCTTCGCTTCCTGAGTTAGCGCGTCTTCCTTGAGTAGAGTCGTGATACCACCTTGGATGTATGACTTGCGGGTTGGTTCGCTCTGGTCTTTGATCGTAATGATCAAGTCGCCGCCCGTTCCTTCGATTTTGGTAATTTCACCACTGTTTGCCTGTGAAATCACATCGCTAATAGACATGTCCTCAAGGTTGCGCTGAGGTGTCGATAACACCCAAAATGTTGCAACAGCGAGGCCCAAAACTACCCAAAATAAAAGTGCTCGCATATTGTTGCTGATGCGATTCGGTCCGTTGCCATTCGTTTTCGCAGTATTCGCCATATAAGTATCAGATCCCTTTCTGCATTGTTCGTTGAAGCTCTGTTGGTTCTATTTTACCATTTCTCGAGAGGTATCGACAACAAAAGTTGTCTTTGTGAATCGTACCCGCACGCCAGCTGCGACATCTACGGTCGTGCCTGGCATCGCCGTCTTGATTTCGAGCAGAAGCCGACTCGCCTGCTCGCTCGTTGGTCGATAGGTGGTTTGTTGCTTGATCATTGCTCTCAATAGCTCGATTGCCACCGCGCTATCGATAACCGCATAGGCGTGACGACCATCCCCAAAACGCGCTCCGTTTTGTGCCACTTCCTGGTCGATATCGTGCGCAAGCTGCACCTGGCGTGCTCGTAATTTCACAATTTCGCGCGCCCAGACGGAACTCAGACCAACAACACCGGCCCGCAAACGATTTCGAAGATATTTCGGACTATGATTGGTTGCATCCTCAACCCATTCAAGCCGATGCGTGAGGGCGTACTCATAGAGTTTCTGCTTGTTCAAACCGAGCAGCGGCCGGACGATGCCCGGTCGGTTCAATACAGCGAGTCCTCTCCAGCCGGTGCCGCGCTGGAGATTGATGGCGATAGAGCCAATCATGTCATCCTGATGATGCGCCGTCACGATCTGAGCGCCATGCTCGCGGGCCAATGCAAACAAGAACTCATATCGGGCCTCACGCGCCTGCTCTTCACTCGCAGTTTTTCCTAGTCGAAGAGCAGTTTGAACATAGGGTAGACCGTAGACCTTAGAAAGAGCTTGGACAAACCGCGCATCTTCACCGGACTCTTCGCGAATCCCGTGATCAACATGTGCCACGATCAAGGTATCGTCACCGCGCGAAAGAATATCAAGTAAGACCACCGAGTCCACACCGCCAGATACCGCTACAATATATTTCATCAAAAACTAATGTGTTTGCTCGCCCACGCTGCGAACCAAATACCAGCAAATCCACCCACCATACTCCAGAGAACGCTCGCCGTCCCGAAGGTGTTGTAGTCGCCCCACAGCATCGGCAACACGCTGCCGATTGTCATTCCGCCGACTGCGCCAAACATGATGGTTTTCTTATTCATACCACCAGTATACACCTAGAGGTATCGAGTTGACCCAAACGGAATCTTGGCCTTAACCATGTCCGTCCCGAGCGTGTCCGCCGAATGGATTGTTCGCTCGCCCCACGTGTCGTTGATCGCATCCATCGCCGAAACAACCGCCCGTTCGTGCGCCAACTGATCGCCGAACAAATGCAACTGTGTGTCATCTGGCGGCGTCAACTCATAGCAAGTCACGCCTATTTCCTTGAGCGGATAGGGCGCGCGTTCCATGAGCTGCTTGGCAATTTCATAGATGGCCTGATCGCTCGAAAACGGCACCGATGCCATCTGTCTGGCATGCCAATACGCACCGTTCCAACCGCGGCCCGCGTGCTCGTAGCTTCTGGCATGGACCTGCACGCCCCGCGCAACCAACCCTTGTGAGCGGACCTTGCGCCCCACCGCCTCGGCCAGGTGATGAAGGCGCTTCAAAACATCTTCTGGCTTCATGGCGTACGACTCAAGGACATACTGACGACCGGCCGTCCGGAGGGGAAAGTCGCGCTTGTCCACTTCCCAGCCACGCAGACGGCTATACCAAGCCGTACCATCGACGCTCTTGAATACCACTCGCCGCAACGTTTCTTCATCGGCATCCAGAAATTCAAGTGGCGTATAGATGCCAACCTGCTCGAGACGCTGACGATTTCGATGTGCAATTCCCGTCAAATCCTCGAGTTGCATGCCGGCAAATACATCCCGAAGGTTTTCGTGCGTGATAACATCGAGACCGTCCGGCTTATGCAAGCCTGCCGCAGTTTTCGCGAGGAAGCGATTCGTGCTGATACCAACATTACAGCGCATCGCCGATCCCACTTCGTCGCGGAGGCGTTGCTTGATCTCGTGTCCGATATCGACGATATCTCGCCCAGCGATTGCACCAGTCGTATCACCAAAATCGATCACCCCTTCATCGATGCTTCTCATACGAACGTGTGCTGAGTAATCATTCATGATGCCGAGTAGCTTGTGATAGACATAGCGATATTTGGGCGGATCACTCTCGAGCCATACCAAGTCAGGACACAGCTTCTTGGCGTCACGTACACGCATGCCAAGCTTGACGCCCATCGCCTTGGCCTCGTAACTCGCCGTGATAATCATCGTATGCTCCGTGCGCCGATTGATAACAGCCACCGGCCGCCCTCGCAGTCGCGGTCGGGCCTGTTGTTCAACGGTCGCAAAACATGAGTTCAGGTCGATGTGCATGACAGTCGGTATCGCCCTATTGATGCCTACTTCCGGCTCCAAGCGGGCGACGCGAGGTGGCTCACTCCTCACAGCCGATCTCCTTCTCGGGTCAGATGCCAGGTCAGTCGCTCGCTGTCAAACTCGAGACGATAATCAGCCATGCCGTCCGTCACATCAAATACATGGACCATCCGTCGCCCATTGACGGTTGGATGTCTGAGGCCAATTTCTGTCACATCGATCTCCCTGCCACTAGCGCGCCGAAACCGACGCGGCACACACGGGTTGAGGCCGCTGCCGAAACTACAGAGTACCTGTATACGCTCGTTCAAAAATACTTCGTCGTTCACAGTCGCCCCTCCCGCCACAATTTCTGCTGGCGCGCGAGCAAAAACTCTTTCATGCGCTTTTCGAGCACGTCACTCAACAACGTAGGGCGCTCAGTGCTGCGCGGGGTTTCGATATAGTCGAGGGATGTATCAGTCATTTCAAATATTCTCCAAATAAAGTATTAGAGAAACGTTTTTCAAAATGTATTGCCCGTCTCGTTGCCCGTTTCTAACAAGTCGCCGAAGACAATTGATAAATCCGCTCGTGAGGGACGCTTAATCTCATAGATCAGTGAGTATCACGTGGATATACCTAGTATACCTCGTTTTGCGACCCGCTCATAGTCGCCGATTGTCTACACTTTTACATCATTTCGTGACATACTGGACAGGAAGAACCATAAGCGAAATGGGAGTGTGAATTGCTATGGAGGAAAAAATGGATGCCCTGCTCAAGTCGGCAAACGACGAGGCGGACAAATCGAAGACTGCGAGCCCGAAAGCCGCACGGCCAGTATTAACAGCTACGGCTGCAGCAGATCAGCCAAAGAAGAAGCCGTCTCGAACGCCCCTCTTCCTCTTGATCGCAATCATTGGCGCCCTGGTTGCGGGTGCCGCGACCTATGGCCTCATGAGCCTCTTCCTGTCAGCCAAAGTTTCTGATTCAGCCGTTGCCGAGTCTACAGCAACCGACACTACCACCGAAACTAATGCAGCCCTGATCAACCAAGCAACGAGCATCTACACAAGTGCCGTCGATGCAGAAACAAGCACCGTCTCGAGCGACGATAGCGCACTGGCAACCGAAAATTCTGACGCAGCAGGCGTCGTAGGAGACAGCATCGATGAAAACGACCTCTAGGAAAATCACGCTTTTTAGTCTTGCAGCCTTGATGACGGCATCACTGCCAGTACTACCGGCTGGCGCCGTACCTTCAGCAGACGCATTTTGCACGCGCGCCCAAACCCTGATGACGAGCCGCGAAGCAACACTCACTGCTCAGCTCGAGACTATGCAAACCAACTTCCAGGATCGCCTCTCCCGACTCGCGAGTGCGCAGCAAACAACTGATGGTTCAGTCGAAGCCGCACGCACCACCGCAAAGGAGCAGTTCGAAGCAAAAGTTGCCGAACTCCTAGCGATAGAGAATCTCACCGAAGAACAGAAACAAGCTATCGAGACGTTCAAGACAAGTGTCCAAGCCGCAGAAACAACTCGCGCCGCAGCAGTCGATGCAGCCCGCGAGACGTATCGCACCGATCTCCAGACAACGATCGAAGAGCAACAGGCAACACTCACCCAGGCCGCAACCATCTACCAGGACGCCATCAAGACCGCCTTCACAACTGCATCAGCCAACTGCGCCAACGGAACCGCGATGGCAAATCTACAGACCGCTATCGTCGCTGCGCGCAAAGCCCTCAGCGACACACGCGCCGGACTCCAGACGGGTGACGACATCAAGGCACTTGCCGAGACACGACGTAGCGCAGTGGCTGCCGCAAACACTACGTTCCGCGACGCCGTCAAGCAATACAGCCAAGACTTGGCTGCTGCCCTGCCGCAAAATTAGCCTTTTGGCCGATTTGGCCCGAAACCTCTCTAGAATTTTGTCTCTTTCCCTGCTATAATCGTGCAGCATACACGGCACCGTAGCTCAGCTGGTTAGAGCGCAGGACTCATAAGCCTGAGGTCACAAGTTCAATCCTTGTCGGTGCTACCAAATAAAAAATCCAACTCTAAAGGTTGGATTTTTTATTTGGTTACAGTCATTGGGTGAACTTGGGACTTTTTGCCAAAGGCAAAAATAGTCACATGTTCGTGTAGCGAATGAAGTAAACAAAAGCAGCAAAGCTATTTTTGTTTACGAATGAGCGGAAGAGGCTTTAGCCGATATCCTTGTCGGTGCTACCAAAGCAAAACTCCCACGCTATGTGGGAGTTTTGCTTTGGTATTGTTGGACAATCAGGAAGTTGCTACTATGAGCTCATAATGATAAAAGGAGTTACGATGACAGAACGACAGCAAACAGGTGCATGGTTTGTAATCACAGGTGTTTTTATACTGTTATTTTGGTTTTTCGCTTATCCAATCGCACAATGGGCGATTGATTCAGGCGTATTTTCGGTCGCCGAAACAAGCTTCAACGATGAGCAGCTCTACGTGCTCGGCGCATCATCTGTCGTAACCATACAGCTCGCTTCACTCGTAGGCATTCCGTTCATAATCACAGGCCTCGTGCAGCTTCTCGTTGAAACAAAAAAATCAACCAAGACCAAGACAAAGAAGTAGACCTATTCGCCTCGGGCTGCGGCTGCGCGGTACTGCCGTCCTCTCCAGTGCTATACTGAACCCATGGCACATATTCATACCGAACCCGGACAGCACGACCACACCGTCACTGGCTTTATCATCAGGACCGACACAACGAAGCCAAAAGCGTTCCTGCACATGCACAAAAAGCTTGGCAGGCTTCTTCCTATAGGCGGGCATGTTGAGCTCGATGAGGACTTGTGGCAGGCCATAGCCCATGAGCTCACCGAGGAATCAGGATACAGCATCGACCAATTACGCATCTTGCAGCCCAGGGAACGCATAAAGCGCCTAGGACGCGTCAAACTTCACCCGTATCCACTCGCACTTAATACCCATCATTTTTCGGACGAACACCTCCACAGCGATACTGCGTACGGTCTTGTCACAGACGAAGATCCTGCAGGCAGCGTTGGCGAAGGAGAATCTAGTGATATTCGGTGGTATACTCTCGACGAATTGCTACAGCTACCAGAGACGACACTGCCCGCAAATGTACGAGAGATCTACACGTTCATGTTCGAAGTTGCTTTGCCGAAATGGGAAGCTGTCGCAACGGATGCGTACGCATAGTGCTGAATTTCATTTTTCGCAAAATATAGTATAATATACAAATCCATCCACCCTACCCTTGGAGCAGAGATGCACGAAACCGTTGGAATCGTCGCGTTGGCGTTCGGGCAGGCAGGTGGAAGCACCCTGTCATCCGGCATCGCCAACCAAGAAATCATCGGCATAACGTCGATGGTCGCAAAAACCGAACACGAGGCAGGCAACCTTGTATCGATCGTCTCGCAGTGGGAAACCGCTGTGACCGACCGACCTTGCCACACCCTCAGCGAACGGTATAGCCCGACGCACTACCTGAGCACCGCCCAGGTACTGACCCGCGCGCTTGACTACCTCCAGCAGATGGAGGTTGATCGGCTCATTCTGGTTGGCCACCCGCACCACCTGCGCGTGACACGTCTCGTCTACTGGCGCAAGCTACGGCGGAGCGGCATGAAGCTCGACCGTCAGTATGACAACTTGCTCGACTTCGTGCCGTACGATGCCTCGGACGACAACGTTCAGGCATGGACGCACGGACCAGTTGAGTTTGCTCAGTATTTGTTCACGAGAGCCCTCATCGGCCGGCACGGTGCCTAACGCCGCCGAGCGCTCTCTCACTAGAGGGGGTGCTCGGCGGCAAGTATTTTTAGACACTTTCAGCTTTCTTTCAGAATCGCCTATTACTATGGGTGGGTGTCACGAAGCGCACTACCATCCCCCGCGCTTTGTGACTTGCATTGGAATATTTTCCGATACTCCACACCCCCAACCCACAACGAAACTACCCGCCATATGACGGGTAGTTTTTTGTACTTGTGGCAATTTCAATTCCTATTCAATGTCGATATCATCCGGCAGACTGGCATGGCGGCGATTGATGAAACTTTCGAGCTCCTCATGCGTACGTTGACGCATCCATCCAAATTCCAGACCATCAGCAAGTACTTCCGATAGGCCGGATGTCATTTCGTTCATAGACTTGTTTTCCTTTTTGTTTTATTTTGTGATGTACTTATATTAGCATAAACTTTATAAAAAAGCAATACCCTAGCGACCACTTTAGCAACAGATTTCACGTTTTCGTAGTGTTTATGCTATAATTCTGCATATAACACAAGCAAAATACACATGACAACACTCGAGACATTTATCCTCCTCGCAGCCGCCGCCATCATCCAGGCGAGTTTTCAGTTGAGCGTCAGTATGGTGACCGTCATGAGCGGTCATGCACTCGGCAAAAAGACCGCGCTCGCGCGTGTCAGCCAGCTGACCTCGAGCTTCAGCCTCGGCGTCATCACGATGACTGCGCTGAGCCTCGCCTTCCTCTCCTTTGTCCTGGCAAGCCTCTTCGCCGAAATACCTACTATCCTATGGAGCGCATCGAGTGGTCTAATGGTTGGCGTCGGCCTCGCCGTATGGCTGTTTTATTATCGCCGCGGTAGCGCTGGCACGATTCTCTGGATCCCTCGCCCTATGGCCGACTATCTCACCAAGCGCGCCCGTGCAACCACAATCACGCCCGAAGCATTCGGCCTCGGTCTCACGAGTGTGATTGGCGAAGTCATCTTCACAATCGCCCTGACGTTCGTCGCTGCATTGCTACTTGTCGATTTGCCACTCTCCTTGCAGCTCGCCGGACTCCTGATGTATGTCGTCGTCGCAACGCTACCTCTCACGATCATCGCCACTCAGGTCAGCGCCGGCGAAAGCATCGCTCGCATCCAGCGCTGGCGCGAACAGAACAAACACTTCCTGCAATTCGCTGGCGGCGGAGCACTTATCGTCCTCGGCGTCTACATCTATGTCGAACGCATCATCGTGCACTTCATGATCGGAGGCGGTGCATGACATCACAGGTAATTGCCCTTCACGACGCCTCGCCGCACACAGAACCATTCGATCCGAAGCGACTGTACGATAGCATCGAGGCCGCCTGCCTCAGCGTCAATCTCGCCGGAGGTCTCGCCGAGGATACCGCCGAACACGTCACGCGCGCCGTTGAACTATGGCTCCGTACCCGTCCAGAAGTTACCAGTGAAGACATCCGCCGCATCGCCACCCAATCGCTCACCATCGTGAGTCCGGAAGCCGCGTATTTATACAAACATCACCACAACATGCTCTAAACAAAAAGGAGAAATCGATGGCAAAAAAACAAAAATTCGACTATGACCTCATCGTAATCGGCAGTGGCGCTGCCGGATCTACGGCCGCACTGACAGTTGCTCGTGCCGGCAAAAAGGTTGCATTGGTCGAATCTGGCGTATTCGGCGGCGAGTCTCCAAACTACGGCGACGTGCCGACCAAGGCGATCCTCCACGTGGCTGCGCTCTACAATGACGCCCGCGCCGGTACACGCTTCGGCATCCGCAGTAACATGCTCGGCTACAACTTCCCGACTGTTCTCGCCTGGAAAGAAAAGGCTGTCAAACGTAGCGGCAACGCCAATAACCGCGACTATTACAAGCGTGCGAATATCGATACCTACGATGGCGCTGCTCACTTCCTGACACCACACGAAATCACCGTCAACCGCAAGCACCTGACCGCTGAGCAATTCTTCATCGCCACCGGCGCAGACTTCACTCAGCCTGATGTTTATGGCATCGAGACCATCTCGTACCAGACGCCTCGCACCATCCTCGAGAGCAAACGCATCCCACGCAGCCTCTTCATCGTCGGCAGCGACGCTGAAGCGATCGAATATGCACAGATGTTTGCCGCTTTCGGGACTAAGGTCTATGTCTCTGAACGCGCCGCTCGCATATTGCCCGACTACGACAGTTCTGTCAGCGAACTCCTCGAGCAACATCTCGCCAATACCCAAGGTGTCAATTTCCTCACGCACACGCAACTTTCGAGCGTCGAGCCAAAAGGCCTCGGCGTGCGCGTCGGCTTCACTCGTGGCGAAACAACCAAGTCTGTCCAAGTCGATGAGATCCTCTTCCTCGATCGCTCGCCTGTCACCGACCTCGGCCTCGAAAACGCCCACGTCGAATACACACAGGCCGGCATCGATGTCGATGATCACCTGCGCACCTCCGCCCAGCACATCTTCGCTGGTGGTGCTGCCGTCAATAGTACGTGCTCGACGCAAGCCGCTATCCTGCACGGTCGCGTCGTTGCCCATAGCTTGCTCAACAAAGCCATCAAAGTGCCAGATGCTGCACCAATTCCACGTATCGTTCACACCAATCCGACTATCGCATCTGTCGGCCTAACTGACGACGACTGCCTCAAGCGTGATCTATCGATCAACCAAGCGCTCGTGCCACTCTCGCAAGTCGCCCGCGCAAACACCAGCGACCACAGCGTTGGCTTCGTCAAACTGATTGCCGACAAAAAAGGCGTCCTGCTCGGCGGCACTATCGTTGCCCCAGGCGCAGGCGAGATGATTCACGAAATCGCCCTGGCTATCAACCAGAACCTCACCGCTCGCGACCTCGCCACAATGCCGCACGCCTTTTTGACTTGGTCAGAGGCGATTCGTTCGGCTGCTAGTAAGCTCGTGTAGAAAAAACCTGGGCAACCTTCCAACACCATGATATACACATGGCATTTTTATGTGGAGGCTGTCGAGGATTTTCTTGCAATAAGCTCGTTGGTGGTTCTTGCGAAATGATGAGTTAGTTTTATAAGCAAAACATACCACGCAATTAGTGATAATCTGAATACTTTATTTACAGACAAGTCTTGCTCTAATAAGTAACTCGGGGCTATCGAGTTGACTTGATCCAGTGGGACTATGGCTTCATAGGACAGTCCCGAACCAACGGGCAAGTAGAAAAGGTGTGTTATTTGCTGCTCCCTAACAGCCCTGCCCCAATCCTCACTGTAATCCCCGCTTTCTCGTAATGCATTTTCATACTTCTCCAGGTTCAAGACAGGAGCATACAACAATCTCATCGGTACAACCCTAGTGTTATCGATACTTACATCACATGTGTTAGATATAACAAAGCCTTTGCCATATTTCGAATGCAGTTCAGGAAGGTTAAATATAGGTAGACCATCAATCCCGTCACCTTGCTCTAGTATTGTATCGATAGTATCATTATGCGTGTAGAAATTTTTTATAGTTGAAAGCCGATTATTCCTAAGCTGCTCAAGGCCGTAAAATAGCTCATCCTGCTCTCCATTTGGCAGAAAAGTGGGAAGAAATTTTTTCAAATCTTCATCTATCATTATGGTTACCTATAGAAAATCGAATAAACGGTCCGTCAGTATTGCATGCTGACGCTCAGTAAGCGGCACGGATTCGCTTGTTACTTTGCGAACAACATCATTAATATGGGCCAGTTTGGCAAGGCCATCCAAAGAGGCCTCTTCAGGCTGTTTATAATCTTCAAAATCTGTTGTGTACAACACATTAGAGTATGGGGTAACTGGAGGTAATACATATTGAGTCTCCTGCAGACCAAAAGTACCCGGAAAAGTCAAAGTAGCCGCCCCGAGAGACGCTGTCATTGTAATTCCGCCGATGGATGCTTTTACTATCGACACTACCTTAGTTCATCCATAAATTCTTTTTTTACAATTTTAACAAACGCAGCTTCTGTAAATTTGTGACCGTCTTCAATGAGCCCTAGCGCCCGATCAAAAGATATATCCTCTTGTTCGGTATAGCTATCTACGTCTAGAACGGCGCCGTCCATAGACCCGCCATCTACAAAAGATAAACTGGCTTTTGTGGCAAAATTTATCCTGGTGTTCATGGTGCCGTTTTTGTAAACAAATCCCACTATTCGTTCATCTGTAATCATGTCAACATCAGGGGCTTGAATGGCAATATTGATACGCTCCAGGATATCTGAGTTAGTAAAAAGATTAACAAACCTTACCCCTACTCTAGAAAATCCACCAACGGCACTTAGGCTCCTAAGCTCACTGAGAACTTTTTCAATCTCATGTTTATAATTATCCCATCCTTGATATGTTGATTCACCCACACATTTGCATACGACAGATATTACACGAGAGCTAATCGACACAAAGAATTTATCGCTACTAAACCTGTAGTGAGCAGCGTACCTGAGGCTCGCCTCACTATCCTTTATCTCTTTAGGAAGCCGAGCAACCTCAATTTCCTCAAATGATCCGTAGCCATACTTCGTAAGTTTATCGAATAAAATTCCCGCGATAACCTGACTGGGCATTTCAGAGTCAAAACGCAATTCCACTATTGCGTCTACGACTGGCGGCTTTGACAGTGATAGTTCGTTCGCCATATTGACTATAATTATAGCACATATCGCCAACATAGGTATCTTGCTGCATCGAGTGATGCTCATCTTATCAATCAACATATGCTTTTCTATGGTTGCAGGGGCAGGATTTGGCGGAGTGCAGTGAAATTAAAATGTGTTTACATATTTTTATGAACAAACGGAGGAGCGAAGCGATACCTGCGACAGTTTTGCCCAACGGGCAAAACTAGTCAGAGGTGAAAATCCTCGACACGTTGCCAAGATAAAAGACGGTCTTTCGACCGTCTTTTATCTTGGTTGCGGGGGCAGGATTTGAACCTGCGACCTTGTGGTTATGAGCCACACGAGCTGACCAGACTGCTCCACCCCGCGATAAAGATGTAATGTGCTTCGCGCTGGACGCGATACAGATATGTATTGTAGCAGGGGTAGGTGATTTTATCAAGAGCTACGAGCTCGGGACATTTTTGCCGAGGAAGAAATCCATCCATTGCTCGAGGTTGCTTGGCTGATCGGTCGTCTGCGTTTGTCCGATGATCGATGTATCGTCCGCCTGCTTGGCGGCGTCACTGTTTTCTGGCAAGATCAGTACTTTTTCACCCGGATTGACGAGCCCGAGGTTTTCGCGCGCAGATAGTTCTTGGTATTCGGCACTTTCATAGTAGCGCCCCTGATACTCGAGTGTTTGTACTTGGAGCTCGGCCAGCAAGAGTTCACGTTGCTTGGCATCGAGATTGCGCTGCAATGTGTAGTTGCGCTGCATCATCGACACCGCGCCCCACGCCCAGCCAATCGCAACGATTGCAGCCAGAGCAATGACCCCGTTGTTGAGTGTCAGGTAGTTGTGGCGAATGTGATAATACGTTCGGCGAATCGTCTGCCGATTGAATATGCGCTTCATGGCTATGCTTCATTGTAGCTCGAATGCGGTTTTTAGACCACCACTGTATGCTATAATTACCTCTGTGAACCGCGGGGGTGTAGCTCAGCGGTTAGAGCAGCGGGCTCATAACCTGTTGGTCGCTGGTTCAATCCCAGCCACCCCCACCAATGAGCTTATGCTTGAAAAGAACTCTGTAAGGGGTTCTTTTTTGTTATAGAATAAACGGATGAGACATACTGTACGCGGAATAATACTAAGAAATCATCACATACTGCTAGTGTCGGGGCATGGTGCAGATTTTTATTGGACACCGGGCGGCGGTGTAGAGGATGGCGAATCTGTTATTGATACATTGCACCGGGAGATACAGGAAGAGCTGGGCATCAAAGTCAATACTTACGCCCCCTACTACTCATACACCTACGAAGATCAAAGAGTCGATAACTTTCTCATTACCATACATGGCGACATCCAAGTTGGCGAAGAAATTACAGCCTACGCGTGGTATTCAAGTAAATCAGCAATCATTCCGTCAAACGGCTTCACTCAAGCTTTGATGCCTAAATTAATGGCCGATGGCTTACTGGCGTAATCCTGACTTCAACCATAGCACCCCCGCCAGACATGCATAACGACGACTATACTTCTAGTCGTTTTTTTGCGCCCGTCGTTCGAGGCCGTGAATGATAAGTTCGAGGCCGAAATCAAACTCTTCAAGTGGATCATACCCCTGCGTCATCATATGCTCGCTCACCATCTCCCGCATGTACGGATATTCACCCTCGGCAAAGAGGGAAATCACACCAGTGCCGACATCCGCTGCCTCTTGCTTGTTCGAAAAACTCAAGTGCACCACCTGTGTCGCAAACCCATACGTGAAGACATCGAGCACCGTGATCGCATGGACCGTGTCGCTAACCGAAAAGCCCGCCGTCCGAAATACGTGCAACAATCGTTCCCTGTCGTTCATCGTACTTGTCCCCGGCCTCACTCCAGATTCCATCAGTGGCGCCGCCCACTCATGTCGCCGCAGCACCTCCACTACCGAATGTGAGCGTGCGCGTACGAACTGTTGCCACGACTGCGTATCGTCTACGACTATTTCTGCATGCACGACATCTAGCATCGCCTCGATCAGTTCTTGCTTGCTGGCAAAATGATAATACAGCGCCATGGCTTCAACTGACAGCTGTTTGCCGAGCGCGCGCATGCTGAGTGCCGTGATGCCAGACGCATCGGCAAGGGAAATAGCCTCAGTGATAATCATGTCGCGGGTAAGTCCTATGTGATTCGCCATGGTTTTAGTATACGAGCCTTGTGTGTAGGTTGCTAATTGATTATACTTTACACTGTAAAGTACATAATAACAAGGAACACCCATGAACCTCGCCTCCAAGCATTCACTCTCTCGCTCATTTATCTCCGCAACCGGACTATCGCTACTGATCGCTGGCAGTCTCTACGTGGCAGTTCAGCTTATCCACCCACTCGATACTGTCGCCAATGTCAGCTCCAGCCAGTGGCTCGTCGTCCACCTACTCAGTCTCGTCATGGACACGGCAGCCATCATCGGACTCATCGGGATCATTGCTCTACTCGGTGAGCGCCTCGGTCTCGTCAGCAAGCTCGGGCTTGGACTGTATGGATTATTTTGGTTCCTGACATTTGGCTTCCATTTTGCCGAGGCATTTATCCTACCCGCAATCGTCGGCAACCTGCCAGAATTTGTCGCCACCTGGCAAGGTCTCGTGACAGGGGAGTCGGGAAGTGCCAATATTGGACATATAGCTGCAGTCTACGGAATCACCGGTATTTCATATATCCTCGGTGGTATCATCGCTGGTATCGCTGTGGCGAAATCTCACCTCTTGCCAAAATGGAGCGGCGTCTTGCTCACGACCGGCTCTGCCCTCACCTTGCTCGGTGCGATCATCCCCCATCCTGCTGATCGCATCATGGCGATTCCTGTCGCAGTCGCCCTCGCCTGGATTGGGCTGACTATCATCAAGAAGCGTGACTAGTCATCAACTAAAAATAGCCAGTGTTTTCGGCTATTTTTAGTTATCCTTGAATTGGCGTTCACGACAATCCTGAGCTCGCTCCTCTTCCTTTGGTGGCTCTTCGTAACCGGTAATCACTTGCTTGGCCGTTCGAAGTGCGTATCGTACAGGAACCACTGTATCATTATCATCGTCTGGAACGCCCATTGCACCTTTGAGCTTCTGCTCGGCGGCATGAAATGTGTCACTCATCAAAAAGCGGTTGAGCTGCTGATTATCTCCCCGCGTCCTCCTGACCGCAGCACGAAGCCGCTCGGATGATTTGTATAGCTCAGCCGCATCAGCGATCAATGATGCCTGCTCTTGAGGCATAAAACCATCTTCGACGATTTGAGGTAGATCAATTACATTGCGACCAAACGCCAACATCGTGATTGCATGCGCATCAACCCAGTCTTTTCGGTCATGACCCGAGTCAGCGGCGTCATCAGTATCCGGCCACTCCTCTTCGGGGTTATTGTGAGGATGCATACGGGCGATGCGGTGCTCATTCGACATTCGCCTGCCCACAACATCATCTTCACTACAAACATCACCGTCCTCGTTTACAACGGCGCCATTTCCTAGATTTTCGCTAATTCCAGGTGTCATACTATTATTATAGCACAAGCACCATAAAAAGTCAATCTATTCCCAGCGGAAGACGCGGAAGGCGATGACGTAGATCACTACTGTCCAGATAGCCATTAGCCCCAGCTGCGGCGCCAATTGAACGACCGAATAGCCCTCGTTGACGATGAAACGGATACCGTCGATAACAGGGGTGAGTGGCAAGAAGCCAGACGCCGCCTGGAGCCAGTCTGGCATCAGGAAGCGTGGGAAGAAGGTGCCAGCGAGGAACATCATCGGGAAAACAACGATATTTGACAGAGGTGCCGCTTGACGTTCATTGCGCGCCCAGCCACCGATAGCGAGGCCAATACCGAGGATTTCGATAATACTGAACACGATGAAGATGAGCAGCAAGAATATATTACCCACTACCTCCAGCTTGAACACTGTCAGCGCGACGATGAACATGACGGCGATCGATACCAGACCGATAATCGCCTGAGAAATTGCGATAGAGCTAAAGTACTGCCACACCTTGAGCGGTGTTGTGCTCAGGCGACGAAGAATCCCCTGCTTTTTGAGCTCTGGGAACACGTTGACCGGGCCAAAGATACCGATACCGAGGAGTGCGAAGCCAAGCATACCTGCAAATGTGTAGTCGAACTGGGAAAGCGACTGATCATTAATTTCCTCTCCGCTCACAGTAAAAGGTGTTCCTACTTGTGTAATATCTGTATTCACGCCCTTGAATAAACCGTCGAGCACTGTCGTCAGTGTCTGTCCTGCCTGGGCGTTATTTTGCGTGTAGTACAACTTGACCTGACCGCTCGGCATGCGGGTCGACTCGTCGACGGCACCGAAGTTTTCAGGCAAGATAATCGTCGCATCAATCTGTGAATGAACCATGTCATCCTTGGCGTCATCGAGCGTCGCATAGGACTGGTTGACATCGAATGACTTCTCGTCATCAAGTTCTTTGACAAAATTGGTTGCAAATTCAGAGCCGGACTCATTGATCACTGCAACGCGAAAACTTGCGGAATCACTATTGCCAAAGATTCCACCGAAAATAAGTAAAAGAAAGAGCGGAAATAGGATACCAAAGAAGATACTGAGGCGATCACGAAAGAAACGCCTGGTGTTGATACGCGCAAACGTGACGACAGTGAACAGTGATTTTGGTAATTGCATATTAGTCCCTCAGTGCCTTTCCGGTCAGATCGATGAAGACATCCTCGAGGTCTGCCTGTTCGACATGCTGTTTTTTCTTGAAGCCCTTCTTGAGAAGGTTTTTGATCAGGTTTTTCGGCGTATCAAGCGCGACGATCTTGCCTGCATCCATGACGGCAATGCGATCGCAGAGAATCTCCGCCTCGTCCATGTAGTGAGTCGTCATGATGACGCTGACACCACGCTTGCGAATGTCTTCGATAAGATCCCAGAGATTGCGGCGCGCCTGCGGGTCGAGGCCAGTGGTCGGCTCGTCGAGGAAAAAGACTTTCGGTCCATGCACAAGCGCCGTGGTGATGCTGAGCCGCTGACGCTGGCCGCCTGATAACTGCTCGACGAAGGCATTGGCCTTTTCTTCTAGATCAACATCACGCAAGAATTTCATCACATCGACACGCTCGCCATAGGCAGCAGCAAACTGCTCGATCACTTCGTACAGCTTGGTTTTGTCCTGGAAGGCTGGCGATTGTGGCTGGACACCGATCAAACGCTTTACCTCATTGGCATCTTTACTGACGTCAACACCGGCAACAGAGGCCGAGCCGCCATCAATGGGGCGTAGCGTCTCAAGCATTTCGAGCGTCGTCGTCTTGCCGGCGCCATTTGGACCGAGGATTCCGAAGATCTCCCCTTCTTTGACGTCAAAACTGATACCGTCGACGACATTTTTGCCGTCGTAGGTCTTGACGAGGTTCTTTACGGATACGATAGATTTCATACGTTCATTGTATCACCAACCAGAGAAGCAAAACGCCCCGACGGACGACCCGTCGGGGCTATTTTGGCACCTGTTTGTTTGTGCTCTCACTATAGCATCTGCTGCTTATGCTTTGCAAAAGTTTTTGTTACAACATGAAAGGACCACTATTTCTAGTGGTCCTCGCTATCATAGCAACGCTACGACTATTTTTTCTTAGAAACAGTAAGGAAACCGTTACGTGGGTTTTCCTTGACTACACGGTCTTCTGGAAGGTCGCAAGGCTCACCCTTGTCGTTCTTCTCTACCTTTGCGAAAAAGTAGATTGTCTGTGGTTTGCCGCCACGAAGTGTGACATCAGTCTTGTGTAGGTAGTAAGTAGTACCTTTCGAGTTTTGATGCTTGTAAGCCATATGGTCTTATACCTCCTCTTAAGCTTTACATCTATTAGGGTATCGCCTCTAGTGGCCCCTGTCAACTATATTTTCAACAGATTAGACAACCCGATACGTACGGCGCAGTTGCCAGCGCAGGTAGACTTCGATACAAAAACGCACAATAACCGCGACTGCAAACACGAACGAGACGAGGACGGCCCACCCAGCATAGTCTGGTGACCAGAGTGGTGCTATGTAGGCATGGCGGTACAGGGACGGCGACGGAAACTGCGCCGATTCAATAGTTACTGTGCCAGCTGGAATCTTGGCCTGCTCCGACTGTACACAGGCTATATACGCAGGAGAGTACCCTGGGTACCTATTCTTGCACGTCTCATAGGCAGCACGAAGTAATGCTGCACCACTGCTATTGCCGTTGGCATTGGCCTGCTCAGTCTGCTTCGTAATTGCTTCGACGTCGGCCTTGTAGAGATTATCCAGATAGACATCACCCGTATCGGCGTTCATATGTGTCGCTGCATAGCGCTGCAAATCATAGAGACGATCCCAGATGGCGTTTTCGTCGCCAACCTTGTCGGCAGCATAGACGGCATCACGTCGCTCTACCATGCCAACGTTGTTGAGGCGCAAAAAGGTCGCTGACACAAAGAGTGACAACGCCAAAAGAACCACAAGATGCCACGTTTTGACATGCTGCAGTTTTTTGATATCCCGCTTGACTGACCGCTTATTCGCCACCCAGTACGCCACCCTTTCTCATTATCTATTAGTATATCACGCTGAAATGCTATACTGGAGGCATCATGCGTGTGTTTTTCTCAGGAATCGGCGGCGTTGGTATCGGACCACTCGCGCAGATTGCCCGCAAAGCCGGGTATGACATCGTGGGGTCTGACCGTGAAGCCTCACTGACGACACATCGCCTCCAGGATGAACACATCCGCCTCAGGATAGGTGAACAGACTGACGAGTTTCTTCGCAGCGAACATGCAGCCATGCCATTTGATTACTTCGTCTACACCTCATCGTTACCGCTCGATCACCCCGAGCTGGTTGCGGCACGACAGCTCGGCATCATGTGCCTCAAACGCGACGGCATGCTGGCGCGCATCCTTAGCGACAAAAAGCTCGACATGGTTGCCGTCGCCGGCACTCACGGCAAGACAACGACAACCGGGCTAATGGTCTGGACGATGAAACAGCTTGGCCTCCCAGTCAGCTATTCCGTCGGGACAACACTCAATTTCGGACCGAGCGGCGACTTCGACCCGGAAAGCCGTTACTTCGTGTACGAGTGCGACGAATACGATCGCAACTTCCTGCATTTCACGCCATCACTCTCGCTCATCACCAGCGTCGACTACGACCACCCGGACATCTACCCGACTCGTGAGAGCTACACCGAAGCATTCGATGCATTCATCGACCAATCGGACCACTCACTGCTCTGGCGCGGTGACTATGACACGATCAGTCCGAGCTCAAGTGATGTGACGATTTTTGACGAAACTATGCCACTCGACCACCTTCACTTGGCGGGAGACTACCTCCGACGAGACGCCTTCCTGGTCGAACGAGCAATTCTCCGCCTGTTTCCCGGCACGCCGTACCACGACCTCATCAGTGCAATCAACAACTTCCCCGGCACCGACCGCCGCATGGAAGAACTCGATGACAATCTCTATAGTGACTATGGCCACCACCCGAACGAGATCGCCGCGTCACTTCAGGCAGCCCACGAGCGCTCCGACTACGTCGTACTCGTCTACCAACCGCATCAAAATGTTCGCCAGCATAGTGTCCGCGATCAGTACACGAACGAAATATTTGCACACGCTAATGAAATCTACTGGCTTCCAACCTATCTCAGCCGCGAAGATCCAAACCTCGAGATTTTGACGCCGGAGCAACTAACTACAGCCATCACCGACAAAGACATCCACATCGCACAGCTCGATGACGACCTGTGGCAATCGATACAAAACCATCGCTCCAAGCAACACCTCGTACTCGGCATGGGCGCAGGCACGATTGATGGATGGCTGCGCTCAAAGTTGCATTAAATTGTTAATTGGTATATAATATATATAATGACAGCTGAGTTACTGACTGCCACTTCTACAGCTATTCCCTCAAACAATGGAGGCTACATCGACCTGGGTGAGCTACGTGATCGCTTCTATGATAGCGATATCGCCCACGGAATGAACAAGCAGACGCCGCGCTACGCGAGTCGTTTTCCAGAAGAACACTACTCACGCATCCCCGAACTACTTGGCGATGATTCACTTCCACTCGAGCACCAAATGGAGCTCGCTGAGCGCCATCTCACGGCGACACTTGCAGCAGAAATCGGCAAAAAATACGAAATCTCACCAGAAGACCAAGCGCTCCTTTACTTCACCGCCTTCTTCCATGATGTCGGCGAATCGGAGCACCAATCAATCACAGACGCCGGTTTGACTGTCGTTGGTGATATCATGAGCGGCAAAAAGACCGACCAGAATCGCCGCGACGAAGCAAACGTTCGCAGTTTTATCTTTCACAAATTTTTCAGTGATGTCGACGATACATTCTTGACCCGTGCCGAAGCGCTCATCATGCACGCGCCGATCACCGGTGATGAATTGGTTCATGAATTGTACGAAGCAGCGCATGAGCTACAGGTTTCGGACACCGTCAAGAAGGCTCGCGAGTCCTTGGAGCTTCACAAAGACAATCCTATACTTCGCCCTATTTTGGAGCGACTCGTCGAAGAAGTGCACGAGAATAACACAGAAAAACTCGGTCACTTCACGTATTTGACTGCCGTCCGTGACGAGCTTGCGAACTACGGTATTTCGCCTACCGATGCTGATGAATAAAATGATGGCGTCCGTGCGGATGCTTGTGCGATTCGACGACGTAGACACCAAATAAAATGAGCGCCCCGCCTATCACCATCTCTGGTGATAATTTTTCTCCAAGGACCGCAACTGGTATCAAAATAGCTGCCAATGTTTGCAGGTATCCAAGCGCACTGACAGTTGTCGAGCCAAGTCGTTCGTAGACGATGACATTGAGCGCACGAGCGAGGAGCGCAACAATCAAGGCCGAGTACGCAACGGCCAGCCAGTAGCCACCATCGACAGGAATTCGATGAAAATCACCATATAACACGAGTAGTAGTGACGCGACCAGTGCCGTCATAGTTGCAGATACACCAATCGACGCCATCGTGCCGACGCCCGCTTCGTCTGCCCTGCGCAAATAGATAATTCCAAACGCATAGGCAATACAATCAATCAGTCCGAAGACGGTTGCGAGTGGATAAAATGTCACGCCACCTTGCTGCAAGGCAATTGGCAGCAACACCAGTATCACTGCACCCGCGGCCGCAAGCGTGATACCGGCAACCGATCGCGAGTTGATACGTTCGCCGACAAACCGAGCCGACAACGTCACGAATATAATCGGCGTCATCAAGGTAATGATCGATACGTAGCTCGCTTGGCTGTAGTAAACAGCGAAGGTAAACGATAGCATAGCAATCGTCAGAGCGATGCTTGCCTTCAGAAGTTCTCGGCGAGCCTTTGACTTCGCGAAAACCTTGCGCGCTTTGATGACGAACGGCAGACATACGATGCTAATCAAAATGAAGCGCGTTGCAATCCAGTAATACGGATCAGCACTATCGATAGCAACGCGCACAATTGTCGCGTTTGGCGCCGCGAGCAGCGCCGCGACAAGCGCAATCCAGAACCATCTTCTACCGCCACGTTTCATTATGTTCGATTATAGCAAGCACGGACGAAATTGGTATGCCGACCTTCATCGAGCCAGCGTCGTTCGTAGTCAGTTTTGATACGGTACTCCTCGCTCAATTCCGATTCATGAAGGTCGAAGCTCAATTCTTCAATATGCCATTTCGCCGCAACAAGTTGCTCTAGACTCCAGGAAAAAAACTCTGGATTGTCGTGCTTGAGACAAAAACTTCCCGTCGGACGGAGCAGCTGTTGGTACTGCGAGAGAAAATGTTGATGCGTCAGACGACGTCCGGCAGCGCGCTTCTTCGGGTACGGGTCTGGAAAGGTCACCCATACCGTATCGAGTGATTGTTCGTCAAATAATTCCGAGACTTGGTCGGCCCGAGCACGAATAAAGTAGATGTTTTTGATGCCGCGTTCAAGCGCGTCATAGGCGCCCTTTTGCAAGCGGTCGGCTTTGACATCGAGCGCAACGAACGTTTTGTCCGGGTGGAGTAGAGCGAGTTCGACGCTGAATCGTCCACTGCCCGCCCCTATTTCTACGACGTCAACAGGTCGCTTCGTCCACTCGTCGAATTCAAAACAATTTTCGGCATTGTGGAATTTGGCAAATTTGTACTTTTTGCGACGACGAGTAATGACAAACTGTGTTGGATCAACGTACTCGCTCACCTGAGTCGCTCGACTTCACCTGATTCATTGATGCGCAGGAGCTGTGATGGCGTACCGCCTTCGACTCGCCCACCATCGACATAGAGATCAATCTCATCACCGAAATACGCCCTGGCTCGCTCGATATCCATCGCCGGCTCTTCGCCTTCATGATTGGCGCTTGGCGCAATCAGCGGACCGGTCACGGCAATCAATTCACGCAAATCATCTTTGCCTGGCATACGATGTCCAAATTCGCTGTTTCCACGATGAAGCCATGCAGGTGCGGTTGCGGTATCGACAGGAATAGCGATTGTCACCGGGCCTGGCCAGACGCTTAGCGAAAGTTCGTATTCGCGAGCAGGCAGCGGCACGAGCATTTGTTCACGGCTTGCAATCAAGACGATCGGAGACTTGTAGTCACTACGGCCCTTGACCGCGAACACGCGCTGCACTGCACGTTCATCATCAGCTCGCGCCAATATGCCATAAATCGTATCGGTTCGCGCAACGACAATTCCGCCGGCATCGAGTACGGCAGCAACGCTTGGGTCTGAAAGTGATGACACTGTTTTCATTTGTCCTATTTTAGCACAGCGTGGCTTGAGTTTCTCTCGAGGTTATGGGATACTACTTATGTATAAAGAGTGGGACGAAATAAACAATGGACCTGAGTATATTCACACAAATCAGTCTAGTCATCGCCGTAGCGGCAGTCATGTCTATTGTTATGCGCCTTCTTCGCCAGCCGCTCATCATGGGATACATCCTCACTGGTATCATCGTGGGGCCGAGCGTATTGAATCTCGTACACGCCAAAGATGCCTTTGAAACATTTGCACAAATTGGCATCGCCTTACTTCTGTTCATTATCGGTCTCGGCCTGAATGCGGGCGTCATCCGTGGACTCGGCAGAGTATCGCTCAGCGCTTCTATGGCAGTTCTACTGCTGGTTGGGTCAGTGGGTCACGGCCTCTCGCTCCTACTCGGTTTCGATAATCAGACAGCTATGTTCCTCGGTATTGCTCTGTTCTTTAGTTCAACAATCATCGTGCTCAAGGTGCTCTCAGACAAACATGAACTCGGCCGATTGTATGGTCAAATCGCTATCGGTGTACTGCTCGTCGAGGATGTTGTAGCAACCATCGCACTCGTTGTAGCCGCAATGCTCGCAAAGGGTGATATCACCATCGGTGCATTTGAAGGACTTGGACTACGGGCGCTCGGACTCGGACTCGGACTCGCGCTCATGGGCACATACGTCGTACCACGTATCGGCAAGTTGCTAGCAAAATCAAGTGAGCTGTTGTTCCTCTTCTCTATCGGCTGGGGTCTCAGTGTTGCCAGTCTGTTCGAACTCGCCGGGCTCTCACACGAAGTTGGCGCGCTGTTCGCTGGAGTCTCGCTCGCCGGGCTTCCTTACGCAACCGAAATGGCATCAAAACTCAAGCCACTTCGTGACTTTTTCGTTGTGCTATTTTTCGTCACACTCGGCGAGCTATTCACCTTCGACGCGATCAAGGAAAGTTTCGTACCGGCAATCCTGCTCTCACTCGTTGTCATGGTCGGCAAGCCGCTCTTTGTGATGAGTACTCTCGGCTGGATGCGCTACACTCGATTGACAGCGTTCAAGACAGCAATTCACCTAAGCCAAGTGTCGGAATTTTCGATCATCTTGATCATTTTCGCTGCGTCATCGGGTGTCGTCGCCGAACGCGCTGTGCCTGTTATCACACTGGTAGCGCTGATCACTATCGGCATCTCGACCTACTTGATGAAGTACGACGAGACAATCTACCGTCTGCTCGAACAGCACTTGAAATTCTTTGAACGCAAAGTCACGCGCAGCGAACGTCAACGGCGCGCGAGTTTTCCTGTGATTCTGTTCGGCTACCACAAGGGTGGACATGAGTTTGTCGAAGCGTTTCGTGAGATGAATCAAAAATATCTAGTGGTTGACTACAACCCTGAAATCATCGAGCACCTCGAACATCAAGGTATTCGCCACGCGTACGGTGACATGACTGACGAAGAATTTCTTGAAGAGATCAATGCCGCTCGAGCAGAGCTGATCGTGTCAACACTCGATACACTCGAGACCAACCTCGTCACGCTCAAGTACCTACGTCGACACAACCCGCACGTGAGTTTTGTCTGCCACGCCATCAGTTACGAGGATGCTGCAACACTCTACGAGCATGGCGCAAGCTATGTTAGTTTGCCGCACTACATCGGCTCCGAACGCATCTCAAACTTTATCAAACGACACGGCATGAGCCATGCAGCTCTTTCGAATTATCGCGATCGTCACCTGATCACGATTGGCCGTAAAGCACTCGAGTCTTCCGGAAGTTAATTGCCAATCGACGGCAAGCCGAGCGCTTCGTCCGAAAGTGCATCACTCGATAGTTGCGTGGATTGGGTCTTGGTCACCTGTGCATCATAGAGCGTATCAAACTGGTCGATTGTCTCGCCTGTGATAACGCCAGTTGCCGAAAAGTCTTTGATGTCATTTTTTTCGATTGCTGCACGCACTGATTCATAGCCAGGACGACTCAAATCAAGTTGGGATGCAGTGCTCGTACTGTAGAGATGGAGCGATAGGCTCGTCAGCGCGATCGCGAAAACAACTGCGGCGATAATGAGCATCACCAAATTGCGACGGTACCAAGGTAGTGTTTCGGCATCAAGGTCCTTCAACTGTGCTGCGATTGAATGTTTGTCGTTCACTGTTGCGTTCCTGTAGCAGAAATATTTTTCGCAAACTCGTCCAACTGTGTGCGGTACTGGACGCCGAGCGTATACATCTGCTCGACAACGTACGCAACATCGCCGCGATCGGCGCGGGCCTTCTCAATTGCTTGATAAAATTCCACCGGCTGAGCACGACAATCTATATTGATCGCCGTCTCAAGACTTGTCTGATAGGTTGCATACGCGGTACTAAACGATTGGTAGCCTTCGTTGTAGCTCACCGCTGTCTGCGCAAGTGCAACACCATCGAGTCCATTCAGTGCAATACGGCTGTTCATCGGTGCCATGAGGCGGCGCGCAATATTGAGGTAGCGCTCACCCAGATTGACACGAAGGACAGCATCATTGGTGTGAAGCGTGTTGAGATTTACCTGCGCCGTCTGGCACGTTGATCGGATGAGCTCAATTTGCGAATCAGTCAAAACGACACCACTAATAGCATAGGTTGGATATGCCACGACACAAACCGCCCCAAGTGACAAAACAATGGCTCGCAGGATTTTTTGCATAGGTTCTATTATGGCGTGCTCACCCTACCTCGTCAATCGCCAATACCCGTCAACCAGCTGAATCAAACCATCGTCTGCGAGTCCGTGTAGCGCCCTATCAAACCGCTCATCAGCACCGAGCACTATCCTGAGGTCCCATTCTGAACTCGCCGCAACAGTGAGCTGCCTGAGAATCTGCCCCCTGACTTCACGCACACTTCCGGCAAGAGGTGCTTGCTTTTTGTACTGACGACTCTGTGAGTTGTTGCGTACACCATTTGCCTTGAGCCACGAACCATAATCCATTAGCGCCCAGTAAAATTCTCGTGGATGCTCCTGGTCGAGCGTCTCTTCGAGTAGGTCGCGCAACTGTGCATCATCAACGGCGAAATCATCAGCAAAAAAATGATGGATGTAGACAGTGCGGATATTGGTTTCGATGAACGTTACGGGCGTATTGTACGCATACGCCATAATCGCCCCTGCAGTATTCGGACCTATGCCGGGTAGCTGCAATAACTCAGAATACTGTCGCGGAAATTGGCCTCCGTATTCGCCTTCGACTGTACGGGCCATCTCGTGAAGATATTTCGCGCGGCGATTGTAGCCAAGCCCCTGCCACAGTTCGATCACTTCCGCCAGCGAGGCAGTAGCAAGCTTCGCGACATCAGGAAACCGAGCAATAAACGCATCGAATTTTGGTAACACACGACTCACCTGCGTCTGCTGTAACATCAGTTCGCTCACGACAACAAAATAGGGATTCGTATCATCCCGCCATGGCATCGAGCGCCAATGTTCGCGCCCCATCTCCTCTATCAAACGAGTAAAGTCGTCTCGTCTCATCAACTATGACGTTCCGCAACCAATGTCATCGACACAAGTCCCGCCAAAAGCAGCAGTGGCAGCGTAACAACATAATCAAGCATGTCTACCGCGCGGAACCATACATAGAGCAGCGTCGCCACGAGATATATCACGTAGAGGGTGTACAGCGACCAGCCTTTTGTATTTACAGGCAGAAAGCTCCCGCGCAGTGGTACGAACCAAGCGCCTTTTTTCGCACGATGCGCTGTATGACGTTTCATATAGTCCAGTATAGCGCGTACAATGGATAGTATGACAACTTTTACGCTCGCTGGTGGATGCTTCTGGTGCCTGGACGCCATATTTCGTCAGCTCAAAGGCGTGACGGCATCGATTGCTGGCTATGCGGAAGGAACTGCCGAGGACGCCAGCTACTACACGGTTGCCTCAGGCAAGACAGGACACGCCGAGAGCGTGCAGGTAACCTTCGACGAATCGATCCTGCCCGCCGATGCGCTGCTCGACATCTACTTCATTCTTCATGATCCGACGACGCTCAACCGTCAAGGTGCTGACGTTGGACCACAGTATCGCTCGGCAATGTTCTATGCAGACGAGGCTCAAAGACAGCTATTCGAACAGGCTCGTACTCGCACAGAAAGTGTATGGAATGATCCTATCGTCACAGAGATCGACCCGCTCAATGCGTTTTATCCTGCAGAGTCAGAGCATCAAGATTATTTCGCCAATAACCCAGCGAACCCCTACTGCTCAGTCGTCATCTCACCGAAAGTACAGAAAGTTCGCCAGCACTACGCCCAGTATTTTATATAGAAAGGAACCCACGATGGAACTACAAAAATTTGAACATGCCTGCTTCACGCTCACGAAAGACGGCCAGACCCTGGTCGTTGACCCGGGTGTTTTGTCACGTGACTTTGTGGTACCTACGACGCCAGTCGCAGCAATTGTCGTCACCCACATCCACCCCGATCATTTGAGCTCTGAGCAGATTATCACTATCCAGGCACAGTACCCAGACGCAGACGTGCTGGCACATCAAGACGTCATCGACGCGCTCGATCCAGCAGTCACCAATGCGGTTGCAGTTTCGGTCAGCGATGTTCGCGATGAGGGGCCATTTCATCTCGAATTCTCTGGCGGCGAACACGCGATCATCCACGAGCTCGCACCGCACTGTGCAAACCTTAGTGTGTATATCAACGCTGCTGTCTACTATCCTGGCGACTCATTTGCGCTCCCTGAGGGTCCGGTCGCTGTCCTAGCACTGCCAATCGCCGCACCATGGATGAAGACGGCAGACGGCATGGAGTACCTCATGAAGATTCGACCATCCCTAGCGTTTCCAACACACGATGCGATCCTATCGGACTCCGGCAAAGCTTTCAACGACAACTGGATGAAGCTTGCCGCCGACAAAGCCGGAAGCACCTACCATCGCTTGACCGAAAGTCTTGCTATCGATGCATGAAGCACATCTTCATCTCGCCGCGCATGATCCGATTATGGCGACACTGATCGATCGATTTAGCCTTCCCGAAATCGAGCGACATCACGAGTACTATCGACAACTGGCGCGCAGTATCATCGGCCAACAGCTAAGCGTCAAAGCCGCCGCCGCTATCAACCGACGATTTATTGAGTTGTTTGGTGGTGATGAGTTTCCGAATCCAGAGCAAATTATCGCAAAAGATATAGACGAGCTACGCACTGCCGGCCTAAGCCGCGCTAAGGCGCTCTATATTCGCGACTTAGCCGCGCATGTACTCGACGGCTCTGTGCAGTTCGATCATCTCGACGCCTTATCAAACGATGAAATTATGCATAAACTCATCGCCATCAAAGGTGTTGGCGAATGGACAGTGCACATGTTTTTGATGTTTTCGATGCGGCGCATGGACGTCCTGCCTATTGGTGACCTCGGCATCCGAAACGGTGTAGCAAGACTGTACGGCTTGACGCCGCCGGCATCGATTGAACAGGTGCGTGAAATTGCCGAAACACATCAGTGGCATCCGTACGAATCAGTCGCTTGTCGCTACGTGTGGGCAAGTCTCGACAACGAGCCGGCTTGACAATAGTGTATCCATGTTAGAATAGACAGTAGTTATGAATTCTAAAATCAATGCAATGCGAGCGCTTGCAGCATACAGCGCACGCCAGTCACTCCGACTCGTCACACTTATATTCACCTCTATAGCTCTCATTGTCGCAGCGAGTGTCATCGCGCTTGCATATGTTTTCACCGCCTGGTGGCTCATACTGCTTTTGCCTGTCATGCTTCTGTATTTAGGATTTCTCATCTTGCGAGCAATTGCAAATAAAATCATTGTGTCAATTCACCGCCACCCCTTCACTCGCACTCAGCGCGAGGAACTCGAAAAGTTCACTGGTCGGCTGAAGGGTCTCGCAGACATTAAGAATACTCCAGTTTTCATCTTTGCACTGATGACGATCTGGGATACTATGCGACACCGTGATGAGACGGCGATTCAAAAACTTGTCGATAGCTCAAAGATACTCAAAGAAGACTTTGCGAAACTCGAGCGCTACTTCGGCGAACGCTAATTCGCCACGTAACGAGACTCGACTTCGCGCCAATTGACAACGTTCCACCACGCCTTGATATAGTCGGCGCGCTTATAGGTGTAGTCGAGATAATAGGCATGCTCCCAGACATCAAGTCCGAGGATCGGCGCCGGACCACCTGCCATCAATGGCGAATCCTGGTTCGGAGTCGTCTGGATTGTCAGGTCTGGCATCAGCCACACCCAACCGCTCCCGAACAAGCCCGTCGCCTGCGCGTCAAACGAATCAATGAACGCCTGGAAGCTACCGTACGCACCGATGAGTCCGTCTGCGAGCGCACCAGTCGGTTCGCCCCCACCATTCGGCGACAGCCATTTCCAAAATTGACTATGGTTGTAGTGTCCACCACCATCGTCACGAACTATTTTTCGGATATTCTCAGGCACATCATCGAGTCGAGCGAGCAGTTCTTGGAGTGGCACGTCCGCCAACTCCGGCGCCGACTCGAGCGCAGCATTTAGCTTATCAACATAGGTTTGATGATGGTTTTGATGGTGCAATTTCATGATTGCTTCACTGATATGTGGAGCAAGCGCATCATATGCATAGTCAAGGTCTGGTAATGTGTGCATAGATGCCTCCTAGACTAACTGCTTGGCAGAATTACTTAGTTACTATATCTAGTATAGCACTTTATGCTTAATCAAAACTGAAAGTTTTCTACAAACCAAGTTCTTTAAGCTGAGCCGGGTCAACCACACTCGGGCTGTTCATCATCACATCGACGCCTGAGCCGTTCTTTGGAAAGGCGATCACTTCGCGGATGTTATCTTCACTCATCAATTCCATGAACATGCGGTCAACACCATACGCAAGACCAGCGTGTGGCGGTGCGCCGTATTTGAAGGCGTTGATCATAGCGCCGAACTTTGCTTCAACATACGCTTTGTCAAAGCCGAGCACACCAAAGACCTCGTAGAGTACTTCTGGGTTGTGGTTTCGGACACCGCCAGAACAAATTTCATACCCGTTCATCACCATGTCATATTGGTCGGCAACGATAGCAAGCTTCTCTTCGTCCGTCTGGGCAGCCTTAACGGCGTCGATGCCGCCCTTTGGCATGCTGAATGGGTTGTGACCAAAGTCGAGCTTGCCTGACGTTTCACTCCACTCATAGAACGGAAAATCGATCACCCACGCAAGTGCGATGACATTTGGATCCTTCAGCTCAAAGTGACGAGCGAATTCATTACGAAGGCGACCGAGAACGGCATTGACTGTCGTGCGCTTGTCAGCACCAAAGAAGACTGCATCACCGTCCTGCGCGCCAGTGCGTTCACGCACAGCTGCAAGCTCGGCCTCAGAAAGAAATTTAGCAATTGGGCTTTTCGCCTCGCCTGCTTCATAGGTGATGTACGCAAGTCCACCGGCGCCTTCAGATTTGGCGATATCAGTGAAGTGGTCAATTTGCTTACGAGTGAGTCCGGCACCATTTTTGACGCAAATTGCTTTGATGCATTCTGCATTTTTGAAGACACCAAATTCAGTCGACGCAAAATCGTCCGTAAGTTCAATGAGTTCCATATCGAATCGCAAGTCTGGCTTGTCGCTTCCGTAACGCTCCATCGCTTCGGTGTATGGTATACGTGGGATCTCGTCACCAAACTTAAGTGTCTTACCGGCAAACTCAGTTGCAAGCTTCTTGATCATCGGATCGAAGGTTGAACGAACTTCTTCGCCGTCTTCAATGAAGCTGAGTTCAGCATCCATCTGGTAAAATTCACCGTACAGACGATCAGCCCGTGGATCTTCGTCGCGGAAACATGCCGCCATCTGGTAGTAGCGCGATACACCGCCAACCATCAGGAGCTGTTTGAACTGCTGTGGCGCCTGTGGCAATGCGTAGAATTTCCCTTCCTGCAATCGGCTTGGGATCAAAAAGTCACGTGCACCCTCTGGGCTTGAGTTAGCAAGAATTGGCGTGGTCACCTCGGTGAACGCAAGCGACTCCATGTAGTCACGAATCATGCTGAACATTTCAGCACGGCGCTTGAGTGTATGCTGCATCTTGGGACGACGCAGATCAAGATAGCGATACTTGAGGCGCAGTTCTTCGTTTGCCTGCTGTTCACTGAACGGTTGAATCGGAAGTGTCTCGGCACGGTTGAGAATAGTCAGCGCGCTAACGACAATTTCGATTGTGCCGCTTTCAAGGTTCGGGTTCTCCAGACCTTTGCCGCGTTCCTTGACTTCACCCTCTACGCGAATAACGTATTCATCGCGGAGCTGTTCAGCGAGCGAGAACATGTCGTCATTACCTGGCTGAAAAACGAGCTGCACGAGACCCCTGTGGTCGCGTAGGTCGACAAAAATAAGTCCACCGTGGTCACGTCGTGACTGAACCCAGCCGCTAACTGAAATTGTTTCACCGATTTTTTGGGGCGTGTCTGCCGATAGTGTTCGCATCATATTTGCCTATTTTACCACTGTTAGGGCAAAAATCCTAAACGTCAACCGCGGCGTCGGAAGAATTGTTGTGGCGAGGATTGCGTTCTGCGACTTTTCGCAGATCATCATGTTCGGCGAATTGGTCGACAATTTTGCGTCCAATCAATTGCTCAACGGCATCTTCGATCGTGATAACACCGACAGTCTCTCGATACGAATTCACGACAACGAGCAGGTGTCGACGGTGCTTAATACAGGCAAACAGCGCCTCCTCCAGTGTCTGATCTTCATGGATATAAAATACTCGCGGTTCCATAGCGTCCTTGACGGCAAGCGACTTCTTGTTCTCGAGTGTAAAGAGACTATAGATATGCAGAATACCGACCAGATGATCGATATCACCCTCAAACACAGGAAAGTGCGTGTGCCCTGTCTTGTGAAGATTATCGAGAACCAACGGGCCGAGGAGTTCATTGGCGCCAATCGCCTCCATGACCGAGCGTGGCGTCATGTAGTCTTTGACGAGTTTCTCGTCAAAATGCATCACTCCCGAAATCATCTTGCGCTCGTTTGGGCTCAGTAAATCGGTGAGCTCAGCAAATGTATGCTCGAACTCGTCTCGTGATGCAATATGGCGTTCAATCTCAGCATCGGCCGGGCCGGCTAGAAGCTGTATGGCTCCTTGCCATTTTTCGACAAAACCGAGGAATGCAACTTCGTAACGATCGTATAGCCGCTGCGAGTGGGTATGTATCAGCTTGAGTCGAGCAATCCGATTATAGAGAACTGTCACGAGTATGGTACTAAGAAGCCCCCACCACCAGCCGTAGGTAGTAATCAACAACGTCGCCACAATCACAAGTGAAAGTGCGATCAGTGTGCGCCGTACCGTCATAACTGACACACGCAGTTCACCACGACGCCACTCGAGTAGTGCTTCGTCAACTTTGGCGTCCAATCGGCGGCGGAGTTCAAACTCACTCAATGTACTCCTATTCGGTCGAATACTCGTAAACACAAAGAGGACACTCATAAATACAACAATAAGCATGAACATGTCCTTATTGTACCGTATTTTTGTGATTCGATAATGCTATAATAGATGTAGTAATTTTTGAGCAAAGGAGCACTATGGGCCGAACTAGCTGGATCGTTTTCATTGGACTATGTGTTGTCGCACTCGGCGGACTAATTTTCGTCTCACGCGGATCACAGGTCAACGTCGATACGGTCGACCAAAATAAAATTCAAGCAGCATCTGCTGATAATGGCAACATCGCCGACCACGAGGAGGGTTCAGGCGAACCTGTCGTCACCATTATCGAGTATGGAGACTACCAGTGTCCTGGATGCGGCACGGCAGCACCCGTCATTCGTCAGGTTGTCAGTGACTATGCAGACAAGGGTGTGAAACTCATCTTCCGCAACTTCCCACTCACTACTATCCACCCGAACGCACTCGCAGCAGCTTCTGCCGCTGAGGCTGCCGGGTTGCAAGGAAAGTTCTGGGAAATGCATGACCTGCTCTACAAGAACCAGTCAGCGTGGGAAAACCTCTCAGGAACAGACCGAACGAACATCTTTGTCGGATATGCTGTGTCGCTTGGGCTCGATTCAGATCAGTTCACCAATGACCTGACGTCCGATGCTGTCTCCAAGAAGATCTCATACGACACTGCGCTTGCACAGAAGGCTGGTGCTCAAGGCACGCCAACCATCATCGTTAATGGTCAGTCATACAGTGACATTCGTGTCGAAGATGGTAAAGCTACCGCCACTGGCAGCTCAAGCTCTCCATTCGTGTGGTCATCAGCAGAGAACTTCGAAAACTACGTGATCAAACCACTCCTCGAAGAAGCAGCTGGCAACGAATAACAAAAGTTCGCAAACGAAAAAGTCCCCTACCGCCTTGTGCGGCCAGGGACTTTTTTCTTGGGTGAATCGTTCGAGTGGAGGGTAGGTACTCGATTGATTTGAGAATACGTAGATCGTTATTGTGCGATATACGACTGCCATTTGGCAGGGGTCACGTCCACCTCTATCTTCTTGCTCCTTGACGGAGCGATTTTGATAGCGATTGGCATGAGGGGTAAACTCCTCTGGTGAAAGTTAGATCGGCGCGCTCGATCTGCACGTGCTGTTGACTACTCAAGGCGTGTGCAATTATTTACGCGCTAAAAACACCAACGGCAATTGTACCGATATAGACAAAATCATTCAAGTATTTCGTGACTATGATTTTGCTTATGCTGGCAGCATGAGAAGTTTCACACATCTGTAGAGGTGGTTATGGTTACTTTGTTGTATTTTGGTCATCAAACTAACGACGTCGTAGGAAATAATACACAATCACAAAGGCCGCTACAAGACTCGCGCTAACGATTCCCGTAAAGAGCCACGGCGATTCCGAACCTGGAAGTGGTACATTCATACCATAGAGTCCCGCTAGCATTGTTGGGATCGTAATCGCCAACGTCGCGACCGTCAGAACACGCATGGTCTCGTTCAAGCGTGTGTCCATGACAGCACGGTAGCTATCACGTACATTCGTGATTGTACGTAGCAACGACTTACATCGTGCAATCACCTGCTCCATATCGACGGACAATGTCTCAACGAGATCACGGTCATCCTCGTCAAGGTGAAGATACTTACCCGAGCGTATTCGCTCAAGTGCGGTATTCGTCGGAATCAAAGCATCGAGATAATCATTGAGCTTGCGCTCATACTCAACCAATGTTGTGATGTCACGAGGATTCAAGTGATGAATATCGTGCGTCACAGCACGCATTTGGCGATTGATTCGAGCCACGCGCGATTCATAGCTATCAGTAATCGTATCCATCATGGCAAAAAAGAGATTTTCGCGGTCAGATGTCGCAACTTGCGCCTTGTCGACAAACGGCTGCCACAAACGACCCAAGGAGTCACGACTCACCGTCGCAATATATTTGCGGCCAATCGCAAACAGAATCGGCGTCGTGAAATCGTTGAAATCGTCATCAGTGTCCGGGAGGCGAGTAATGAAATACGTCCAGTCATCCTCTGCATCAATACGCGGAACCTCATTCGGGTCGAGTGCGTCCGCAACAATATCACCATCAACGCCAAGTGATATCAGGAGTGCCAGATCTTCTTCTTCCGGTCGTTCGACACGGATCCAGTCACCATGCTGATGGGCCTGGTCATCCGCAATAATTTTTGGCGCATACGGTGTAGATCGATAAAAGTTAATCACTCTCGTATTCTATCATCTCGCTCATGGATACGAAACGCGCTATACTAAAAATAATGGCCCACTCCCTACTCCACGCCCACCATCCATTTCGAATTTTCGGGATCTCAGGACTTGTCACGCTTCTCCTCGGCATTGTTATGTTCGTCTACGGAGGGCTTGTCGATGTATGGCTCTACGCGATTCTCGTCGTGCTTGAAGTCACATTCAGCTTCGACAATGCAGTGATTAATAGCAAAATTCTGGCGAAACTGTCGCACCGCTGGCAAACGATCTTTTTGACCGTCGGTATCTTTATCGCCGTGTTCGTCGTTCGATTCGCCCTCCCAATACTCATCGTTATGTTTGCCGCTGGAACTGGTTTTGGCGATGTCATTCATATGGCACTCAACGAACCCGCAACGTACAGCGAGACGCTTCACGAGGCGGCTCCTATTATCAATGGATTCGGTGGCGCATTCCTGCTCATGCTCGGGCTCAGTTATTTTATCGACCGCAAAAAAGATATCCACTGGCTACGACACATCGAGTCACACCTAGCCGCAGTTGGCAAATATGAAAACTTCAAGGCGCTTGTCATGCTTGCCGTCGCACTCCTTCTCTATCTTACTGTCAGCGAAGAACATCGTACGCTCGTGCTCGTCTCGTCCCTATTCGGCATCGCGCTCCATATGCTACTCGAAGTCATGGGAGCGTTTTTTGCACATCACCAAAGCAACGCACGCACACTCGTTGGCTGGGCTGCATTCATGTCATTTCTCTACCTCGAAGTACTTGATTCGTCCTTCAGCCTCGATGGTGTCATTGGCGCATTCGCGATCACACCAGACGTTCTACTGATCATGGCTGGACTCGGTGTTGGCGCTCTATGGGTACGATCCCTCACGATCTACCTCGTACGGACGAAAACTCTCGGCAAATACCGCTATCTTGAGCACGGCGCCCACTGGGCAATTCTCGCGCTCGGTACGGTTATGATTTTGAAGATTTACCACCTTGAGCCACCAGAGTGGATGATTGGTGGCATGGGAATGATCTTTATTGCGACAGCGGTCGTCTCGTCGATTATCGAACGCCGCCGTCTCGGATCTTAGGCTGTTTTTTTGCTACTGGCTTTTTCTGCGTGAAGCACCAACGAGAATGTGCTGCCCTTACCAGGCGAAGACGTCAACTCGATTGTTCCGTTGTGCGATTTTGCGATCTTTTGTGCAATCTCCAGCCCTAGACCGTAGCCGGCGCCCTGACTGTGATTACGCGCTTCATCGCTACGGTAGAATCGGCCAAAAATCTTCTTCTGCTCTTCCTTGTTAATACCAGGACCATTATCTTTGACGCTGATAGACACCATTGAACGCTTATTGACGCTACTCAGCGTAACAGTTGAGTTTTCGGGACTGTACTTGATCGCGTTATCGAGCAAGATTGTCAGCGCCTGTGCTGCCGACTCAGATTCGGCCAACACCGACTGGTTTTTTGTCCTGTCATCAATCTCAATATTTTTCGTGCCAGCACCCACTGCGACATTCGTTAACGCCATCGAAACAATGTCATGCACAGGTGTTGGTATGAGCATCAATTTGCGATCATCGTTTGCGAGCTCGAGGAGATTTGTCGCCATACGCTGCAAGCGCATCACGTCGTCAAGATTTGATTCTATGACAGCACGAGCATCAGCAAGTGTCAGTGATTTGCGGCGCAGTGCAACTTCATTCGTCGCCTGAATAGCAGTGAGTGGCGTCCTCAATTCGTGGCTTGCGTCAGACACAAAACGCGTCTGAGCTTCGACACTGCGTTCGATTGGCTCAAGCGTCCACCGCGCTAGTATAAAACTAAACGCAGCACCAAATACAAGCACGACAAGATTTAGAACATAGAGCCGAATCAGCAATTCATGTTTGCCCGTGTCAATCTGCTGCTCGATATAGGCCTGCACTCGCGGCGCCGGTACGAATTGCCCCTGGCTATCTACATAATACCCAATCCCTCGTGGTAATTGTCGTTCGAGCTGCTCAACTGAAACATAGAAAATGATCGACGAGAAACTAATCGTCATCGCCATGATAATAGCCAAATAGGTCAGCATCAATCGTGCCGTCTGAGAACGAAAAAACTCTACGAGCTGCCCCGTCATGCAGGCTCATCCTTGATCACGTATCCAAAGCCTCGCACAGTCTGGATGAGTGGTCGTGAATCAGGGAATGGTCGATCGACTTTATTGCGAAGATAGGTAATAAAGACTTCAACGTTATTCGGCAAAACATCCGCGTCAAAATCCCACACATGAGAAATAATATTATTCTTCGATAAAATACGACCCTTGTTTCGTAGCAGGTACTCGAGGATTGCATACTCTTTGCCCGATAGCTGGATATCTTTGCCATCACGAACGACAGTATGCTTGGCGACATCGAGTTCAAGATCATCAACACTCAGGACGGTATCAAGTACTTCATTTGGTCGTCGTAGCAGTGCGCGAATACGAGCAAGCAGCACATCGAACGAAAAGGGCTTTGGCAGATAATCATCGGCGCCAGCGTCGAGTCCAGACACAATATCGCGTGCCTGACTTTTTGCCGTCAGCATCAAAATTGGCGTATGGTTTCCCGCTTCACGAATCTTTCGACTTGCTTGTACGCCGTCCATCACCGGCATCATAACATCCATCACGATACAGTCATATTCATCAGCAAGGGCCGTCCGCAGACCTTCTTCGCCGTCATAGGCGACGTCGACCGCATATCCCTCATCGCTCAGACCATCTTTTAGTGCCTGAGCGATGCGGTGTTCATCTTCCACAATCAGTATCTTCATACTACCCAGTATTATACGCTCAGCTGAGAAAAAGCTTAAAATACACCCTAGACTGCGCGCATGGCGAATTCAGGCCAAATATGATGGGTCAGCTGCTTACCTTTGGCCGAAACACGCACCCACCAATCACCGGAAATCCGCCGAACGGTGATGAGGCCCTTACGACGCAAGCTTTCTAGACTCGCCATGACGCGCCCTCGGTTCATGCCGAGCGACTGCTCGAGACTGATGATATCTTCTTCGCCGGATTCTGAAATAATCTGCAGTACAAGTGCGTCTTCGCTCGATAGGTTGACATGAGGTGTTTTCATTTGGTGTCTCCTTTCTTTGCTGTTTGTGTTTGTAGTATCGCTGATAGGTACTGAGAGATTGCTTAAAAAAATTACCTCTGTAAACAGAGGTAATTCCAGGTACAACTCACTGAAAACTACGAGTGCTTGACGAGCTTCAAGAGCCAAAGAAGGAGTACTGCGCCAAGGACAGCAATCACGAGACTAATGAGCGAAAAGCCGCTTGGATCAACGTTGACGTCAAACAACATGCGCGCGAGCCAGCCGCCGATCAAAGCTCCTATGACACCGACGACAATATTGGCTCCGGCACCCATCTGAGCGTCAGTTTTCATGATTATACTGGCGATCCATCCTGCGAGTCCGCCGATCAAAAGCCACATTAGTAATTCCCACATATTCACCTCCTTTGTTAGTTAGTGTCGTGTAAAATTCAGTATACACCTGGCCTAAAAAATGCTTACAAACTGCAAAAATTACACCCCTTTGGTGCTTGACACGCGTTGCACCGAGTACAACGTTTATCCGACACTATACATATAGCGTCGTTGCGAATTTCACACCACTATTTTTCCTCTGTTTTTTGGTTTTTTTCGCAATTTTGTGTTGACACTACATAACCATTTTCATAAGCTCAAACTTGTGTTTTTTCAAAGCCGCGAGACTTTGAAAAAATCACATCCTGGTTGCGTCATCTTATATTTCAAACGCTGCAATCAGTTCAATAAGGAGAAGAATATGAATTTCAAGTATGGCCTCTTGGCGCTTGGCGCCAGTGCTATTTTTGCGCTCTTCGGCTCATCGACCTACGCCCTAGACACACCCACAACCGAAACTGACGGTACCATCATCGTCACTGTCCAACCGGGCGACTACCTCTCGGCAATCGCTGAAAAATACAATGTCACCTACGTTGATCTTTTCAATGCCAACGACTTTATCGGCAATCCAGATCTTATTCATGTCGGCGATAAGATTCGTATCCCCGCGAAAGATGAACAGTTGCCGCAACGATTTGAAGCCTATCAGCAGGAAATTTCAAACTACGGCACTGCAACGTATAACATGCCGTCCACCTCACCGTCATCAACACCTACAACGAACTACCGAGCAACCAGCTCAGGCAATACCTACGCGTGGGGCAACTGTACATGGTACGTCAAAAATCGCCGCCCCGACCTACCGAACATGCTTGGTAATGGTGGACAATGGGTTGCCAATGCAGCTGCACGTGGCTATACAACCGGCTCGAGCCCTCGCGTCGGCGCCGTCGCAGAGGGCCCTGGACATGTGATGTACGTCGAGTCAGTGCACGACAACGGCACCATCACTGTTTCTGAAATGAACTACAATGGCGGCATCGGCGTTGTTCATACACGAACAATCTCTTCGGCCGGCCTGCGCTTCATCTACTAGAGGTACTGGATGCTGAAAGCGAGCACAATCATAATAATGACGAGTGCCGCCACAACAATCACTTCAAGCGTCGTAAAACCTTGGTCACGATTCATAGCACTAGCATAGCACAAAGATTGATTCTTTCCCTAGTAATGCTAGTGCTTTTCTTGTATACTCGTATCAGATACGTATGAGGGTACCGTCACGAATTGCCACTAGCCGTGTAGCAACGCTACAGTTCCGATATATCGCAGTCTCGATTCTCCTTGCGGTACTCTTTTTCGCGCCTCTCGCACGGGCAGCAACGCCAATCTCTCAAGGCTATACTACAGGCGATGATGTTGCCATCGGATCACTCGTGAGTTTAATCCCCGACTCCTCTGACACTGTACAAGCAGCAACCGTCGACAACACCAACAACCTCCTCGGCGTCGTCGTTAGCGACAACAGTTCAGCCCTGGTATTTGGCAATGGTAGCTCAAGCGAAGTCCAGGTTGCAACAGGCGGTTCAATGACCGTTCTCGCGAGCGACATCAATGGCGACATCAAAGAAGGTGACCAAGTCACGGCATCACCTATCGCCGGCGTTGGCATGAAAGTGAGCACCAACGCAAAAGTCATTGGCGTCGCACAAGCTGATATGACCGTAACTACCGAGCAAACCGTCGATCAGAATGGCACGCCTACAACCGTCAAGCTCGGGAGTGTTCCCGTACTCATCAATGTCTCATACCACTACCAGACTCCTGAACGGACCCTCATTCCTGCCGCTATCCAAAATATCGCAAATGCTGTTGCCGGCCGCTCCGTTGAGCCACTCCCTATCATTCTAAGCGCCGTCATCTTCATCATCATGCTCGTGGTCGTTATGATCATCATCTTCTCTATGATTCGTAGCTCAATTATTTCCGTTGGACGTAACCCGCTCTCGCAATCAGCGGTCTATCGTGACGTCGTACAACTTTCTGCGGTGATTATTGTGATTATTGCTGCCTCAATTGCGGCAATATACTTTATACTAAGGACAATGTGATGATTTTAGGGTGGGTAATTCAAATAATTCTGTATCTCAACGTTTTCATTCTCGGAGCGGTTATTACCCTTGCTGTGCAGCATTTCAGGGCACACGCTCGCAACAAAAACACCCCGCCTGCCACACCGGCAATCGACCTCCTACCCCAGAGTACTCGTGACCAATTGATGCAAGAAGCCCGCGCGCAGTACCAAGAAGCCGTCAAAAAGACGGCTGTCGAGCTCGACCGTAATCTCAGTTCAACGACCGACCGTCTCAATCAGTCACTCGAGAAACTACGCGAAAATGTGTCTCACGAAGAACAGGATCGCTATGACGAAGTACTCAATTCTATCCGAAACAAAGCCGCTGGCATCATGGGCTCAACAGCCGAAGAAATCGCTGAGCACCAACAGTCTCTTCGAAAGCACTTTGAGGATCATCAAGCCAAGCTCGATGCAGCGCTCGAAGAAGAAGCAGCTAAAACCGAACACGACCTACAGACGCAGCGTGTTGAATATGAAAAGCGAGAGGCCGGATTCGAAGCCCAGCTACTCGAGCACCAAAAGTCACTCGAAGGCGCACTCGCAAAACGCGAGGCATCACTCGCTAAAACCGAAGCAGAACTCGAAACCAAACTTGCTGAGCTCGAGAAAAGCTACATCGAAAAACAGCAAGAAGCAGAGGCGAAACTCCAAGCAAGCATCGAAGCTCGCCGCCAAGCCCTCTCCGGCAAGCTTGAAGCTGAACTAGCCGATACGGTTATTGCCTTCCTGACCGATGCACTCGGCAGCGACATCGACCTCGGCGCACAAACCGCATCGCTCACCGAACTACTCAACTCGCACAAGGACGAGCTCCTCAAGGGAGTTCAGAAATGACGTTGACACTGCCTGCAACCATCGCATCTCGCCAAGATGTCATGCGTCTTCGCACTGAAGTCGAGCGCTATCGTAGCTGGATGGACCAATACGAAAATGCTGCCAAGCGCTCAGTCACCTACCAAAATGAACAACCAATGCTCTCCGAAGGCGCAAGCCTCATGATTCGCCAGTGGCTCGATAGCAAGCAGCTCCTCACGGACATGATCAAGAATCTTGCAGATATCGCCGCATCGGCGCCTTCGATGACGCTGACACTTGCCGGACCTCCCCCAGCGTCCGTTCAAGCCAGCTTGGTGACGTGGGTACGCGAAAATATTGATCCAGCCATGCTCGTTGAATTTCGCTGGAACACGCGCATTCTCGGCGGCATTATCGCCAAAACTGACACCGGATTTCATGACTGGTCATATCGCGATCGTCTCCTCGCCAATCGCGACAAGTTGATCGAGAGGCTCGCCCATGTTTGATAACGCCGCATTTCAAAAACTCGTCGAAGCCGGCAATCTTACTGGTGTCGTCGTATCAGTCAACCGCTTCATCATTACCGTCAAAGGGCTTGAGGGTGTACAGATTGGTGCCCAGATCCTCTTCGAAGATGGCCAACGCGGCATGGTACGTGAAGCCTACGCCGATCACGCGGTCCTCTACAACATCGACTCCGAAGAGCTCGCCATTGGCGCTATGGCTGTCGTCGAGTTTGACGACTTGATGGTGCCCGTTGGACGCGAACTCGTCGGCCGCGTTGTTGACCCACTCGGTCGCCCACTCGATGATAAAGGCCCGATCTCGGCTACTCATAGTTCAGGCATCTTCAACCCAGCTCCAGGCATCATGGACCGCAAAGTCCTTGATGAACAACTCGCGAGTGGCGTCTCGGCCGTCGACAGCTTCTTCCCTATTGTCCTGGGCCAGCGTATCGCTATTCTTGGCGATAGCAAATCTGGTAAAAGTACCTTTCTCGGACAGTTGAGTGCAGAACAGGAAGGCACGGAACGTATCGTCGTCTATGTCCTGATCGGTAAACGCAAGGTTGACGTCGAACGCCTGCTTCGTGAGCTGAACGAGTCCGGTGCCATGGAACACACGATCGTCGTGCTCGCTAACATCTTCGATAGCCTCACCCAGAGCTACATTGCGCCCTACGCCGCCTGTGCGATGGCTGAATACCTATGGGTCAATGACAATCGTGACATGATCATTATCTATGATGACCTCTCTTCGCACGCTGAGGCCTACCGACAATTGTCGCTCCTCCAGGAGGTTGACCCGGGACGCGATTCATACCCAGGTGATATCTTCTACACCCACTCGAGCCTTCTCGAACGTGCTGGTCGCTTGCTGACGAATGAAAAGACACTGACGGCCCTCCCGGTTGTATTGACGCCGAATGACGACATCACTGGCTACCTTTCGACAAACATCATGTCTATCACCGACGGTCAGATCGTTTTCGATCTTGGGTTCTTCCGCAAAGGCGTCCGCCCAGCTGTCAACGCCGGTCTCTCGGTCTCACGTGTCGGTGGCCAGGCGCAAACCACCAGACAAAAGCAGTTATCAACTGCACTTTTCAAATCGCTGGCAAGCTATCACCAAGCTGATGAATTCTCCCACTTCTCAAGCCAGCTTTCGAGCGAAACTCGTCGCGACCTCGCTCGCGGTAAACACCTCTACCAAGCTCTCGGCCAACCGCCAGAAGAACGCTTCTCGCTGGTTGAACAGCAGCTCATGCTTGAGACCATCATGAAGAGCGAAGATGATCGATCAATCGATGTTGCCGGGCTCAAAAAAGCCGTTGTCGAGCGAGCGCCAGAAGTTAAGAGTGAAGATGACTTCGACCATATCGAAGCTGAGCTGTTTGAAAAATTCGCAGCCCAACAACTGGCAGCAGCCGCGCCGGTACCGACTGAAACTGCTCCAGCCGAACCTGAGCAGGAGAAGAAAAAATGAGACGTGCGAACTTAGTTGAAAAAGACATGGTCAGCATCGGCACACTCAAAGACCTGACAAACGTCTTTGAAAGCCTCGCAAGTACTCAGGTTGCCAAGGTGAAGAATAACGCCCAAACCGGCCAAGAATTCTTCAACTTGCTCTGGGAGCGTTATACCTCCCTCCGCATCGATCCACGCAAACGCATCACCGAACGCGATGGCATCGGTGATCTCGACCGCAAAGTGCTCGTCCTGCTCTCTGCCGAAGCCGGACTTTCTGGAGACCTCGACCAACGTATGATCGAAAGTATGCAGACCGAATATGACCCGTCGAATACTGATATCGTCGTGCTTGGTAGCCACGGCGCCAATCAACTCTCGCAGCGTGAAATCCCGTATATTCGCCTGTTTCAGGTACCAGAAAGCGACGTCTACATCGACGTTGCGCCCGTCATCGACGTCCTTATGCCCTACAAGACGATCACCGTCTACTTTGAAGAGTACCTATCTCTCGGCCAACAAGAAGTGCGTCGTATGGATCTCGTATCGAGCATCAAGACAATGACCGACGAGCTCGAAGAAGGCACGATGACCGATTTTGATACCATCTTTGAGCCGTCCATCGAGGAGATCGCCTACATGATGGAGGCCAGTATGATGAGTCTGGCGCTCGCTCAGGCTATCTTGCAGTCGGGACTCGCCCAGGCAGCCAGCCGATTCAACGCCATGACCGTCGCCGAAGACCGCGCGTCCGATCTACTGCGCGACTATACGATGGAATTTCACCGTGCCAAACGTGCCGAAAATGACCGCCGATTGCGCGAGGTCCTCGTTAGTATCAAAAAGAAACGCCGAGAACAAGCCGGGAGTATGATATGAGCAAAACCGAACCATCAATGCCAGTAAAGCAAGAAACATTCGAAGAGGTTGTCGGCTTTGTTCGCGCCATTCGCGGTCTGACGGTCGAGGTGGAAATTCTCGACAAAACTCCAGAGATCAAAGAGCTCCTCAAAATCGAAGGCATCGAACATGTCCTGCTTGAAGTGAACTTCTTCCGCGGCTCGAACGCCGTCTGTCTCAACCTCAATAATGATCAAGTTGTCGCCTGCGGTCAACGCGTCCTCCGTACGCGCCAAAAAGTCAGCGTGCCGGTTGGCGCCGCTACAATGGGACGCGTTTTTAGCGCTACCGGCGAGCCGCTCGACAAAGGCGAAGCGATTACCGAAAATCTCCGTCCGATCACCGTACCAAGTGGCACCAAGAGCTACCGCAACAGCCAAAAGCTGGAGTTGCTCGAAACGGGCCTCAAAGTGATCGACTTTTTGACACCGTTCGTCAAGGGACGCAAAATTGGCGTTATCGGTGGTGCCGGTGTCGGCAAAACCGTCCTCACGATGGAAATGATCCACAACGTCACCATGTCGAAGAAACCTGCCAACGGCAGCGAAGCTGAGTCCAAGAGCAATTCCCTGTCTATCTACTGCGGCGTCGGTGAACGTATCCGTGAAGGTAACGAACTCTACGAAACACTCCGTGACACTGACGTGCTCAAAAACACCGTCATGTTCTTTGGCCAGATGGACGCCACACCAGCTATTCGTAGTATGGTCGGCCCTGCCGCGGCAACCGCAGCGGAGTATTTCCGCGACGAAGAAGGTAAAGACATTCTGTTTTTCGTCGACAACATCTACCGTCACGTCCAGGCTATGACCGAGCTTTCAACTAACCTCGGATTGATCCCGTCTGAAGGTGGCTACAGCCCAATGGTCTTCTCAGATTTACGTCGTCTCCAAGACCGACTCAGCTCAACCGCCCAGGGTACTATCACTAGTGTCCAGGCCATCTACGTACCGGCTGACGACCTTTCCGACCCTGCGGTGCAAGCCATCTCTCAGCAGCTCGACTCGGTCCTCGTGCTCGACCGTTCTGTTGCCGAGCAAGGTATTCGCCCGGCCGTGAACCTCCTCAAGACGACCAGTTCCCTACTGACGCCAACCATCGTAGGCGAGCGACACTATCGACTCGCCGAGCGCGTTCAGGCAATCATGCAGAAATACGACAGCCTCAAAAACATCATCGCTATCGTTGGTGAAAACGAGCTAAGTCCAGCCGACCGTGCCGACTACCAGAACGCCAAGAAGCTTATTCAATTCTTCTCGCAAGACTTTGCCGTTGCCGAAAAGTTCACCGGTAAACCTGGCGAATACTACACACTCGAAGAAACATTGAGTGGCATCGAAGCGATTCTTGCTTCATCCGACCCAGCCGCCGCACAGGCATCAGGAGACAAGCCAGCTGAATCAGTTGACGCAAGCGCACCAAGTCAGGAATCAGATGCGAATGGCCAAGCTTGATTTTGAAGAGCGCATAAAAGTTATCGCGCGCGCGCCATTTCATGTCTACTATGACGGCGAAGCCAGCGCGTTTTCCGCCAAAAATGCCGTTGGCGACTTTTCGATTTTGCCCGGGCACGCAGATTTCTTTTCGATGCTCGAGCCATGCAAGGTCGAGATCATCAACGGTGAAACCATCACATCATTCGACGTCGAAAGTGGCCTCGTCACTGTGCGAGATAACCTCGTCTACCTATTCGTGAACGTCTAAGCGGACGTTGCCTATTGCATTACGATGAAATCAATCGCATAGCTGCCAACAGGCAGCGCACTCGTTGTGCTGACACTGAAGCCAGTTGTCGTGCGATTAACGTAGAGTCCCGGCATTGGCGTTCCAATTGGCGATACAACGACGCTTGGCATTGCCGCATAGGCGCGATTAAACGTCACAGTCCCGATCAACCCAGTTCCAGCACCTGTACCGACGTTGACCGATATGGTGCCCGCAGCGTCTGTACCGTTTGCCGATGCCGTACCGCCACTACCGAGCGCAGAGCCTTGCGCAAAGGTCGGCCCACTTCCAGAAGTAACGATATGCCCGCCGACAGTCAGCTGTTGGCCGGCAGTCAGTGTACTCGCCTCAAAACTCTTGGCGGCGAATATACCACCAACTGACAAGTTACCAGCAATATTCACATTATTGTTGACTGTCACGAGCTGCGAAAAGATTGCCTGGCCTTGTAGACGCGTCGTTCCAACAACATTCAAATCATTGCGCAGGTTCAGGGTCGTGATTGTGCCATCACCATTCACATTGAGCGACTCAAGTTGAGTTTCACCAGCTTGCAGATTGGTGATCTTTGCAGACCCCGTTACGAAGTCACTGTTGAGCTGAAGGCTTCCACCAATGCTAACGTCGTTGCCGATTGTGACACCGCTACGAAAGGTCGTGTCGGGACCGATAGTTAGCTCCGACGCCTCGCCGACTGAATCACGATTCACACCAAGCTGCGACAACGTGTCCGTACTCAATGTAACACCGTTGTTAACGAGCTGCTCTTGCGTATCTGCCTGGCTTCGCAGCAAGAACCACAATCCGGCGACATTTGCGAGCAAAAATACAGAGATGACAGCAAGACCTACGAAGGTAGCTTTGTGCGAAGGACGATAGGTCATACGACGACGCTTGGTCGTTTCTTTGACACTCGAATCGCCACCGTAGACAGTTGTTGCGACAGCCTGATTCTCATCAACCTTCAGCGCCATTGGCTTCGGGCTTTGCGATTCACCCGAAGTGTTCGGATTGTTTTGTTCCATTATCTTTTGTTCGCCACCTAATTAGTATGTATGTACTATACCTTGTGCAACAAAAACTTGCAAAAAAGCTTACGCTGTCCAACAATAGCAGCATGCGACTACGCAAGTTGTGGCCGGAGTTTGGTGTCATCAGCATTTGTCTGATGTTTTTGGCCATGCCCTACGCCAGTGCTGAGACGAGTCAGTCTTCGAATTACAAACTCAATGAAACGAGCATCGGCACAAGCGATGCGGTCGGTGTTCAATCTGCTACCTACGGCCTGACGAGCGGCACTGGCGACCTCGGCGTTGGCAACTCTGCTTCGCCTAACTACCAGATCAACGCCGGTTCCAAAACGAGCGAAGATCCCGTGCTTTCGTTTAGCGTCGATGCAGTCGGAGCAGACTTTGGTACCTTCAGTACCACGCAAGCCTCGACGACAACGATCAACTTCACCGTCAAAGATTACACGACATTCGGCTATATCGTACAGATCTTTGGTGACGGCCCGACGAATGGCACACATACCCTTGCGCACTTGACAGCCCCAGACGTGTCTCAGGTTGGCGTCGAACAATATGGCATCAATCTCGTTGCCAATACTAGCCCGGTATCGCTCGGCGCCAATCTCGACAATGGCGACTTCGGCAACGGGAGCGTCGCGAGTGGCTATGATGTAGCGAATCATTACCAATATTTCGACGGTGATGTCATCGCGTCTGCCCCGGGAGATTCCGGCGAAACCACGTACACCGTATCATTTCTCGCCAACGTCTCGCCCCTGACACCGGGTGGTGTCTACAACATCTCGCAAACCCTTCTCGTGACTGCCACCTACTAACCTCATCCACAACTTGTCCACATATACGTTTTCTTTCTGGCCATGTTTTGTTGACAACGTCAAAATGCTAATGCTATTATCTGTGCATATACCAACTCTAAAACAAAGAGAACTATATGATCCACCACATCAATATCAACCGTTTACGTGCCCTGGTTTCTGCCAGTCTGTTGCTCGTGGCAACAGTCACGCCGCTGCTGCTTTCGTCAGCAACGTATGCAGACGCCATCAGTACAAGGTCATTGACGCTGCTTGCCAATGGTCTCGTCGAGGGTTCAACACCTGGCGGTGTTGTCAAGCATAAATTTGACTTCACGATGCCAGCTACAGGCACCTGGCAGTCAATCAAGCTGCTGTACTGTACTAACGCCGACGTCGGCGAAAACAACTGTGTAACACCAACTGGCCTCGACACAACGAGTGCGACGCTCGATGATGAGTTCGGCTCAGGCCTCACCGGAGCAACACTCAATAACTCAGTTAACGGTGCTCCGTACCTGTCTTACGTAAGTGGACAATCTGCACTATTCACTCAGCACATCACCATTGGCAGTATCACCAACCCAACCACCAACAACGAGACATTCTATGTTCGCCTCCTTGCCTATAGTGGCAACGACGGTACAGGCTCTATCATCAACTCGGGTACGGTCTCGTCCAATCGTCCTGAGCGGTGTCATGCCAGAATCACTTGTCTTCTGTGCTGGTGCAACCATCGCAAAGACCGCAAGTGTGCCTGACTGTACAACTGCAACAACTGGCGCTGTCAGCTTCAACCAGCTGTTCTCGTCAACGGCAACGTCATACGCAACATCTCAAATGTCAGCAAGTACCAATGCCGGTTCAGGTTATGCTATCTCAGTCAACGGTCCAACCTTGACATCAGGTAGCTACACCATCCCTGCAATGGCATCTGCTACTCAGAGTGCATTTGGCGTCGGTCAATTTGGCCTCAACCTTGTTCGCAACGACCAGTCGACTGCCGGCTATGGTAACGCACCAACGATTGACGCCTACGACACATTTGTCGCCAGCGCAGACATCGACCTGACGTCAAACACCACCAACCTCCGCGGTCAACCTACTACTGACTACGCTACAAACGGTGTCTTCAAGTTCCTCTCAGGCGACACCATCGCCGACAGTGGCGATAGTGCTCTCGGCCCTACAGACGCCCAGATCTACACTGTGAGCTACATCGCGAACGTCGCTGGTAGCCAGGCACCTGGTACCTACACTACGACTTTGCAGTACATTTGTACTCCTACGTTCTAGTACCGCATAGCCAACCACCACTGGATATGATGGATCGACTACACCCCACTATGGGGTGTAGTTTTTTGCTTATGTTTTGTTGTTGACTTTGCATTCCGCTTACGGTACTATAGCAATACAAACTACTATAAAAACCAACAATCACAATTAAAAACAAGGAAGAAGTAATTATTATGGCAAGAGGAACAGTCAAACAGCGATACCTCGTGGGTGCTGTTTTCATGTTGCTCGCAACCATTGCGCCCGTACTGCTCTCGCAGTCGACGTATGCTGCGGCAATCACCACACGCTCGCTCACATTACAAAATAACGGTCTCGTACAAGGCTCAACACCTGGCGGCGTCGTTAAGCACAAACTCGATTTCACTATGCCTGCAAGTGCAAGCTGGCAGTCAATCAAGCTGCTCTACTGTACGACAGCTGATGTCGGAGAAAACAACTGTGTGACTCCGACTGGTCTCGTTACGACAAGTGCAACGCTAGATGCCGACACTGGTAGCCTACAGGGTGCAACTCTAAACAATACAACAGCGGGTGCACCATATCTTAACTACGCCGGTAGCCACACTGCCAGTGATACAATTTCAGTAGTAATCGGTTCGGTCACCAACCCGACTGGCAACAACGAGACATTCTATGTTCGCCTCCTTGCCTACAGCAACAACAACGCAACTGGATCAATTATTAACGCTGGTACGGTCTCGGCAATCCAATCGTCCTGAGCGGTGTCATGCCAGAATCACTTGTCTTCTGTGCTGGTGCAACCATCGCAAAGACCGCAAGTGTGCCTGACTGTACAACTGCAACAACTGGCGCTGTCAGCTTCAACCAGCTGTTCTCGTCAACGGCAACTGCCTACGCAACGTCACAGATGGCTGCGAGTACCAACGCTGGCGGTGGCTACGCTATCTCAGTCAACGGTCCAACCTTGACATCAGGTAGCTACACGATTCCAGCTATGAGCTCAGTCGCACAAAGCGCCTTCGGTACCGGTCAATTCGGACTCAACCTTGTCCGTAACGACAACGGCACGGCAGGCTACGGTAACGCACCAACGATTGACGCCTACGACACATTTGTCGCCAGTGCAGACATCGATTTGACATCGAACCAAACAAACCTCCGCGGTCAACCTACCACCGATTACGCAACCAATGGCGAATTCAAGTTCCTCTCTGGTGACGTGATTGCCAACAGTGGCGATAACGTTCTCGGCCCTACAGACGCCCAGATCTACACTGTGAGCTACATCGCGAACGTCGCTGGTAGCCAGGCACCTGGTACCTACACTACGACTTTGCAGTACATTTGTACTCCTACGTTCTAAGTAGATATTGCCTAGAAATTCATATACCGCGCCCATCTCGGCGCGGTATATTTTGTGCAATAATTTTTAGCGAAAAAATGTGGTTTTACAGATGAAAAAGCATGAGTTTGTTGTTGACATTGTGCCTATGCTTGTGATACAATTATTGTGTTATGAGGGGAAAACAAACAAAAACACAACACATTATTTTGGGTATCATGATGGCGGTTGCGAGTGTCGTACCGCTTTTGGGAGGCTCATCAGTGTTCGCGGCACAAATGCAGCCACGATCACTTACATTACAATCTGTCGGCTCGGTCGGTGGATCAACGCCTGGTGGTGTCGTCAATCACGCATTCGACTTCACTGTACCAAGTACAACAACAAATATAGGTTCTATTAAATTTGAATACTGTGATGCTGCATCGGGAACATGCAACACACCAACAGGATTAAGTGCATCAGGTGTAAGCTACGGAGATGACACCGGTAGTGGCGCAACGGGCTTCACGATTGGTAACGGCGGCGACGCACCGGCACCAACAGCAAACACTGTGTACATCACCCGTCCGACTCCTGCGAATCCAACAGGTGCCGCTATACACATTACTCTCAACGGAGTTCAGAATCCATCAACCGCAAACTACACATTTTACGTACGCATAACAACTTATTCAGCCTCTGACGGTACAGGCGCCGTGGATGACGGTACTGTTACTGCCGCAACAGCAAATCCAATCGACTTCACTGGTTACATGCCTGAAACGCTTGTCTTCTGTACAGGCACGACTGTTGACGCAACCTGCCAGACAGTTACGGCCGGTACGATTGACTTCGGTGTCTTCTCGCCAACTGCAACCACGACAGCAACATCTGAGTTTGCCGCCAGCACAAATGGCCTCTCTGGCTACGTCGTGACAGTTGAGGGTGCAACACTAACCAATGGGTCAAACTCAATCGCTGCTATGACAACTCCTGCAACACCAACTATCGGTAAAAGTGAGTTCGGCATGAACGTCGTCGCTAACACGACTCTTGCTTTCGGCGCCGATGTATCACCTGCCGCAGACGCTGGCGACTACACTGGTGACGCAACTGCACCATTTGCCACAGACGGCACCTTCACATTCGACGACACAAGTGTTCAAACTGTTGCATCAAGCACAGGTCCATCTGCTGGTCAGAAATACACTGCGTCATATATGGTCAACGTCGCTGGTAACCAGCTCGCGGGTACCTACACAACAACCTTAACGTACATCTGTACACCTACTTACTAATTCTGCCATGAAGAAGATCCTCCTTGCCCTGCTATTTACACTCGTCACTGCCGGTTTATTTGCTAACGCAACATACGCAGTAGACGAAGATCTAGGCACAGGCCAAGCACTTGAGATCGCACCTCCATTGGTGTCGCTCAGGGCGGATCCAGGTCAAACAGTGACCGCAGATATCAAGATTCGCGATATCGCTAAGGTGCCCCTTGTTGTCACCGGCGAAGTCAATGACTTTAGCTCCGACGGCGAAACGGGTATTCCAAAGATCGCTACCGATACGACAGAGAAAAGTCCGTACTCAATCATCGATTGGGTGCAACCCCTCAATCAATTAACCCTCATCCCGGGCGAAATCAAAAGCTTACCAGTCGAAATTAACGTACCATCAAATGCTTCACCTGGTGGCTACTACGGCGTGATTCGCTTCACCGCCAAAGCTGGTTCCCTGAACTCGTCAGGAGTTGCACTTTCAGCAAGCCTCGGTGCTCTCGTCTTCATCCGTGTTAACGGTGATGCGACCGAAAGCATGGAAGTCGAAGAACTCTACGCACAAAAAGAAGGCAAGCGCGGTTGGTTCTTTGATGGCTCACCAATTACCTTCGTACAGCGCGTCAAGAACACCGGAAACGTCCAGGAGCAACCAGTCGGTGTCCTTGCTGTCGCGGATATGTTCGGCAAGCCAGTTGCGAACCTCAGCTTCAATCTCGCGAAGAACACCGTCCTCCCAGATAGTATTCGTCGCTTTGAAACTTCACTCGATAAAACTAACATTGGTAACCGTATGCTATTCGGCATGTATACCGGCAAACTGACAACTACTTTCGGCGACGGCCAAACCGTCACAAAAACCGTACGCATCTTTGTCTTCCCATGGCAAATCGTGCTCGGCATCATCGTTGCACTTGCAGCAATCATTGGTGGCTTCCGCTACTGGCTCGTGTCACACGACCGCAGCATGTCGGGTCACCGTGGTAACCGCAGCCGCCGCTCAACAGCATCAAGCCACCGCGGATCATCTCGCCGTCGTCGCTAAGCGTGAACGGTATGTGGTACAATCGACTCATGAAACACCGTCGTTTGAAGCTCTTGCATCACTCGCATACAGGTGCGCACCGTGCACATGAACATACGTCGTACACTGCGCTACTCCTTTTGCTGACAATGGTTGGTGCCTCACTGACGACATTTACGTCAACGGCGTTCCTCGCGAGTCCCGGTCCCGAGACGGTTACTATCGGTCTTTCCGGCACACTACCTGCGGATCCCCCTACCGTCGTCGCAACACTTGCGACCAAAGACAACAGGGATAGGTACACCAGCACTCCGGTTGGACTCCATGGTAGCTGCACCGAAGGTATGCTCGTTGAAATCTACAAAAACAATATTTTTGCGGGCTCAACCGTCTGCAAAAATGATGGCACCTATGATGTCGATATTGATCTGTTGATCGGACAGAACGTGCTAACTGCATACATTTACGACGCCCTGAACCAATCCGGGCCAGTTTCTGAATCACTCACTGTGTTCTATGATGCTCAGATTACTCAAGGTCAGCAACTTTCCGCACTGAGCTTTGGCGGAGACCAACTTGTCGTCAATACTGATGCTGTTTTCCGTGGCACGTTCCCGAACCAAGACATGAGCGTCCCAATCAACATTCTTGGTGGCCGCGCACCATACGCTTTCAACGTCCAATGGGGTGACGCAACGAACAAAGTAGTGTCGCGTCCGACCAACGAAGACTTTCGCATCAACCACACCTACACGAAAGCAGGTACCTACAATCTATCAATTCAGGCAACCGACGCCGATGGCCGCGTCGCATTCTTGACTGTAGCGGCAATCGTCAACGGCCAGCCATACGCAGCAGGGGCCGGAACCACCGATGGTACTGGCGCAGCAAACACCTCTGTTATGCAACGTCTACTTGTTCTTTGGCCGGTCTATATCGGCGCCGTTGTTATGGTCGTCAGCTTCTGGCTTGGCGAACAACGCGAAAAGAAAATCCTCTCGAAGCACATGCTTCCGCATCACGCGTAGAAGTTATCCACAGCTACTCTGTAATCAATCTTGTATTTTTACCATAAGCAGGTATAATACATAGTGTAATTTTGTGTGAGACAAAAACGAGATTACAAAAGAGTTTTTAAAATAACAACAAAAAACACGAAACAAATATGACTATTAGTGTTTTTCGTGCACTGCGCACAATGATTGCGGGTAGCCTTTTATTGGCCCTGTTTGTTGTTGTTCTGGCATCTTTGACTGCCCCTGTTAATGCTGCACCTGGGATCAACCAGCGTATCAACTTTCAGGGTCGACTATTGACAAGCTCTGGCGCGACTGCGGCAGATGGTTTCTATAACGTCGAGTTCAAGATCTATCAGGATGGTGACGGACAATCCGCAGGTAACACCACCGGCTCCCCTGCCGGAAGTTTGCAGTGGACAGAAAATTGGTTGAATTCTGCAGGCCAGGGCGTCACCGTGCGCAATGGCTACTTTAGCGTTGAACTTGGTAGCATCAACCCATTTGCAAGCCAGATAGACTGGAACCAAGACACGCTCTATCTGAGTGTCAACATCGGTAACACTACAAGTTGTACAATCTCGACCAGTTTCACCGCTGATTGTGGTGGTGACGGTGAAATGCTCCCTATGAAGCGTCTCAGCTCAACGCCATACGCTCTCAATGCCGGCATGCTCGGTGGTCGCACCTCTGAAGGATTTATTCAAAATGGCACCAGCGTCCAAAACGCTGCAAGCTTCAATATCGACGGCACTGGTATTGCCAGCACGTTCCAGGCATCAACGTTCGACGTTGCATCAGCCGGCGCTCTGAGTATTGGTGCAGCCAACTCAACCTCACTCACGATCGGCAAAGCGGACGGTAGTGCGTCAACCGCCATCACCAGCACTAGCTTGACACTTGGTACTGCAGCTACCGGCACCACCATCACTAGCGTCGCACAGACTGCTGCCAACACTGCTGGCAGTCAGCTGACTATCGTCGGCTCAACCGGCAACGGCTTCGGTCAAGGTGGCGCTATTACCATCCAAGGCGGAACTGGCGGCCTCACAAATGCAAACGGTGGTAACCTAAACCTTCTCGGTGGCGTCGGTACCGGCACTGGTGTCAGCGGCCTCGTTATCTTCAACACACCGACATTCTCAACTTCGACAAACGACGCAAACTGTTTCGCGAGCGGCGCGCTTGTCGCATCGAGCTGTACTATTACCTCAAGTTCGGTGAATAGTTCCGCAGCTATCATTGTCGGATTCAGCGCCGATGGCCAAACCGCTACCCTTCCTGACCCTACGATTCTGACTGCTGGACGTATCGTCTACATCACCGCAGCTAACGGATCAAGCGACTTCACCCTTTCGGTCAACAACGGCGGAACCGGTAACACTATCGCAATGCGCCAAAACACCACAGCTACCATGATTTGGAACGGTAGCGACTGGACGGCAGCCGGTGCATCGAGCTCGACTACTCTCCAGTCAGCCTATGACAACACCCTGCAAAGCGCCGGTGGTGCCGAGCTCGTCGTCAGCAATACAGGTAATACGAATGGTTTGACAATTCGTGACAGCGCGACCAACCCTGTCAATGGAACGCTCTTGAGTGTTCAGACCTCATCTGCGGCGTCACTTCTCTCGGTCAATGGCAATGTTACCGAATACGCCAGCGATGCGGGCGCCGAGGTTGCAGGCGCTAGCAGTACGACGTTCCCTGCATCCACCTGGACAGCCATCGGTGCGAGCACCGTCACAAGGTACACAACCACAGGACCGTACATCAACACTGGTCAAGGTTCGGTTGCAACCACAACCACAGCAGTTGCAAACATTGGTGTCAAAAACACCCTCACCTCTGCACTGACTGCAAACACGCCATACAACGTTTCATTCGCTGTACGTCTTTCGAGTGGCACATTCACCGACATGAATGTCTACTACTCGAACAATGGTTCGAACGCATCCGTCCCATGTACGGTAGCAGCGACGGCAACGATAAGTATATGGACCAAGGTCAACTGTACCTTCACCACTCCATCGACAGGCATCACAGCATCGAATGGGATCCTTATTCGCCAGACAACCGCTACCGCGCGCACCTTCTATGCCGATAACCTGAGTGTCACGATCGCAGCTGACTTCAACTACGCGACAGATGGCTCGGTGACCGATGGTTTAAATTTCGCCGCAAACTGGTCGTCAGTCAACAGCGCGACTGTTTCTCGTACGACATCGGTCGGTAACGACGCTAGTGACAGTGCGGAGATTATCACTCCCGCTATCTCGCTCCGCGGTATTCGAAACAAACTGTCAGTTAATCCACTTCCAAACACACTCTATCGCATCACTGTTTACGCGGCGAGCACAACCGCCGGATTCAACTCATTCCTCGTGCGCTACTCGAGAGACGGCGGGTCAAACTATGTCAACTGTGCAGACTACAATACGCAAAGCGTCTCAAGCTCAACCTCAGACTTCACCAAGATCACCTGCTACATCACTACCGACGGCAACGCACCGACAAGCCCATACATCTACTTCCTTCAGAACGACGCTGTCGCGCGTACCTTCTACGTCGACACCTTCTCGATGTCACTCTCGAGTAACTCAACACCAAACGTGCAGATTGGTGGTGGCGTCAACGGTGGTGCCGTGACCCTGTTCACACTCGACCGAGCCGCATCTGCACCAATCGCAAGCAACAACGACGCACTGCTTGGAAGCATGTATTACGACACAACCCTTGGTAAGCTGCAGTGTTACGAGGCAGACGGCTGGGGTGCCTGTGGCTCGAGCCCAGACAACATCGTCACGATCAGCCCAGAGTATACCAACGCCGTACTGCACGGCACAGGTATCGGCACGATGACGAGTGACCTATGTAGCTCAACCCTTGGTATCAATGATGGCACGAGTGGACAAGACACCATCTGTGGTAGCGGTGAAACGTACAACTTCTACAAGTGGACCTCGCCTCAGAACACATCACAGACATACAGTATCTACGTGACCTACCAGCTCCCCGGCACCTTCAAGAGCTTCAACTCTGGCCAGACGTCCCTGATGGGCCGCACCGATGATGGTACGAATGGTGGTGGCGCATCAGTTAGCTACCAGGTATACCGCAACTCGGACAGCGGGCTAACCTCTTGCGGCTCAAGCATCAACGTATCATCAGGCACAGTGACGAGCTGGCAAACAAAGGTTGCGAGTGGCGCGTCCGACCCATCTACGTGTGGATTCAACGCTGGAGATAGTATCGTCTTCAAGATCGACGTCGTCGCCAGCCGTACCGCAAACGCCTACGTTGGCAACTTGAACTTCGCCTTCTCAAACCGTTAATTGCGCTTCGTTGACTATGCCGGTTATGGTACAATATCCCTAGTACATGTTGAGGTATACATGCAGATAAAAAGGTCGAGATTTAGAGGAAAACGACACGGGACAGCAGGCTTTCTATTGTGGAGCTTCTTTCGGCACACCCAAAAATCACGTCGCGTTCGCTTGCCGTCATTCTCTCAACTATTTCACCGTAAACATACCGAAAAACGCGACTACTACCAACTCCGGCTACCTGTTCCTACCCGCCAAGACCTACTCACGATCGCGATTATTCTCGCCGTAATCGCAGGCGCTATCTACATCACACAACGCATCTATACCTATTTTGGACCCCACACGTACCGCGTTGCAGCAGCGGACTCTCTGCTATCCGCGCCAAGTGAACGTCTGGCAAACGATATTGAATTTGATCCAGTGACACAAGCCTACTCGTTCGAGAGCGGCGCCGTTGCTTCAATCGAGACAGTGCAGACTGGTGCACCGCTTCTGAGCGCCTCAATTCCTCGTGATGCAGGCGCCGGCATGACACTAACGGACTCAACCTACAAGCTCGATCTCACGATGACGCCAAAAATGGATCTCATGACTGGGCGCCAAGATCAAAATCGTATTGTTTACCCATTCCGCGATCACAAAGGTTGGCTCGTCTACACCGCTCAAGGTACTGGTATCAAGGAAGATATCATCTTGGCAAGCAAGACTACGGATACGCAGTCATTTGACTATCAGCTTGGCCTACCAGAAAACACCGAAGCACGTCTCGAGAGTGACGGAAGTGTTGGTATCTACGGCAACGAACTCTTCCTTGGAACAGTCACCGCCGCAACAGAAAGTGATCAAGCGCTCCTCGAAAAAGCCAAGGCGAACGCCGAAAAAAGCCTTCTTCTCTTCACGATTCCCGCACCAACTATCGTTGAATCAAGCAAATCAATAACTGGAGTCGAAGCATCTTTTACGCTTAATGGATCAACGCTCACCGTCACTGCGACCAACCTACTCGATGCGTCGTATCCGCTCTCAATCGACCCAAGCGTCTATATCGTCACCGCTCAGCAATTTATGGCTGGCAATAACGAGACCAACGTTGACTTTGACGTCGACAACAAGGTCATCAAAAAAGGAGCGACAACTGGCGCACGCTTTGACTCATGGAATGATACCCTTGCGCTCAATACAACCAAGTGGAAACAAGGTGTGGCCGTTGCAGGGGGATTCATCTACACTGTCGGCGGTATTCACCCAGCGGGCGGACAGGTTGTATATACCACCGCCGGAAACGACACCTTTACCGTACCTGCTGGTATCACGAGTATTACTGTCAAGTCATGGGGCGCCGGTGGTGGTGGCGGCGGCGCTGGGCGAAGTAGTAGTGGCGCGGATGGTGGTGGCGGCGGATATTCGACATCAGTTCTCTCTGTGACACCAGGTGAGACGCTTACCGTGAGCGTCGGTGGTGGTGGTAATGGCGGTGTTGGCACGAACAACTCAGGCGCCGGTGGCGGTGGTGGTGGATATTCCGCTATTCTTCGCGGCAGTACGCCACTTCTCGTAGCAGCCGGCGGCGGTGGTGGTGGTGGTGGTGGCTACAACAGCGGCAACACCGGCGGTAGTGCCGGTGGTGGTGGTGGTATGAGTGGTATCGCTGGTGGCGGTGGTGGTGGCAGCGGTGGTACGCAAGGCACCGGCGGAAGTGGTGGCAGCGGTGGTAGCAATAGCGGATCGAGCGGTAGCTACCTACTCGGTGGCGATGGTGGCGATGGTCGCAGCTCACAGGGTGGCGATGGTGGCGCGAGCAATGGTGGCACCACCGGTGGTGGTGATGGTGGTGCAAATGATGTTACAAACCGCTACGCCGGTGGTGGCGGTGGTGGTGGTGGCTACTACGGTGGTGGTGGTGGTACTGGATCTTCGAGCCGCGGTGCCGGTGGTGGTGGCGGTGGTGGCTCAAGCTACTTAACAGGCTCGCCATCGAGTACACTGGGCGCAAGCGGAACAACTCCAGGAAATAACACAGATACAGACCGAGCTGGAGCGGCCACAGCTGGGTCAGCAGGAACGAGCCGCGGAAGTGGCACTACCGGTGCAAACGGCCTTGTCATGATTACCTATACGGGTGGCACCGGTGCGACGAGCACAGTTGAGTGGGCAAAATTCAATACAACGAACAACACCTTAGAGAGCACCAATCCAGGCACTGGCGCATGTAGTGGCTGGTGTACATCTTCACAGTACGACCTCCCTGCCCCACGCGGAAACTTCTCCCTTGTTGCATACAATGGTTTTCTCTACGCAATTGGAGGTCAAGACAGTAGCTGCACAGCTGCGAGTGGCACCGGCGATAGTGGCTACTGCGACACGGTGTATATCGCAAAGCTTGGAGCCAATGGTGAGCCTCAACTCTGGAGCCCAACCAGTAGCGACCAAAGCACCTGGACCTACTGGTATCGGGACGCGGACCTTCCGAGTTCACGTAGTGACGTCAAGGTTGTCGCCTACAAAAACCGCATGTACTTAATGGGTGGGCTAAGCAGCACTGGCGGCTCAACGACCGTCAATGGCCAGCTCGCGATCGCCGATATCACGGCGGACGGTCGTCTAGGAAGTTGGGATACCGGCACCTCTCTGCCATATTCAGCCTACGGCTACACCGCACAAACTTACAATGACCGCCTCTATCTTGTTGGCGGTGCTAGCAGTATTGGTGGCGCCCCAAGTACATCCGTGTATTACACACGTATCAACAGTGACGGAACCGTCAATGACTGGGTACACACAACAGACCTCACCACTCAAAGGATGGCGACTGGAGGTGACTTTGGTGCAGTTTGGGGAGGATACCTATACGTTAGCGGAGGCTGCTCGGCAACGAACGCTAGTGGCCACTGTACAACAATTGCCAGCAATACTCAGGTTGCAAGCATCAATGCAGACGGGACAATCGATAGCTGGAATACTGTCGGCGGAGTAGCCGATACTCGCACAGGTCAAACACTTGTAGCATGGCGTAATAGCCTCTACGAAATTGGCGGCTGCGACAGCCAAGATGTCACAACCGGTAGCTGCACCAGCGCACTTGGTGATATTAAGTACGGCACAATTAACCAAGATGGGGACGCTTCGACCGTTGACCAATCACAGCCCTACGGTACTTCTCCCTGTAGTGACACATCCCCCGAGGGCTGCGACCTTCCGGGTACAGCTTACGTCGGAAATATACTAAACTCCTCGATCATCGTTAACGGCTACCTATATATTATTGGTGGGTGCACAAGCAACACTTGCCCAAGCACCAGTGGTAACATCGTATACACTGCCATCTCTTCAACGGGAAAAATGATAGCACCTGCGGTATGCGCATCACCAAATACTCGTCAGGGAGGTACATGGTGCGTAGATACAACTCATGCGATTACTGGCGGCCTTGCTGCTGCAAGTCCCGTCATCTTTAACAACACACTATATCTCGTTGGCGGCCTTACCGGAAGCGGCAACTCGAACGCCATCATACATACTGCTCTTAACCCCGACGGAAGCATTGGACCCTGGCAATCACAATCGATGACTGGCCTAGGCATGACATCAGTATCGTACCTATATTCTTTCGCTCGTTCCAATCCAGCAAATGCCGGATCAATACCAGGAAACCTATATGTCTTAGGTGGTTGCATGACAACTTCAAGTATGGGCTGCACTGCCTACTCCCCTGCTGTCTACAAGTGCAACATCTTACTGAACGGCAACCTGAGCAGCTGCTCGACATCGGGTCAACAGCAAATAGGCACAGTGCCTGGAAGTGCCGGCGCCGGTTTAGGTATTATGAGTGGCACCATCTACGCGAATTATATATACCTAATCGGCGGAGTTACTCCAAGTCTAGTAGACATGTCAACAATACGATATGCGAAAATCGACAATAATAACAACATCGTATCGACTGTAGATAACACAAGCTCAGGTGGCTGGGTCGAGTCACCCAATGAAATGGATGTCGGCCGTCGTCGCGCTGCCGCATTTGGGTACAATGGATATATCTACGTTGTCGGAGGCTACGACCAAAGCGCTGGAGTACTAGCCGATATTGAGTTCATCAAGGTTAACGTCAGCGACGGCAGCCTGGGTAGCGCAACCGATGGTTTTCATGTTTCTTCCGTAAATATTCAACACCGATGGGGACTGAGTCTACCGGTATCAAACTCATACGCGTACGTTATCGGCGGATGTACAAATGGTAATAGCCCGACCTGCAACAGTGCGGGGCCAACAAATAACATCCAAACCTTCCAGGTATACAATAACGATAGTGGCGCACCTGCGGGTTATACAACCTCTGCAAATTCCTATTCTGATGAACCGCACAGAGTTGGCGCAAGCGCTACTATATTGAACGGCAGAATGTATATAGCTGGCGGATGTACCAGTTCATCAACATCAGCCTGCGACTCCGTCTCTGACAGCGTCGAAAGCGCCCCAATAGACGCCAATGGCACCATCGGCACTTGGACGACAGAGGACAGTCTTCCCGCCGGTAGGGCATGGGGTAAATTAGCCTCGGCAGGAAAGTCGCTATACTGGATCGGCGGGCAGTCTGCTGATAGCACCTGTGAGCCAACAGGGAAATCCTACTTCGAGAAATACGACAGCATCAGCGGAACATCCATCAGCGATTTGTACAATGCATCAAGCTACCCAAACAGTCCGAGCTCATCAACGATACTGAGTGGAGGATCTCTTGAGTCTGCCGTAAATATAGGCGACACTTTTGGAGGCAGGTTGTCTGCCCTCATCTGCGCACCTCAAACTGGCAATTACAGCTTTTGGTTCGCGAGCGACGACAGTGGAGAACTTCGACTCAGCACCGACACCAATCCAGCAAATGCAACGACAATCGCCTCAGTCCCCGATGGCAGCTGGACAAATCAGTACGAGTGGACAAAGTTCTCGCAACAGCATTCGAGTACTGTGTCATTGGTTGCTGGACATTATTACTATATTGAAGCAAATTACAAAGAATCATACGGTGGAGACCATGTAGAAATTGGATGGACTTTACCGGACAATACGGTCGAAAGACCGATATCGAGTGCTCACTACTCGACACCCAGTGAGTCGAACTCAGTGATATTGGATGCCAGGCCCGAGGTATATTACATGACTCCCGGTTCGTCTCCATCATGGCAAACAGCCACAAATGGACTGCCTCAAGAAAGGACACACCTTTCAGTCGCAGTATGGAATGACCGTATTTACGCTACTGGTGGAATTGATAGCACAAGTACCACAAAAAACACTATTTACGTGTCGCCTCAATTATCCAGCGGCGGAAATATTTCGTCTTCTTGGTCAACAGGATCAACACCCTTTGCTATACCAAGAAGCTCGCTCTCTTCAGTAGCATACGCAAATAACCTGTATATTTTTGGAGGGAAAGATAGTTCAGGAAATTATCTAAGCGATACACAATATGCACAAATCAGCACTACCGATGGCTCTATTGGTAGCTGGTCTTACAGCACAAGCCTTCCCCGACGGCTCGCAGATGCAGATGCGTTTGCCGCTAACGGATACATCTATCTTCTCGGCGGATCAAGCGATTCAGCGTCCTGCAGCCCTACAACGCTCGTTGGACCAGTCAGCGCAAATACTACCATATCTTCAGGAAACTATCCAACTGGCATCGGTGCCTGGTATGAAACAAATGAAAAATACAGTGGTTCACGCTACGGCTCTTCTGCTGTGTACTCTGACGGTAAAGCATACATTCTTGGAGGAATGGACTGTATCGGAGGAAATGGTGCTGTGAATAACGTAAGCTATACATCAGCTGGAACATACTCTTACACAGTACCCGCTGGCGTCACTTCAATTACAATCAGTGCCTGGGGTGGTGGCGGCGGTGGCGGCGGTGGCGGTAGTGCCAGTATCGGAGGAGCCGGAGGAGGAGGAGGCTACGCACAGAACACTATAGGCGTCACGCCGGGTGAAACCTTAGATATATACGTTGGCAGCGGTGGTGGAGCCGGCAATACTGACTGGTGGTCCGCTGGCCAGGGCGGTGGTGGCGGTGGACACTCCGAGGTTAGCAGAAGCGGATCCAATCTGATCATTGCTGCCGGCGGTGGCGGCGGTGGTGGTGGCGACAACTCATCGACAACCAGCGGCGGCGGTGGTGGCGGTGGCGGCAGCACCACTGGTATCACTGGCGGAAGTTCCGCTGCAGCCGGAGGAGGAAGCGGTGGTACACAATTCACAGGTGGAGCCGGAGGAAGCGGCGGAATAAGCAGCGGTTCAAGCGGCGGACTTGAATCATCTGGAAGTGGCGCAAACGGTAACACTGCAACTGTAGGTGGCGCAAACAATGGCGGTGCTGCTGATGGCGGACCCGGTGGCACATACGCGTCCTACTACGCCGGTGGTGGTGGTGGTGGTGGTGGATTCTTTGGTGGTGGTGGTGGTAGCTCATCATCCGCAACCGCCGGTGGTGGTGGTGGTGGTGGTGGCTCCAACTATCTCAGTGGTAGCGCCCAGATAGACCTTGCTGGTAGCGGTGCAACACCCGGCAATTCACTAGACAGCCGGAGAGGAAGTTCAGGTCAAGGTGGAAATGGTGGTAGCATAAACAGCCATGGCAGCGCTGGCTCAAGCGGACGAATCGTCATAACACCGGGAGGCTCAGGCACATCCTATGCTTCACCGGCCATCCAGCAGTCAACCCTCCTTTCACAGGCGCAAGTTGCGCAGTACTCGATCATGATGGATACCGACTCTGACGTTTTCCCTAACTATTGGCTCCTCAATGGTGTCGACAACTCGATTGGTGCTCGCTGGCAGCTAAGTTATCGTAGTATGGCAAACCAGCAAACAGCTTCACGATGCGACACAATGTCGACCTGGGGCAAAATCACAACATTTGGCGATGTTACTCTTGGCACGCCAGGTAATTACACTGTCAAGAACGAACTCGGCTCTGACATTCAGTGTGGTCGCTACTTCTACTTCGACATCACCGTGGACAGCTCTCACGCATACGGGTATCCAGACGATGTCACTCGTGGACCAACTATTTCAGACCTCACCTTCCAATTCACTGCTGACCCATCGAAGCGACTCATGCATGGTCGCACCTTCACGAATGGAATATTAATGCCTGATGACACACCATTGTATGATTTCTAGGTGATCATTTTATGTCCGTAGCTCCATTCCTTATCCGTAAACTCATCCGACGCCGAAGGAGAATCATCCGACAGCTTATCTTCGTTATGCTTGTCATTGTCGGGCTACTTGTCTGGTTATGGCCTCGCTATTTTCCTGAATGGAAAATACCTGACATCACCTATACATCCTCGATGGCACCCGATTTTCGCCAGACAGGATCACTGACAAAAGGCACGCCAGAGTATGACACTATCCTGCCAGCAGGAAAGTCGATCGAATCACTTGGCGGATGGACACGAGTGAGCCCACCCGAACATAACGATGTTTTTGCGTATGTCGATGCGATTAGTGGTATTCCGATTAGCGTTAGCGAACAGCCACTTCCCGATGAGCTTCAAGGCGACTCTACGAGCAAACTCGAAGACCTCGCTCAAGCCTATGGCGCAAATCGTTTCATCTCTGGTTCAGACGGAACGCGTATTTTCATCGGGACATCATCAAAAGGACCCCAGTCGCTACTGTTTATCAAAAAAGATATCCTGTTCTTGATCAAATCAACCACCGCCCTGAATGACGAGCAGTGGATTGATTATATCGACACACTTCGATAATAGTTATCGCGTCACGACGAGGTCACTTCGTGAGTAAGCGGATTTGCTGCCGTTTGCACACGTCACTTCTACTGGCCACGTTCCGGCAGGAACATCCTCCGAGACTCGCCACGTCCATTCAACGAGGCCGTATTCATCGGCAATTTTTGGAATCAGCCCAGTATCAGCACTCCTTTTGTTTGTTTCACCGTAGGTAAAAATGATACTACAGGCAACCTGGGGGAGCGTACGAATCGACAATGAGGTGTTTTCGCCCACTTTGACAGGTGACATCAATGCTTGTACGGCAACGCCGACCTGAGACTCTTCAGTTGGCGTCGGTGGTGTTGCAAGTGTCCTATTGACTGCCGTGTCCGGAACTTTTATCTCTTCGACGGTGGTATTCTGTCCGATATACCACGTGTACACAAAGCCTGCGGATCCAAACACTACCAGCAAAACGACAATAGTTGCTGCGACAGAAAGTGCCCTACGACGACGACGCTTGCGTGCATTTATTTTTGCGGCGTCGTAATCCCCAAGACGCATAGAACGCATCGGTGGCTACTTATTGTAATCTTTGATTAGAGTGACGACCTGACTGTCATCCTTCAGGTCCTCGAGATACAGCACCTGGTCTTTTGGAATCACCATCTTGTCTGTCGGACCATGCACCTCAGAGCCAAGCTTGATCAACTGGACATCACTCGACGCAGCTGTCTGGGTCGCATCAGAAGAGGTTGATTGCAGATAGAAAACATCAGTGAGGACATAGTAGTCGTCAGTCACTTCAACTTTGCCGAAATACGGCTGTCCCGTCGTCAAAACAATCGCTTGGTACCTATTCGAGTCGAACACAGTGCTCATTGGACTGGCGCTCAGCATGTTCCATAGAGCAAATCCAATTGCGGCAACCGCAAGAATCGCTACAACAAGCGCGGTAATTTTACCTTTTGGACCCTTCAGAAACTCGGCTATCTTTGATACGAATGACACATCACCGACAGCCTGCTCGCGTCGACGAGTCGGCGCTGACGGGTGCGCTACGTGTTCACTTGCTCGTGTTTCTGGTTCGGTCGTATCAGGCTGCAACGAAACTGGTCGTCGCTCAGGTACCTGCGTATTGCGGCGCATTGTATCCATCTAAGAATTTCCTCCGTATTATTGCCCTTATTCTACCATGAGCATAATGAGAGCTCAAGGTAGCATCCGTTCTTTCGTAGTGTGCTTGACTTAGACGTATAACTTGTATAACATGTATAACATGCCCGCGAAAAGACTACACCTTGCTGGAACTGCTACGCTCGGGCCAAAAGGCCAAGTCGTCATTCCTGCTGATGTTCGCGAAAAAATGAGTATCTCTCCTGGAGATAAACTCATCGTGCTCTACGTTGAGGACAAGCAATCGGTTGCATTCGTGACCGAGACCCAAGCACAAGAAATCATCAATCATTTCGACACCCACGTCACTGCACTTCGCGACGCAATCAAAGATTAGAAACCTAAATAGAAAGGACAGTATAAAAATGCTGCACCATATTAGCACGCGCCAAAAAGTTATTGTCATGCTCGCAGTGATGAGCGGCATGTTCTTGGTCGCACTCGACCAAACTATCATTGCAACGGCGCTTGCCGCTATTACCACGGAGTTTAATAGCTTCTCTAGCCTCGGCTTCGTGGTGACCGCCTACCTCCTCACGAGCACCGTTAGTGTTCCACTCGCTGGTAAACTTTCAGACATGTACGGTCGTCGCCCGATCTTGATTGGCGGTGTCATCGTCTTTACGCTCGGCTCTCTGCTTAGCGGCATGGCGACTAGTATGGACTGGCTGATCGCAGCACGCGCCTTCCAGGGTATCGGTGGCGGTATGATTATGGCAAATGCATTCACCATTATCGGCGACCTTTTCAGCCCACGCGAACGTGGACGCTGGCAAGGGTTTATTGGTGCCGTCTTTGGTATTTCATCTGTTGTTGGTCCACTACTCGGTGGTTGGCTGACCGATGGTCAACACATCTTCGGCCTGGTGACCGACTGGCGCTGGAATTTCCTCATCAACGTGCCGATTGGTATCATCGCTGGACTTGTTATTGCTCGTTTCACTCCACAAATCAAGCATGATAGCGTTCACAAACCAGACTACCTCGGTGCTGCATTGATAGCCGTTGCGCTCTCATCCCTCATTCTTGCTGTAGACAACACCGAGGTTGTATTCTCTGGTTTGATTGATAACGGCATTTCACTTGGCGCAATCCAGGGAACATTATGGGCGCTCTTCGCTATCACAACGGCAGCATTCATAGCTGTCGAGCGTCGAGCAAAACAACCTATTCTGTCGTTGAAATATTTTGCCAACAAAACCTTTACGATGATGAGTATCATCACCCTCCTCTTTGGAGCAGCCTTCCTTGGTGCGATTCTCTATCTTACTCAGTTCAATCAACAAGTGTTTGGCGCCGATGCAACCAATGCCGGTCTCATGCTCCTTCCAATGATGGCAGGTATGATGCTCGCCTCGATCAGCACTGGACAAATTATTGCCCGCCTTGGTCGCTACAAACCATTTATCATCGCAGGCTTCACACTTGCAACCGCAAGTATCGCGTCACTCACACTCCTTACTCCAGAGAGCCCTTACTTGCACGAAGCAATCTCAATGTTCTTCGCTGGCCTTGGCATGGGTATGGCTATGCCAGTACTAACGCTTGCAGTACAAAATGAGTTCGAACAAAAAGATCTTGGCGCAGCAACCTCAAGCGTACAGCTCTTTCGCGGACTTGGCTCAACTGTTGGCACAGCAATCCTCAGCGGCGTTCTTACAACTGGCATCATTGCCGCCATCGGCACGCCAAGTGAACTTCCATACGTCAAAACCTTGCAGCAATCACCTCAATCATCGGCATTCCTCAGTGGCGACATCGATGCAGACACCCTTCTGCAGATCAACACACAATCTGATTCAATCCTGGAACAAGCAACCACCAGTATCAAGTCGAGTCAACTGCCAGCTCCAGCGCAAGATGCTGCAATCGAGTCATTTACATCCGAACAAAATGAATTTAGCGGCGAAGTGGTTGATGCCTTCACTGATTCGCTTCACCATATCTTCATCATCTCCGCCTCACTCATGACAGTTGCGCTGCTTATCGCTCTGTGGATTCCGAATCGTGAACTCAAGAGTCATGGTCCGAGCGATCCTGGTATCGCCTAAGCCTAGCACCCTTCATACACCCCGGAATACCACCGGGGTGTATTTATGATTTTGATTTTTTCTTCTTCGTGAAGTATTTTTCGATTTCAAGCAGAACATATGTACCGAGTATGAATCCACCGAACGAGCTCAACACTCCGCCGAGATCAAACTTTATAAAGTTAGAGATAACGCCGCCAACCGCAACGATTACTGCCGCAGTGAACATCAGATCCCAGCCTCGTAGCTGCAACGCCTTGAGCGGAGTAACTGCTCGCGCCGCGAGAACAAGAACAATTGCGTACATGACAATCCATACCCATACACTTGCAAGTAGAAGACTTGATACTGGCACACGAAAACCAAAGTAATGTGCAGCGCCCTCAAGCGCGTTGATCGTTCCAATCACACTCAGCGCACCAAGCACGACACCAATTAATGTCACCCACCATGCGTTATGTGCTAGCCATGACGCGAGGTCCGATGGCAGATGGGGAATCGGACGGAGCCATTGTCGCATTTGCTTCTTGATTGTCTGAATTGAATCCATTATCACCTCTCTTTTATCTACCCCCATTGTACCGCTGTTCTGGTATTGCACAAGCAGTATGCTATGCTGAGAAGTAATGGAAGCACAACTCGACCAATCAGGTATTAATCAACTATTGAGCGGAACTAGCGCCGATGGATCATCGCTTTTTGACATGAATCAAATTATGACGACACTCCAACCCTACCTCATTATTCTAACGGTTGTGTCGGTCGGCGTGACGCTACTCTATGCACTGCACTTGATTCAAAAAATGCGCGTGAACCGCGCAATTATGGAAACACGCGATATTCTCAAAGAAATGAACGCACGCCAAAAAGCCGAACTACAACCCGTGACACCCCCAGTGGAAGTAGCACCTCCTCAAACCACGCCCAAACAATCGAACACCCAAGATATCTCGGAGCCTTCAGACACCCCATCCGAGACTAATTCGTAGCCAGTACACCGCTCTTTGAGACAGTCATGTCCGTGCACATAGAGCGGTTAAAACAACATGGTCGCCGGGTACCATTTTTTAATTTCGAAAATGCGACAACAATATGTTTTGCGCGCGTTTCAGGATTGTTGGTTGACCGAATCCAACGAATCCAGTCCCATCTCGCCATGGGAGTGACTGTACGCCAGAGTTCATACGCTTCACTATCCGCATCGAGTGCTGCTTGTAGGTCATCCGGGATAGCGGGCTCCGGCCAGTTTTTGGTCGACTCCATCTCAATCGCGACCGCATCACCAGCTTTCAGGTCAGTGGTCGCCGGAGTCACATCGGCGATATCAAACCAGTGACTTCCGCGCCCATCCGGCTCAAGCGCCGTCGAAAAAGCCTTGCCGTTGATACTTCCCTTCACCATAACGAGACCACGTGATGGCAGTTCTGCACTGGCTTGCATTGGTAACACGAGCAGTGTTCGTTCGTGTATATCCACTAAGGTAACGTCGCACGTAATCATGTCCCTATGGTAGCACCCAAATGCTCCAGAAACCAACAATCGCGCATCGTACCGTTTTCTCGGTATAATCATACTATGGCATTTAACCATTACGCGAAAATCAAACGAATTCTTGATGACCAGCCGCCCGGCTGGACGATTCGACGTATTGACGTGCCGACCCGAGCAACTAACTTTCGCGGCGAAACCGTTGTCTTTCCGCATTACTACCGCATCTATGACGTCAACAACACACCGATAAAGTACTGCAAGTTTCAGCAAATCGAACAACTCGCCCACATCCTTCGCCTGCCCGTAGAGGCGCTTCCTATCGTGGAATCATGAAGCAAATCGTAATAACTGCACCAGCTATATAATTCAACCACATGAACCGACGCCAGCCTTTGCGCGCTGCGCCTGATTTCTTGTCAGTAACCGATATGTATGGCCACACATTCTCGGCATATATAAGCCCGACAAACGCTACGACCAATGCTATCGTTCCCCCGATACTTGCGACAAATACACTTGCGAGCAAGTACATAAGAAATGCAAAACGAACCGTTCGACGAGCGCCGAGTATCGTCGCAATCGAGCGAATACCCGCTTCACGGTCAGGAACGACATCCTGTACAGCGCCAAACGCCTGACTGCCAATTCCCCATGCAAAGAACGCCAATGCTGCAATCCAGCCCGCGTCAGTTGAACCAACGAGAGTGAATGCATAGACGAGCGGACCGACGAAATGAATGCTCGACGTGATCGAATCAAGGAATGGAATTTCCTTGAATCGTAATCCCTTGAGGCTGTAAGCAACGACAAAGAACAGTACCGCAACAAGCGCGAGGATGCTTGCCCACGATGCGCCGACCGATAGCACGACAACAAATGGAATCGTGCTACCGAAGGATGACCATAGTATCAGTGGATGGTATTTCTTCGGTGTAATTGCACCTTCGACACTTCCTTTGCGCGGATTTCGAATATCAGATTCGTAGTCGTAGACATCATTAACACCGTACATAAGCAAATTGTATGGAATCAAAAAGAACAGTGTTCCGACGATCAATCGCCAATCAATTCCACCGCCCATGAGCAGGTACCCTGCTGCGAATGGATAAGCGGTATTGACCCATGACACTGGTCGCGATGTCCAGAATAGTACTTTACTTGCCTGCATATCGCCTCCTACTGTACGCCCAAAGCGCAGGGATAATAAACGCTGCAATCACTGCATAAAAGAAATCTTCAATCGGCGCGGCACCAATATACCACCCAAGTATCTTCTCTGAATCATAGGCGACGATCTCACTCGCCACAATGATAGAATCAAACACTGCAGTGCACACGACCAATACGCCAAGCACCCCAAAAATCAGCTTGCCCCACGATAGTTTTCCGGTGATACGTCGCACCGCTCCAAGTACAACGATACTCACCACCATATTCAGGACTAGGTACGTGGCCATAGTTTACCTCCGATGCGGAACAGAATCAGTGTGAAATAGCAGAGAAATGTCAGAAAGAATAACTCTTCGACGGGAAACTCAGGGCCGATATACCACCCAGTCATATACGCAGACTGTCCGCTATAAAAAATTCCGAGACCAATACCCAATATGTCCCACGCCACAAACACGAGAACGCCCGCAAGTAGCGTCAGGAATGTCGCACGTGCATCAAAAAACCAGGCAAGCGTATATCGCCAATCCAACACAACCATCCCGGTGAGACTGATGACAAGCCCGGCAAGATAGGCGAACTGCATCAGATATCTTCCTCGCCAAGCGGACCCGCTGTTCGGTTGCCGGCGATCTGCTTGTAGGTAAGCTGCGCCCCGATAAGGCACATTGGCAACCCAATGCCTGGCAACGTACCGGCACCGACATAGTAGAGGTTCTTTAGCTTTTTGCTCTTGTTTGGCGTGCGAAAAATAACGCTTTGTCGCAAGATGTGCGATTCACCACCGAATGCATTGAATTGCCACGCGTTATATCTGTCTTGAAATTCCTTTGGACCAAACGTCATACGCGTCACAATCCGCTCTTCGATATCCTCTATGCTTGCAGCCTGCGCAAATGTTGCGATTGCACGGTCAGCGAGCTGTTCCTGCTCTGCTGCGCTCAGCTCAACACCCGATGGCAGTGGCATAAGGATGAATAAATTCTCATGACCGTCTGGCGCCAGCCTAGGGTCAGTCTTGGTTGGATTACACACGTAGACTGAAGCATACTCAGGAATGGTCGCATCATCATAAATCGCTGCGAAATTCTCACGCCACTTGTCGACGAAATACAAATTGTGATGCAACAGGTCTGGTAACTCGCCTTTTACGCCGATTGATACGAGTAGTGCCCCCGGCCCTGGTTCGCGCTTTTCCCAATAGGTTTTTGGGAAACTCTGGTACCGATCGGGCACCAACTGTGTTTCTGTGAATTGCATATCAGCGTTCGACACAATGATATCTGCGCGCTCGATCGTTCCATCTCGTAGCTTAATTCCCACAGCAGCGCCACTCTCAACGACGATCTCTGCAACCGGTGCGTCATAGTGATACGAAATATCATACCCACGTCCCAGCCGCTCCATATCTTCAACCAACGACAGCATGCCTCGTCGCGGATAATACACACCGCTTCTGTAGTCGAGATGGCTCATCAGCGTATATATTGCCGGCGCAGCGAAGGGAGATGTTCCAAGAAACACCATGTGGTACTCGAGGAGTTGCTGCAAGCGCTTATCGCGGAATTTGCGGCTAACGTAGCCATCGAGCGTCTTCGCCACCAAGCGGAGCATTTTCGGCGCGTTACGCAGTACTGGCCATGTGACCACGTCGCGAATACGCAAGAAATTGTTATATAGAAACTGCCGCACAGAAAGTTCGTACGCAAGTGTGGCATCATCCACATAGCGCTGCAGCTTTTCACCGGCACCCGCTTCTATTGCTTCGAATGTCGCTTTGTCGCTCTCGACATCGCCCTGTACGAGCAGTGAGTCATGATTCTCAAAATATACCTTATATCCCGGAGAGAACCGCACAAGATCAAGCCGCTTAGAAGCAGACTCACCAAATAGTGAATAGTAGTCCTCGAACACCTCGGGCATCAAATACCACGAAGGGCCAAGATCGAAGGTGAATCCATCCTGCTTGACAGCGTGAATACGCCCACCTGCTTCGCTATTCTTTTCGTAGACATCAACCCTGTAGCCTGCCTTGCCCAGAATATTTGCCAGTGCCATACCGCCATAGCCAGCTCCAATGATAATTGCTCGCTTTTTCATCGTCCCATCCATGCCTTCACAAGCAAGTACAGCTTGTGCACAGTCGCCACTCGCACACGACGTTGTTTCACTTCGTCCGCCGATACTACTTTCAGTTGAGCGAGCAGGGCAGAGTAGTAATAATAGCTCGCCATCACTGCTCTGCGCGAGTTTGCAGGCAAGTCTTTCATACCGTCAAGTGCCGCTCGGTACTCGGCTTCGATATCCGCTATAATTGCTGCTTTTTGCGCATCGTCGAAACGTTCATAGTCAATGCCCGGGAAATAGACCCGTCCAAGTTGTTCAAAATCAGCTTTCATGTCACGGAGAAAGTTTACCTTTTGATAGGCCGATCCGAGTGCACGCGCGCTCGCCGTTAGTCGTTCATACTGCGCAGAATCACCGGCAACAAATACCCGCAAGCACATCAAGCCGACAACCTCAGCCGATCCATAAATATACGTTTCGTAGAGTTTGTTGGTATACGTTTTCGGATGCAAGTCCATCGCCATGCTTTCGAAAAACGGCTCAATCAGATCAGCGTCAATCGCATACGTACGCGCAGTTACCGAAAATGCATGTACGATTGGGTTTACTGAGTATCCTCGCTCAATCGCCGCCATTGTCTCATCAAGTAACACATCAAGCTGCTCAGATCGATCTGCCCCATCATAGGCATCGACAATCTCATCAGCAATTCGCACCAGACCGTAAATTGCATAAATATCTGGACGAATGGCTTTATCGAAGAGTAAACTACTCAGCGAAAAAGATGTCGAGTAACGCTTCGTCAAGCGCTCGGCAAGTTCGTATGATGTCGCCGTATACAAGTCCACTACTCACCCCGCTCACGTAAGCCGTTGATGAGCCCGCCAAGTTTTTCACGATACCACGCGCTGTCACACTCAGTAGCGATCGCCTCCGCTCTGTCAAAATACGAATCTACTACCTGGATACTCACTATATACGCGCCAGAGTCTCTCATATCCTGTCGCAAAGCACCAAGTTCCTGGTCTGTAGCAGACGCTACACCAAACCACTGAGCAAAATGTTCTGACTGTTCATCATTCATCAGTCGCTGATGAGCCTGAACGAGCGTCGTTAATTTGCCTTCACGCAAATCACTCGTCGTTGACTTGCCCGTCTTCACTTCATCGCCAAAGACACCCAGTAGGTCGTCTTGTATTTGAAACGCAATACCTGCCGCGGCTCCAAAGTCATGCAATTTCTGTATTGTTGCCGCATCGGCCCCAGCACATAGTGCGCCCGACACCAACGGCCCAATGAAGCTATACCCAGCCGTCTTGTAGCGATATACCTGGAGTGGGTCTATCTCCGTGCCAACTACAATACCGGCTTCAACGTCCATCAGCTCGCCACCAATAACCTCATATATCGACCGATGCAGCTGACGCGAGACCAAATCCTTAACTTCACCCGTATACCCGCATGATGCAATCAAGCAATATGCTTCAGATAGCAGAGCGTCTCCCGCCAGAATTGCCGCACTGTTTGCGTAGTGATCAACGATAGTTGAGTCTATGAGCCGCATATACGTATCTCGATACATCCCATTCACGTTCTTCTGCCCATGACGCGAAAAATCACGATCAATAACGTCGTCATGTACAAGCATTGCACAGTGAATGAGCTCTTGTGCAGCCGCAACTGGCTCGATTTTTGTATCGAGAGATCCGTATCCTACGACGGTCAGGTACGGACGTATTCGCTTACCACCGGCAAACACGACTGATTCGAGTGTCGACCATAGTCGTTCATACGATCCGCCAATCTCTCGCGCCTGAGTGATTCGCTCAGTAAACAGTTCGCCAAGGTATGCGTCCACGTGCTCACGGGTTTCCTTGAGAAGCAAATCGTTTAACATTTACTGTATTATACCCCAAAACCCCTTGCCCACACCCTCTTGTCACTACGTTTGCTATACTGTTTATGGTAATCATAAAAAGGAACCTTGACGACATAATGCGAAAAGTATTTATCATCGGCGGCGGCGGTATGGTCGGCGCAAGCGCAGCCTACGCACTCGCACTCCAAGAAGTTGTAGAAGAGATTATTTTGATCGACATCAACGAAAAAGCAGCCTGGGGCCAGGCAGCCGATATCAATGATGCAATGGCAGAGGGTAATGGTATCACCGTACGCACTGGCTCTTATAGCGAAATTAACGATGATGATATTGTCGTTATCACAAGTGGCGTTCCCCAGCAGCCGGGTCAATCACGTCTTGAGCTGGTCGGCGTTAACGCCGGTATTATCCACGACGTCGTAGGCAACATCATGGACGCTTGTGAATCGCCCTACATTATTATTGTCGCCAATCCAGTTGACGTCCTCACCTATGTGGCACTCAAAAGTTCTGGCCTCCCGAGCTCCCGCGTCTTTGGCACTGGCACCACCCTCGACACCTTCCGCCTTCGCGTTGAACTCGCCAATTCGCTCGATGTCGCCAATGACGAGGTCGATGCCTATGTCCTTGGTGAGCATGGCGACTCATCATTCGCGGCAATCAGCGGCGCACGCGTCGGCGACATTCCACTCGTCAATTATCCAGGCTTTGACCAATCAACACTCGGCACAATTGATCAAAATATCCGAGACCGTGTCTACAAAATTATCGAGGCCAAACACTCAACCTATTTTGCTATTGGCCAAGTGATCGCCTACGTTGTCGGTGCTATGCAACACAGTCCGGCAAAGATCATCCCGCTTTGCTCGCTCACGACCGGACAATATGACTTGTCGGATGTTGTTATTGGCTTGCCACACACCATCGATGTAGATGGCGCGAAAATCATCGAGGGGTACCAGCTAAATGAAGACGAACAAGCGTCGCTACACACTTCAGCGAAAGTCGTACGTGATGCAATCGCCAGTCTTAACCCATCTGTACTCACGCCAGTCGTACGAATTTGACGAACACCACAAGCACTATTGCTTAATATACTAATTCATGCTAAAATTATAGTAAGTAGCATTTCTCTACTGGATGAATACGCGTTTTATCTTTTAATTCTTGTCGTTCATCACTATAGAAACGCACAAGAAAGGGTTATATCCAGTGCAAAAATCATTCCGTCCTGGCGCTCAGCGCCGTACTAGCTTTGCGCCGCACAAACGACGCGGAGGCAACCGCCAAGGCAAACAACCGAAGGCACTTCACCACAGCAAATTCGTTAATAAAGCCGTCGAACCGGAAATTGAAGAAGTATATGTACCGACTCACAGCTTCCATGATTTCGGCCTAAACGAACGCACCACAGCAACGCTCGACTATCTCGGATTCACGGCGCCATCGCCCATCCAAGACCAATGTATTCCGCCTGCTATTGAAGGCAAGGACGTTATCGGTCTCGCAAACACCGGCACGGGCAAAACAGCAGCGTTCCTGTTGCCTATCATCCAGCGTCTTCACGAAAACCGCACGCCGATGACTGCGCTCATCCTGGCGCCAACTCGTGAACTCGCTCAGCAAATAGACGATGAATTCCGTCGCTTCGCTGCTGGCCAAAAGCTCTACTCGACGCTCGTCGTCGGTGGTGCAAACATGGGACGCCAGATCCAGCAGATCGAACGTGGGCCACATATCGTCATTGGCACACCTGGTCGTATCACTGACCTTATCGAGCGCCGCGTATTGCGCTTCCAGTCGACAAGCGTCTTCGTTCTCGACGAGGCAGACCGTATGTGTGACATGGGCTTCGTCCGCGACATCAAGCGCATCGCGTCGGAACTTCCGATGGACCGCCAGACACTCTGTTTTAGTGCCACGATGACCAGCGACGTGAAATCAATCGTTGAAGAATTCATGGTTGACCCTATCACTGTCTCGGTCGTCAAGAACGCTACTAACGACCACATCGAACAAGAAGTCCTGCATGCATCAGACAAAGAACAAAAAGTCGACATGCTGATCGAGCTTTTGTCGAAGCCTGATTTCGAAAAAGTCATCGTATTTGGCGAAACCAAATTCGGCGTCCAGCGCCTGTCTGACCGCTTGAACAAATCCGGCCTCTCAAGTGCCGCCATCCACGGCAACAAGTCTCAGTCTCAACGACTTCGTGCCCTCAAGAGTTTCAAAGCCGGTGACGTCAATGTCCTGGTCGCAACCGATGTTGCTGCTCGTGGCCTCGACATTCCGAATGTCTCTCATGTCATCAACTTCGATCCACCAAAGGTCTACGAAGAATACGTTCACCGCATCGGTCGAACAGGCCGAGCAGGTAATCGCGGTCACGCCATCACCTTTGTGGTTGGTCAAAACCCAGCTGAGCGATAAGCATTCTAGCTATCGACCTACAAAATACCCCGCATCCTGCGGGGTATTTATATGGCACTTAGCTGTATTGAGTCGGTGGCTGCTGATCATTAGCGCCAGCGACCGGTTGCTGCGGCACCCCAGGACTAGCCAGCTGTTGCTGTTGATAGTGAGCCATCGGCTGCACGACTGGCTGACCAGGTGCAACGACAACTTCTTGGTGAGGAGCCTGCATGCCTGGCTGCATCGGCTGGATCGTACCCTGCGCGACACCTGCCTTGTATGTAGCGTGGTGATGGCTATGGCGGACAATCAGTATCACGACACCTCCCATGATGAGCAGTACAGCGCCGAGTCCAACCCATACAGTCCACATTGGGAATTCACTAACGTCATCACCGTTATCGATATGCGTTTGTGCAGACGCGATAAACTTATCGACCTTTGTGTGGTTCGGGTAAAGATCGGCAACCGTTTCAAAGTACTTGAGTGCACTCTTATAGTGAGAGTTGTAGTATTTGTCCATACCCATCTCCCACGCCGTCTGGGTTTCACTTGTTTCCGCCTTAACACCATTACTATCGAGCAGCGCCTCGAAGTCTGCGATATCTCGGATGTAGTTGTACGTCCCATCACCCGCGCCGCTCGCATCTACAGAGTACGTCGCAACACCCACGACCTGCCCGTTATCATTCATCGCAGGACCGCCACTATTACCGTGCCCAATAGTAGTATCCGTCTCTATAACCTTGAGGTCACTGCCGTTTGCGTTTTTAATTGACGACACCTTACCGTTTGTAAGCGTTGCATTTGCCGTTTCACTGCCTACTATACTATTGTCACTTGCATTACCCGGGTATCCCAATATAGACAAACTCGAGCCCTGCTCGATATTATCAATCGAGCCAAGTTTGACTGTAGGGTAGTTACTCCCGCTTTGTAGTTTTATGAGCGCGACGTCAGAAGCTGTAAACCCACCACGTACAGGTCCATCCAGCTCCTTATAATTACTATCTATCAACTTCGCGGGCACGACATTGTCGTCTTCTGTATATGCCTTGCGATCATTCGTGTCTTCAATGAGCTGGGTTACGTCAGGCGGCGTCGAGGTGACCGATACGACGAGGTTTTGCATCGAGTTCGTTGCTTTTACAGATGAATCATCAAGCTTTGTGTAGAATGTATCGATCACAAGCTTCAGGGCATCGTCACTAGACTTTCCGGCGAGATCAGACTCTGTAAGGCCTACCTTATCCGCAAGATAATTAAACAACGTTGCGTCTCCCTTGAGGAACAACGCGTAGATCGCTTGTTTGATTATCGCATCGACAGGACTCGCGGTTGCGACATGTCCATTCGTACCTATGTATCCTTCGGCATTAACGATAAAACCTGAACCGGCGCCTGCTTGACAGTAATCCCTAAAAGCAAGGACGCTATCTATTGTGACATCCATACAATAGACATTGTAGACCTTGACCGTCGCGGAACTGTATAGTGCAGCAATACGCTCCGATGCAGAGACATCTACAGTTTCAGCTGCTGCTGCTGCAACTTGTGTATTTGTCGCAAAGTCCAAAAGCTGCAATAAAGATGTCGTCGACCCTGCGTACGACGCCGCTATATCTTGATTGTTCAATGTCTGCAATCCAGCAACTGATGCCACATCAAACGCGATACTTTCAAGAATAGCGTCGAAGCGGGTGTCGGTCGATGCATCGATAGTGCCATGAGCGACTACAATCGTAAGCAAGCTACTCTTCTCCATTGTCGTATAGACTGTGTACTGCGGTTTCAAACCTTGAGTAACTACAGCATCAGCCAACTCATACGTTGATCGGCTGTACTCTCGGTTCGAAAATGACACGGTGTCTGCATTGACAAGCTTCAAACCACTAGAAGAGAGTCCCGCATCAGCAAATGCTTGAGCAGTAGCGTCACTGCCCTCAAAGACCGGATGAATTGTTGCCGTAAAAGCCGCTGATGGAGCAGTAGTGATGTCAACAGATGTTGCAGGTGTTAGACGAATAACTCTATATGCATGGCTTTGCGTAAGCTCATCGCCTACATATAGCTTGCTGTCTGTGTCAAGCGCACTTGCGTAGAATGCAGCTTGATCATACCCCAGGGAGATACCCTCACTCGAGGCAATAGTTACCATGCGTGAAGCACCCGAAGAAATAGTAAAGAGTGAGCTGATAAATTGCTTCGAACTTCCGATGCCACGCATCAGAGCATCACGATAGGTAATAAGCGACCCGAGCAAGATAACAGCACCAATTATTGCCAAGACAAGTACAGCGTAGTGTCGTTTACGATACGGCTTGGCATGATGCGATTTTATGCGGACTTTTTTCACGCCGTCCGCTTTCATATTCTGTTTTATCACATGTTGTGCTTCTTTTTTTGACACCACCGTCCCCATTCAATTTATAGAATACTACCGTTACACACTTAGCATACCATATGCTTATGATTATTTTTGACGAATGTTGTAATCATGAGTACAATCAAATCGTGGCACACGTAAAACCAAAGCAAGCATTCACGATTGTTGAGTTGCTAATTGTGATCGTTGTAATTGCTATCCTGGCAAGTCTTGCCGTCGTAGCATACAACGGTATCGCCAATCGTGCTCATGTATCCGTACTCAAAAATGACCTGTCAAGCGCAGCCAAGCAGCTCGAGGTATATCGTCTCGATGAAAATAATTCCGACCAATACCCCTCAGATGGCGATGCGGCGAATCTCACGAAGAGCAGCGGTACAACCTATCAGTACACCTACACTTCCGGCACCAACTCATACTGTCTCACGGGATCAAATAACGGCAACGACTTTTATATTACCTCTTCGAGCTCTACCCCAACGAGCGGCGTGTGCCCAGGAGATGTCGCCTCTGGCAGCGGGCCGCCGGCAGGCTACGAGGTTGCATCGGTAACTGGAGGTGGCAGCACCAGTTTTGACGGATACTCTGCTATCCAACCTGATTCTTGCCCTTCAACTGGCGGCTCTTGGATAAAAGTTCCAGGCAACACAAACTACGGTCTCGCGAACGGCTTTTGCGTACAACAATACGCAGCCGTTAACGTCGGCGGCGTCCCAACAAGCCAAAATACGGGCAACAAATGGACCGTCATTCTACAGACTACCGCAAACACAACCGCCAGTACACTTGGATCTGGCGCTCACCTTCTCACGGAAAACGAATGGATGACGATTGCTACAAATGCTGCGGCACAGAACACCAACTGGAGCGGAGGAGCCGTTGGTAGCGGCACACTCCCGACGGGTAGCGGCACGGCTACGCACGGCGGCGTCGCGCTAACACTAAGCAACGGAGCCATTATGTACTTTGACACCGGCGCATCATCATACTATGCATCACAGGAATGGACATGCTACACCGGCAGCAACGCGAGCAACTGTGGCATTGCTGCTCAGTACATGCCAGCACCGGCGGCAGCCTACCATACTGATCAATTTGGGTTGTTCACAAATTATGGCTCACTCAGCGTCAATGGATCCGGTCATTATTACGGTGATCCGCGTTACAGCAACCCATCACTCAACACCTACATATCTTCAGCAAGAAACAAAGGCCTTGGCTACCTACGAGACGTCTATGCGGCTGGTTCTTCAACAGTCTATGGCTTTAGCCGTGGATACTGGAATGGCGCTACCTCGTCTGGTTTATTTACTCTCTATCTCTATACGGACCAGAGCTACTCTCATGCGACCTACGGATTTCGTGCCGCTGCACCGTAACCTAGACTCTACTCATGATGTGCGTGATGAAACTCATGCGTCAATGCGTGACCCTTGCCTTTTCGAAGAAGATAGAGGTTTACTGGATACGCCGCAATATATGCCGCTACTACCGCAAGTGATCGACTCAGCCAGTAGATGGGATGCATCAGATCCTTGTCCGTGGCGCCAGGAATAAGGAGCATGAGAAGGTTGTCGACAACTACCATTGTGAGGATTGAAACTGTATCTGCTGCCAGTACAGTTCGCAGCGCCTTTCGAAACGAGACGCCCGCACGCATCAGCGGCCATGTCGATACCGTGTAGCCAGAAATGAACGAGAGTGCCCCAGCGAGCAAAACCGTCTCATGCGGTTGCCAGCTCATGTGTGTACCGATGGTAACTCCCACAAGTTCACCGATCATACAGCCGATAAGGCAGTGAAGTGTCGCACTAGCGGCCATTCGCTTCAATCCGTCGTCATGCGCTTCATGATGATGCTCGTGATGTGCATCGTGCATTATGTTTCCGCCTTTTCGTCTGCAAGTAGTTTGTCATGGACCATGTGCATATAGATGTCGTTGGCATTTTTGGCGCGTTGCAAAAAAACTGCACGATCAAGCCACTCATATGATGAATGCTCCCAGCTCAGGTGTATCTCAGGACGCACGTCAACTTTCGCTTCATACAATACATATGTCGTACCATGCGTTGAATAGTCTGTTCCGCTATAGAGCTTGCGTGCCAATGTAATATCAATCGTCACGCCTGTTTCTTCGAACACCTCACGCACCATTGTGTCGATCGCCTTCTCGCCTTTTTCGGATGTTCCGCCCGGAAGATCAGGATCAGTCCCGAAGTGTGGATGGTTGCTTCGATAGGTCATCAGTAAATTACCCTCGGCATCTGCCAAGACAAGTTTTGCTACTTGCGTCATACCTCCAGTATACTCTTATGTCACCAATCTATTTACATAACTCTGCGAGCTTGAGCGTCGTGTTGGCATTTCGTATCGTGATGAACCGGTACATATCCGTGCCGACGATTTTTCTGTAGCGAGTGCGGCTAAATGTCTCAAGTGGTGCAGACCAAAAGAGCACCTGACCCGACGAAGCAATCTGCTCATATTCTGGCCGAGCCGGACCGACAGACGCCATGACATCTTCGACTGTTTTCGGCGGGATGACGATAATGGCGTTGTGTTTACCGGGACCATTTGCCCACCAGCTTGGCGCATCTGCTACGGCAGATACAAAATCGGGTGCAGCGATCACCGCACACACCACGCGAAACCCAAATTTCTCTTCTATTATCCGTTCGCACAGCGTGGTAAGTTGGCTTACCTCCAAGAGTTCTGATTCAAAGATGATGTTACCCGAGTTGATATACGTCTGCACGGACATAAAGCCAGCTTCTTCGAAGCACGCACGAAGTTCAGGCATTGAAACCTTGTTGTTTCCGCCAACGTTAATGCCCCTGAGAAGTCCAAGATATTTCATACACGCCTACATCACATACGGTTCGTTAATCGTAACAGTGGCGTTGTCAAAATCAATCGTCATTTCGGCATCGTAAGGCAGGATACAGCGTGGCGTGGCGTGCCCAATATTGAAGTTATAGAGAATCGGTAGTTTGTACGTCTCTGTCATCTCACGCCAAACCACTTTGTATTCGTCATAATACGTTTCGTCTTGAGGTTTTCCGATCAAGATAGCCGACACCACGCCCAATACACCAAACGATTCAAGTCGTTCGATCATCTGACGCAGTGTCCCTGGACTCGGCCTCTCTTCACTTGTTTCGACAAACAGTATCTTGTCTTTCCAATCCTCGATACTCGGGAAAACCCCATAGGCTTGGATGATCTTCGACTCATCCGCATATCGCTGCCCTGAGAGTGCATCATTGAGACTATCGATACAGCCACCGAGAATTTTACCCGTTACGCTTCCCGTTCCACGCAACACCTCGTAGCCACGTGTCTCTTCGTGCGTTGTTCGGTTCGTGCCGATTTGGTCAGGACCGTAACTTTTGCGCTCATCGTACCACACCGAGCTGGATCGTATGCGTGCTGTCGGCGATGGCTCAAAAAGTGCGTTCACCCAGTCGCGAGTATATGGCAACATCTCGTCCGCAAACTCAGCGAAATCCGTCAGCAACGAAAGTCCGTAATACGTCTGTAGTCCCAGTTTGTAAAACATCAAGTGATTAATCGTCGTATCGGAAAATCCCAGAAACACTTTCGGGTGTTGTCGAACTGCCTCGACGAACTCCTGATCATCAAGGAGATACGGTACCGTCTTGAATGTATCATCACCCCCAATTGCACAAAAAACGCCAGCAATTGAATCATCAAGGAAGGCTTCTTTCAGATCAGCTGCGCGCGCCTCCGGATGATCGCTCAGATACTCCATGCCCGCGAGAGCATTCGTCATGTAGCGAAACTTCAGACCGAATTCCGCAAGTCGCTTTTCGAGAAGCGGACGTTCGTGCGCCGCAAAATCTTCACCCAGCACACCACGAGACATACTAACAATTGCTATCGTATCACCCGCTCGTAATCTATGAGGCTTTATCATACGTTCATTATACCAACTTAAAAGATACATGGTCTATCTATCGATTCTTGCTGCCGTTGAGGCGCAGCGTATCACTCTCGTCAGGGCCAGTCCCACCCGTGCGCGAACAATACACTAATCGTCAATTACTTGGCATGCGCCGCGTAAAGTTGCGAGACCTCGCTAGCACTTAGCGTTTTAGTGTATACCCTCAGGTCGTCGACCGCCATTCGGGCATAGTATTGTTGCGACGATGAATTATTCATGTATCCAACAGTTGCACCATAGGATGCAGACGATAGAAGCGTTGTCGCCGCACCGGAATATGTCGTCGTTGACTTCAAGACACCGTTTATATAACTAGCCATATCCGCGTAACTTGTCATCGTATACACGATGAACACCCATGAGTTAATCGGGACAGAACTTATTGGAGAGTAAGCAGACCTCCTCGATGCCGATGAAGCTCCTCCGCCATTTCCGAAATGCTGATACGTCTGCAACGATGGGTTTACCGAGTAGCGATTTCCGTAGTATGCCTGTGAATTATCAGTTACGAGAATAGGATTCTCACTATCTGCGTCGCGCAGATTTACCCACGCCGTAACCGTTATCGGCAGCGGCACGTTGTTCAATACATCGCCAAGACTAACGTAGTCATCCACGCCATCTAAATATATTGCCCCGTTTGCCGTACCGTTCTCACCAACTGTCGCATAGGCGCCGTTCATGAGTGAGCCATCTGGGTACGTACCAGTCTCATCATGTGCAAGCCCGTTGTTGAACGTCCACCAAGCAAGCAATTGGTCGCTCACGATTGGGTCGGGTAAGGCTACCGAGGTCCCGCCGAGTCTACTCGTATGTCCATCGCACACACCCTCGACCGAAGTGGCAATTGTATTTGTAGTATAGAGCTCATGCCGATCACTTGATATCGTCAGACAATACGTGTTTGTTGACGAAGTATAAGTGTATTGATAAGTACTATTGGCACTCAGGTGTAGAAGTCCGGCAACTACTCCCTCTTCTGGAAATTCACCATCATTGTCGACACTATACATCGTAAGCGCGGTTCTTGAGTTATACACGTCTTGCTGCAGCCGTGAGAGATCAGCGCGACTCTGTATGTTTACATATGATATGACAGTAATAACCGCCAATATAGCAATGACAACAATTACTAATATTAGCTCAATTACCGTAAAGCCATGCCTCGCTTTTACTCTGGTACGATTCATTACCTATAATCATAACCTACTCTCAAGATAGACGTCAAACCAGTCCGAGTAGGCGATTACCAGTTGTATCTTTCACAGATACGGAACTTTTCGCCCCATCTTATCTCCCCCATATAACATCAACGAGTTTTGCGCGAAGAATCTGCATAGTTGGCACCAGTGTCGCAATCAGTGCGCTCAGTGCGAGTAAGTACGAATATTTGATCATGAGTGAGTACTGCATCACCAGTGACACTGGACCATTTGGAAAACTAAAGGGATACATACGAGAAAGCGGGATCAATGCAAACACATACAGCAATGCGCCCACGATGAGTCCTATCGCTACCGCTACAGTTGTTCGCAGTATATAGCTTAGCTGTATCGCCATAGTCGTAACACCAATAGCACGCTGGATGCCGATGAGTCTTCTCCTGTTCGTCAGATCGACATAAGTAACCGTAAATATCATTATCGCGGCAACGACAAGCGATATGATACCGAGCATCGCACTAATCAAGTTGATCGTTCCCACCTGATCGTCGATACCCGTTGATGCAACGCCTAGCTCTACTCGATATTCCGGGTAGTCATTCCGAAGCGATTCGAGCACGCCCTCGTATCGCTCCGGATCATCGAGCTTTACATAAAAAGCAGACGCACGATCTTTTGAGAGAGGCATCTTGTCGGCCAGCACGTTGCTTGCAATATACACCCGTGAATCTGCCTGCTTAAAGCCGTTGTTTATAACAGCGCCTATCATAGTCTCTAGTCGCACATCACCCTGCAACTGCAACGTCACTACATCACCGACAGAGCCACTCTGCAATGAAGTGTCATAGCGATAGCCACTCAACCCCTCGCCTGTTATCTGCACTCCTATAGCTATACTGGTGCTATCGGCGGAGAGTGGCGACCCATTTATAATTGTATTTTGAAAAACTTGACTATATGTATCTGGGTCAATTGCAAAAATCTGACTACTTGCCGAATGATCACCACTAATAACCTTATTTCCCACCTGGTAGGTACTGGTTGCCGCAAAGACTCCGTCATATTTGGAGAGCTCATCTACCATCGTTGCCGCATCATCCACCGAGCTATTCACTACCGGCGTCATAATAATGTCGCTCGTCAGCGTCTGCCTCGTCAGTGTATCTACTCGCTGTGAAGCGCCTTGCATTAACGATGGGATAAAAAGAAGGTTGATGTAGAGTAATGTAATCACCGCCGATGACAACAAGAAGACACTCTTGCTTCCGTGAAGAATTCCTCGCTTTGCGAGAAATATACTTACCCGCAGTGTATTATGTTGTCGTTTCATGATCGAGCTCCATCTACAATTTTGCCATCGTCCAGCACAATGATGCGCGTTGCGTACTTAACGTCATCGGGATCATGAGACACAAACACCACTGTCACTCCGTGTTTTTTGTTTAGTTCTCTTAGCGTGTTCATCACACTACGCGCTGACAGTGAGTCAAGGTTTGCAGTTGGCTCATCGGCAAATATAATGCTCGGCGTATTGATGAGAGCCCTTGCAATTGCGACACGTTGCTGCTGCCCACCAGATAACTCATTAGGGCGATGTTCGGTGCAGTCGCCGAGTCCGACAAGTTCAAGCGTCCGACGCGCACGATTTGTCACTGTAGCCACTGGCATCTTTGTATCAAGCATGAGAGCAGGAAGCATGACGTTCTCTTGCGCCGTAAGTTCCGGCAAGAGGGCATACTCCTGAAAAACATAGCCAAGCCGAGCGAGCCGCAAGTGGGATCTTTGTTTTTCGCTTAGCTCCGCCGTCAGTTCGGCACCAACGAGAACGCTACCTTCATCCGGAATGTCAATTAGACTGAGCTGACGCAACAATGTTGATTTTCCCGACCCGCTTCTTCCGCCTATACATACCATGTCGCCCTTCATGATAGAGAGTGAGATATCCTGCAGGGCGGGAACTTTTAGTTTTCCAAGACTATATGTCTTGTATAAGCTCCTGGCTTCAATAACGACTTTACTTCTTTTCATTTCAGCGCCTCCTGTAATGCACCCCGTAGCTGGTCAGCCTGGTCACCGGTTATCCTGCCATCACTCACTGCATCGTCAATCCGCTGCGTTGCTCGAGACAATGCCTCATTATGGAGAATTGAAGGAATCCTACTCGCCATATCTTCGATCATGCGTACATCAACTTCTCCCGTATCTGCATCGATGTATTTCAGGATGCCCTTGCCCTCTTCGCTGGAGTCTACCGAGGCCATAGCATTCACTTTTGCCGTAGCTATTTCCTTACTTTTTTGAGAATGCACGGCGAGTCCAATAGTCATGCTCCCCACCACGACAACTAGCAAAAGCAGCGTCTTACGCATCGTAATCCTGCTCGACATTATGAAGTAGATCGATGACACGACCAGAATTCATCTTGGTTTTTCGAAGACGAGTATTGCCAGGGTTATGAGCGAGCGCCTCCTCGGCGGCTTGATGAAGCTTTCGAAACGAAGCCACCTGTCGCTCCACTAATAATCCCGCCATATCTTCAACCGCTCGATACCATAATTTACGAGAGCCTTTTGCAGAGATTCGTTCGATAAGTCCAAGGTAGTGCAGAGTATTCAGTGCCATACTGACCGCCCCTGATGACATGTCGAGCTCCCGCTGAATTTCTTCCGCCGATTGTTTGGCCTGCGGTGCAACAAGCAACCAGGAGAGTACACGAAGGGTAGACGGAGGAACATCTATCATGTTCATGCTAGCTGTTATTTTTTCAATTAGCTCTTTTTGTAGTGCATTCATTGTTTCATTACTTTCATTGAATTATGAAAGTAATGTACCACACATTGTTTACATCACACAAGCCTCTGGTACTATTACACTTTTCAGTATCATCTGGTTTCGCTATACTGAAACCGTATGAAAATCAACAAGCAGCTCATAACTTTCGTAGCGTTGTCGTTCGGATTGGCCTGGATGTGCTGGATACCGCTAATCTTGCACGGCACTATAACCGAACCAGGTATTGGGTGGCCAACTCACATCTATGGACTTCTTGCTCCCCTATTTTCTGCAGTCATAACTACCGCACTTTTCGAGGGTCTTCCTGGGCTCAGGAGTATCATAAAACGAAGCACACACTGGCGAGCCGGCGTATACTGGCTAGCCGTAGCCGCAATTCTTATCATCTCGCCGATCGCATATCTCGTCAGCGGTCAGTCAACATCGCTAGAAGCGCTCTTTACATATTCAGGCGTAGCGGGCTCACTCGGTCCCCTACTTGTATTTTTGATCGTCCTCATTGCAAATGGGTACGGCGAAGAAGTCGGCTGGCGAGGATATCTTGTCGAAAAACTGATGCAACGCTATTCGCTCATCAAAACATCGCTGATTACAGCAGTCATTTGGGGCGCATGGCACCTTCCCCTCTTCTTTATAGTTCAGTCCTTTACGGGACTAGGGATTGGTGGCGCAGTTGGATGGTTTATCGGTTTAACGTCTGGAAGTGTCCTATTAGCATGGCTCTACCGAGGATCGAAGCACAGCATACTGTTAGTGGCCCTATGGCACACTCTTTTCAACTTCACCTCCGCGACGTCTGCAACTGCCCACGTCTTAGCACCAATTACGTCGAGCCTCGTAATGATTGCTGCTATCACTATTGTTACACGAGAGGTTTTGGTTCGACGCGTCAAGACTGCAAGCAAATCTCGATAGCCAAAACGCCATACGCTTCTTGGTCTGCCGCCGAGTAGTACTTGTTATATACTTCGGCAGCCGTCTCGGCACTGGCTGCACCCGGAATGATTCGCACATAGTCCTCGGCTGCCGCCATCTCCAGAAATGATTTGTACGTGCGAATGGCGATAATTTCTACGAGCGCAGCATTCGGCTCCCCGTCCCGGAGGACCCCCGACTCGTCACGATAATCTCGCCTGAGACTAACTCTATCGCCTGCTGTATATTCAGCAAACTTGCCCTTATTGAGGCGCCCTTCGATGGTCTTGCGGCCAGCAATGATATCATCGAGCAATTGAGATTCACGGCCAGATTCCCAAACTTTCATTTGGTCATTATAGCAAAGTACGTGCTATACCTCAGTCGATTCTGGCAAACGATGCAACACCATACCATGCGCAATCACACCGACGAGTAGCATAGACTACATACGTGGCGGTGCAATGAAGGCGCGTACAATTGGACCAACGACAAAGAACTGCGCAATAAGGGCTACAGGGAAGTTACGGGCTACAGAAACGAGATACTCGCTCCAAAACACATCACTCCCCGTGTTTGACAACAGCGAAGCGAACAGTGTCATTGCAAGCACCATAAACGTCACCATCAAGAATGAAAACCATACCGCTTTCTTGAATGCATCGTCTGTTGGCGACACGATAAGCTTGTGTATGCGCTTGACGTTATGGTCGACAATCGTCTGTTCGATCAAAAACGCCCCCACGTATATTGGCACAAAGCTTTGCAGCCCTATCATCAGTGCGTCGGCAGTAAATCCAAAATGAAGAATCATGTTGTACGCAACCATGATCAGTACCATGCCGAGCGTTATCCACGCCGAAAACTGCAGTTCTTTTTGTAGTATCTTTTTCATATCACCTCTTATCTTTTTTTGACAAAGGCGTATTGTATCAGAAATATTTTTTCTTCGTAATAGTGATTGTGCCTACTGTTGAACTTAGTTCGGCGCACATTACAAGCTGTCGATAATGGCACTAGCCGACTCGTCAGGCGAGAGATGAGATGTGTTTATTTTTAGCGATCTAACAAATGGGATGGAAAAAATACTCATATCTTGAGTAATTTTATCCATAATAGCTGGGTCTGTTAGCTTCCTAAACTTGGTACGCGATTCATTACCAACGCGACTAATCAGATCCTCTTTTGTTGCGGTGAGCTCTACAAAAACCACCTCACCTTCGTTTCTCTCAATTACACCGATCAATTGGCGAACGTTCTCATTGTCATTTTCACCCTCGTAGACGTAGGTAAAAATCAAATCGGTTTGATTCTTCGAGCAATAATCAAACACATCGAATCGTATACGATCAACAAGCCCGTAGTTATCTCGCAGTTGATCACCATAAATGTCTTTTACTAAATCACGAGATAAGTGATTATGAAATAATGGGATACCCGTACGCTCAGATAGGATCTCAGCAATCGTTAGCTTTCCAGACGCCGGTGGTCCATATATAAAGATCAGCTTCATTGCCTACAAGTATAGCAAATTCTCGAGAACAAAAGCACTCTGACTAAGCTCTGGCTAGTTACCTGTTCACCCTATCGCCAAGCACACAAGCCAAAAGAAAACCAAGATATTGTCGATGATTATGAAGCCGGATGGCTTTAATTAACAGAGATAATGGAGCCGGCTGTACGAGCGCAATATTAAGAGTCTACCAATTAGACGCGGTACTTATTACCACAAATAGGTACTCTGTTTGTTAGCTACTAAAAACCAGGAAGCACATATCGATAAGATTCTGCAAAAATAGCAACGCGACCAGCCTTGCCAGCCAATAGATCGCGTCGCTCGTCATACCCATCAGGATGGATACGAATTGTAGTGCCAGTCTCCTCATTAAGACACTTTTTGTCTTCGACTGTGCCGGACCATACACCGTCATTCTCGACCATGCAAGTGTTCCGCATCATATTTAGATGGAAAATAGTTAAGCATTTTGTGTATTTTAAAGGTTAATTTACGAATATGAATAAAATAGCTACAATAGGCAATATATGAGGACTCATCCGACCTGGATACTATTTGATGTAGGCGGCGTGCTCTTGGACTGGTTTGGAAGCTCAAGGACATTTGCGCATAGTATTGGCATTCCTCACCAAAAAATGCTCGATGCATTTCAGGCGCCCTATCATGGCCATACACTAGATAAGCTCCTCCATCAAGGTGCTATTTCACCTCAAGAAGCATGGAACATAGCACTCAAACCTTACGGAAAGTCCGTAAACATAGAAGATGTGATTGCGGCATGGTGCGCAAACGACTACTGGATACAAGACTCTCTTGAGCTTTTAGATGAGCTAAAAGATACCGGATACCATATCGCTATATTGAGCAATTCATGGTTTGAGTTTAATAATCCATCTAGATCGCATCTATTTCCAGAGAAGTTTTCTCATTGTGCGCGCATTTTTGACTCTGGAGAACTTGGCTACATGAAGCCCGATAAGAAACTATACGAACTTGTTGAGCAAACTATCGGCGTACCACCAGGGGAGCTGTTTTTTATTGATGACAATCAAGACAACCTAGACACAGCGAATGAACGGGGATGGCAGACTCATTATTTTGAGTCACGAAAAGGTAGTGACGGCATTGAGAAAAGTATTGCTGCGATAAGGCATTCACTGCTTTAAAAAATCAGTCTGTCTTCTTTGCAACGGCAATGATCTGGCCCGAGGATTCGTCAACATGTTCACCGGTTCCGTAATGAACATACTGAATCGCAACCTTGAATCCAGCCCTCTCCAGCAACGACTCCACTTCGTCAGTGTGGAAAATATGCGAAACGGTTGAGAATTTTCTACCCTGTTCATCGATACGTTCAGTAACAAAATCGCCAACTGTCGTAGTATCGACTGATTCTCGTACCGCCTTACGATTTCGCTCGGCGTTATCTGCGCCATACTGGGCTGCATTAAATTGGTTATTGACATCGAGGACTAATATGCCGTCATTGGCAAGAAGCGTGTAGATATTGTTCAAAGCATCGAGCCTCAATTGGTCACTAGGAATATGCCCGAGAACGTTCCATAATAACGAGATTACTCCGAATTTTCCCTTGCGAACAAGCCGCTCATCAAACATTACTATGTCACCTACCATTGCGTTCACCCCGTTGCTTCGAGCGACGGTCACCATTTCGTCAGAACTATCTATGGCGGTTAGTGTATAGCCTGTACTCGTCGCTATCTCGCTCCCCCTAACTCCATCCCCACACCCGACATCAAGCATGTGAGGATGATAGCCAGAGAGATTAGCAATCTCGTTTATTACTATTTGATTTACAGCATGTAGATAATTTTTCCGTTCAGCTCGAACTTGCGAATACTGCTTCGCGAGTGAATCATAAAACGCTGATGACGATGTGATACAGTGATTTCCAATTTTCTTATAAAAGGCTTTTTTCGCTGACTCAACTATTCTATCAATATCTACCTCGTTCAACTTTGTATGAAGTGGAAGCAATACGACACTATCAGCAAGCGAGGTAATATCCCGAGCATAATCTTCATGCAAAGAGCGAGCAACATGGTTAAAGGATTGAATGGCCGGCATCGGTTTGACCCTCGATTGAATACCTTCGCTATTCATTGTTCGCGCAAGATGCGCTGCAGCCTCTGGGCCATCAGCAACAACCGGATATGCAAACCAACTACGATCTCCCAGGGGAAGCGATAGAGGTATTCCGCTCTCAAGCAATTGTCTACCCATACGATGCGCCAACTCAGCCCTTCGATCTAGAATAGCGTCCAATCTATTCAGTTGAGCCGTACCGGTATGTGCCTGAGCCTCCGTCATACGATAGTTATATCCCAGCTCTACCAAATCAATCCAGTTTGGAGTATCTAATCTTCCCTGCTCTCGCATTCTGCGCATACGTTCGATATGCTCGGCATCATTAGAAATTACACCGCCGCCTTCGCCCATTGTTGTTATGACTTTATTCTCATGGAAACTAAATGTTGTGATATCAGCCCCGTCGCCAACACCAAGCCCCCGCGATACTGGAGCAAGTGCCTGCGCTGCATCTTCAATGATGAATACTTCTGGATGCGCATATTTAATATCTCGTACAGCCTCAACATCAACTGACCGCCCATAGATGACCGGCATTAGAATCCCCTTGATAGTAGGGTCCTTTTCGATTATTTCTTTCGCCTGGACCCAGTCTAGCTGTAGATTTTCATCCAAATCAGCGAACACCGGAATAAGTCCCTCTTGTAGCAAGACATTTGTCGTCGCGATAAAGCTCATCGGAGAAGTTATAACCTTATCTCCTTTATGCCAGCCTGATGCGCGTACGGCCAAATTAAGTGCGGTTGTTCCGTTCGAAACGGCCAGGGCTTCTTTGTGGCCAGTTATATCGGCAAGTTTCTCTTCGAAGTGTTTGACCTGATTGCCTCTTGTATATACTCCACTCTCATAAGTTGCGGACACCGCTTCCAAAAGCTCTTCTTTTGTTACCTCTGGCGTATACAGTGCTATGTGTTCGTTGTCACTCATACCTGCCCTCCAACAATGTCACGTAATACGGCCGCTTTATGCATGTATTCAGTCGCATCTTCATGTGTCACCCTTGTTGACTCGTTGAAACGAAGTTCAGTTGTTTGCCACGACAAGGATCGGATTACATCTACAAACGCGAGAGGTGCAAGTGCGGTCATTTCATTGTCATCAAGCCAAGAATTCCATGAATAGCCCTCAAGGAGGTCTCCGGCAATTACACTGTCATACCCCCACCCCTTCACTGCAGTTCGTGAGAGTGATGTCGCAACATCAGTCACTTTTGGATCAATCGTCACTCCACCAAAATCAATCAGTCCCGATATCTTCCCGTCGGTATGCAGCACATTTGCTGGCGTAAAATCACCATGACATACTTGAACCGAATATCCTTCTAGTCCAATGCGCCCGAGGTCGCGCACTACAAGTGCAGCATCCTTAGACACTTGCTCAATAGAGCCATACCTTCTCTTGAGTTCATCCTGAAGTATCGGTGCATTTCTTACATTATCCTCAAGTGCGGTAATATACGGATCGATACTCGCCAAATCGATCAGTTGTTTTGATCTATTTTGACCAAAACGCGTCCAATCAAAATTGCGCAAATGATGATGGCATGATCCAAGCGCTGCGCCAAATTCCTTATAACTATAGTTCCGATTGACTCCTGTTGCTCCTTCGATGTATGGATACACCATGAAGAAATTTTCACCAACTCTATGAACCATGCCGCCAGCCAAAGTGCGCTCTGGTCGAGGAATATCATATGTGAATCGAGCATCATGCAGATGCTCCAAGATTGCAGTCTGCATTACAGCATACTCGCCAAATCTTCCTGCATTTCTTAGAACATAACGTTTATCTGGTGTTGCGACCATCCAATTTTCTGTCGAAACACCGCCGAGTATCCGCTGTGAGTCAACCGCTTCGATGCCCCACCAATCCTGAACAAGTCTACCTGGAGAGAAGTCATTCATTGTTCGCTACTCATTCCCATTCTTATACAATTGCTTCACTTCTTCAGTTATAGCTAAAAGTCGCTTCACGACGAGCATTTTTTCTTTTGAAGTTGCCGCATGGGCATGTAATACCCCATCCATCACCTCTTCGTAGTGCTTTGGTATTCGAGAAAATGTAGCTATGTAATGCGCATTCCATTTGTCGCCTGGGTAGTATGTGTTGTTCAAGGCGAACACTGCAATCGTCAAACCACGAATAGCCCGTGCAATGCATGCATGAAAATTATAGATATCGTTACGTAATGCGGCCGGCTTTGCCTTTACCTTCAGAATTGTTTCAGCGTCCGCTAAATAGTAGCGAAAGGTCTCGTCTCGAATCCAAGAGCTAGCGTAGTCAGCTAGATAGTTTTTGAGGTCAACAAGTTCGTCCTGTTTGTCGTATAGAATCTTACACTCTGTGATGCAGCTAGCGATTCCACTCTCGTAATGGCCGAATGGAGTATCGTGTACACCATGCTTTGGTAAAAGAAAATTATGCTTAAATGCATGGAGGCGCGCGTTCATTTCACGGATGTCACGATAGCCTAGCTCAAACTTAATGCCATTGTATTTAAAGAATGTATGATACCCCCAGGCCTCATGAAACCAATGCACATTTTTTGAGCGAGTCAGCGGGGCGCCAAGATCCGTCAATATACCCCTTATTTCATTCTTTGATGGCATATGCTGATCATAGTATACGTACATCTCAATATCAGATATCCGATCAGTGAAATTACGGGCCAAAGACCCACCGATCACTATTGACGTGACGCTTGGAATTTTTGCATAGAGTTCAGCGACATGCTGTGCAGCTTCTTGAAATCTTTCAATACGAACTTGTCTTGATATATCCCGTACCATCCTCATACCTCGTAATATTCAACTGACCCAATGGTTTTTATCTTCTTAGGGGAACGTTTGGCCGGCTTTTTTCTAAACTCCATACTATCAAGCAGTGCTCTGTAGCTCGCCATATTGCGTATGAGCTCTTCCATCTCCTTTTTGCGAGAGCCCGAGTAGCGCTCATGATTGATGTGAAAATATGCTGTATCCAATGAAGGAATGATGAAGTTTCCCTGGCCAATTAATCGTGCACCAAATGCGATATCCTGAGCACCCCAACCGTCAAAACCGACTTCGGGAAATCCACCTGACATTACTGCGGCATCCCTTCCTACGCTCACTCCATGAGAAATAACAGTCGCAGATAAATCCCAGAATCCTATAACGCTTCCGTTTCCAAGTGTTTTTAAATTATCCGTTTCATCGAGAATTCTATACGTGCGATCCTGAGGACCAAGCGCCTGAGAGCCAGGACGTCCAAGCATGAGGAAATCGGATTGAGCAACAATGGAATTGCGCCAATCAGATCGATAGTTAGCCGTCAGGCCTGGCTGCAAATCATCAAGCTCGATATCCTCTTTGAATCCAAGGAACACTGAATCGCTCGTATGAGCTTGTTTTAAGGCCAGCCGCTCTACGAATTCATTATCAAAAATGATATCTTGATCCGTAAAGATAAGGTTCGTTCCGTCGGCCATCAACATTCCTGTGTTCCGAGTAAACGACCGTCCTTCATTCACAACTTCGCGAACGTATTTAACGGGAAACGTCGGTTCGGCCGCTTCAACGACGGGGAACATCGTATGAGGAGAGCCATCATCAACGATAATAACTTCAAAGTTTTTGATTGATTGCTGACCAAGTCTTTGCAGCATTAACGGGAGGGTTCGATGACCTTCGTAAGCGGAGATGATGACCGAAGTCTCTACAGACAAAGATGCCTTAACAGCATTCAGATCATCCAGCAAAGTAAGCGACAGTCCTGTTGCGCCCAAAAAGCGATTTTCCTCACGAGAATAATCATTGGATTGTGCCTGAATAAACTCGAACAACGTCCGCTTCGCCACTTATCACTCCTTTGCGTTTCAGGCGATAGAATTATATATAATATATCACTATAGACAAAAAAGTCAATAATCACTCCCTCGGTTCTCGGGTCATGTGCAAAAGCCATAAATAATACCCGTCCTTTCGGACGGGTATTTTTTATGGCTCCGCCTACAGGTCACGAAATATTAAATTTAGATGTGAGAAGTGTTACCGTAAAAATGATGTACGTGGCTAGTGCGGTGTAAGCCAAAAACTTTGACCACTTATTTGTTTTGTTTATTGCCCACAACAAGCTTGCCTGACTCAATAAAATCCAGCACAGCGTGTGTCCATATCGAAGTATCATTTCCTGTATACCACTAGCGACGACGGTTTCCTCGGGAACAACCTTAATATAAATTGCTGCGATTATAAGCGCTACCAATGCACCCAAGTACCCCAACACTCTGTAATGTTTTTCGAGATAAGCTTTCACGATTATAATTATATATCAACAAAAGCCCAGTAGCGTGAATGCTTACTGGACTTATTGCCACATATCTTGTCTTGGCTCCCCATACAGGTCTCGAACACTGCATCAGGGGTAAACGCTACAAATGAGACACGGGAACTAGCACTGTCCGAGGAAGAGAAATCTCGACTCGTTTGCTACTTTACGGTACTTATTGAGATGTACCAGGCGTCAGAGCAGCGAGATCATTAGGACCGATCATCTCGTTCTTCTTCCAACCTGGCATTTTCTATATCTTTTTCGAGAACTTTGCTATATTCGTCAATCCATTTTAGAACATTGGCGTTAGTTTCATTTTTACGAAATTCTAATAATCTATGCAGCTTTCCAGCATAGTGTAAACTCCTTTCCCCAGACCAACCCTCATTGTAATTGTTGGTCGTAAAGGATTTACGTACGTCATCACGATTACCGTAGCGGACCAACACTTCTCTGGCTAGACAGGTGTGGTTATTGTCATGAAACAGTTTTTTAGGAACATAGCTTGCTATTATGTGTGCTCTTTCGTCAATATTCTCATCTATCCATTTCCAAAGAATGTCAGTCGGTATCATTCCTATCGGTGCGGTAGCGGGGTTGCCTTCATTGCCAAATGATATTTCCCAGCCAGTAAACCAGTGAGTTATATGCCAATCCAGCATATCCCTAGCCGGTCTTAAATGCGGAGAAACAATTTCCCAGATACCGGTTGGGTCAAGCTCGGTTATCCTAATTAGTACGTTCTGTACTTCATTTCTGTGACCATCCGTTATTGTCCCATCCTCGCCGTAATTGCTAAAAATTATTCTTGCTAAATCTGCTGCACGATTAGGATATTTATCTAGAAATTCATTAGCAACTCTGCCCCAATAATAGTCATCCATTTGATTTCGAGAATTGCGATCTCGTTTTATAAACAAGCTCGGTTGTGTGATAATCCTGAATCCGAGGTCTTCTGGAATATCTGCCTTTTTCTTCATATCATAGAAAAATGAGGCATAATCAAGGATTACTGAGTCAATAGACTCGTATTCACTAGTGAGCAGATACTCTATCAGTTCTTCGAATGCATCCGTAGAAAGTGGTTCTAGCGAGCTACCATAGCCAAATTGTATAAACTCCTTGTCATCAATTATCTTATTTTTTGATAAATCGATAATGCGCCTTATTGCTCGATCAGTCATTCCAGACAGCCACGTAATCCTCGGGACATGTTTTTGTATAGTGGAGTCTTCCGATAGCAAGTCTAGAATTTCCTCCCACTTGGACTCATCCTTGGCTCTTAAAGGCTGGAGATAACCAGCCAAGAATTGTACATCACTAGTCTCGGGGTCTGCACTTTTCGTGCTACTTACAATTAGATCAAGGAGCTGATAGTCGTTGTCAAACTTACCCAGTTGAAATGCAAATGAATAGCTGTTTTCAGCATCTTTTGTAACGAGCCATGGTAGTAAGTTTTTAAACTCACCTGTATTCAACAGCGACTCTTTGGCCAAGTCTTCTAAGATCTTCGTTTTTATATCAGATCTCTTGCCATCATCTCCATAGGTATCTTCTATGATATTCATGCCTGCGTAGCGCCTTACAAGGGACTCATATCCACTCCCCACAAGCGTATCCTGTAGCTTTTCCAGTTTAGTGATAGTTTCCTTCGTATGGCTCTTGCGATCATAGTGAAGTATCTCGACTATCTCTTTAATCAACTCTTTTTTACTAATAAAATGACTTGTTGATAAATCATTAAGCCAACCAATGACCATATCTTTATTGCCAATTGTCAGCAAAAGACTGCGAATATTGACAATCATTATATGGGTAAGCTTGTCTCGATTCTCCGCCGTCAACGTAGCTAGGCTATTGAACGCCAGTTCCCATATACTCTTGTACGCCTCCCGCCATTCTCCATACGTTTTGGGTGACCACCGCTCAGTCTTGTCTATCAATCCAGATCCATCGTCGCCACTCATACGCGTAAAATGAGCAGACTCCAATCCTTTATCTATCGCTGCAACAGCAATTTTCTGAATCTCTGGATTGTCCGACTCTATGGCTTTCTTTAAAATTGGAAGTCTTTGACTCGGTGATGCAGCCGTAGGCGCTACTTGGCCTGGTGCATTAGAGAATAGATCAGTAAACGTTCCCGTGGCATTATTTGACCAGCTTTCGTTCTCGGCTTCAGCAAGTTTCAGTAATGCGTTGGCACTACGTTCGAAATATTTAGCAGTGACAGCAATATGCTCAAGTGCATTAACAAAGCCCCTACGTCCAGATTTAAAGTTTTTTAGTACGTCTACACCCACTCCGTTGACTCGTGTCTCAATAAATTTGAGCACGGCTTCTTGATCGACACTGGCAAGAATTTGAATCACCTTTGAACCGTGCTCACTATCTAAAAAACTTGGGTCTCCTAATGGGTTGCTTAGTAGGTCATCTACTACTTTTGGAACTTCCGTCGATTCTTTACCATACCTCAACATATCAAAGAACCAATTTATTAGCTCTTGCGTTAGCTGAGTGGAATCATCAACCTTAATAAAATCACTGTAATTAAATGAGCCTCCGTGATCTCTCCACCATAATGACCATAGCCATACGTGTAACAGCTTCGGAGTTATATAAAGAGTAGAGTTACCTTGAAGAATTTTACTCTTCTTTAGATCCTGAATAATAGTGCGGATTGACCCATCAGCAATACCCTCACTCTGATGAATCTTCTTGACAATCATATTGCCTTCTTCTTGCATAGGACGGTCATACCCAAAGCGCCTGAATAAAGATACCCATTTCAATACTGCTAGCCTATTTTTGTACGAATCGCTGTTTATAGCATCTCCGCCAGCAATATACCTAGTCCATATATCATCATGCGAATGAATACTGACATTTCCAGTCCTAGATACGTCTGCGCCTATAATATGAGCAACCCTTGGCGACCCACTACACAGTTGAGATAGGGTCTGGGCATCAGATTGTGGGATATTATATTGTGTCGTAAGAATTTCTTGAATTTGTTGGTCAGACAGAGGTGATATGATGGATTGCAACATATCTGTTCTGCTCTGCTCCTCGGCGTTGTAAATAGTAACCAATTTGATTCTGTCCGTAATGTTCTGGATGGTATTCCATATGATGCTTAGGTCGCTAGGGCTACACTCATCAACTACCAGAATCATACGTTCGGTATTGTCTCCTGGTAAAAATCTGTTTAAAAACCCGGCCGGTAAAGCAGACGGCTTCTCCGCATAAACAACTAGGGATGCATACTCGTTACTCTTTAGAGCCTCTAACGTTGAGCGTGTTTTACCTACACCCGGGTCTCCTATAATACGCAACGGCTCTTGCTGAACAACACTCACTGATGACTTGATGCCATCTATAATCGCTTGCTGATCATCGCCTATAACCATCTTTTGATTCATGCCGCCCAATTTCGACCATGTCTCTATACTATGCAGTGAATCAATCGGCGTTGGCTGTAGATGCAATCTTATGGATGGGAAATTCTCCAGGAAGCCCTGAATCATGTCGGCTCGCCATATCTCTATATTGGCATTTTCATATTGAGGATCAATGGCTTTTATTGCATTACGCAGGTTGGCTATGGCACTATTTTGGGGATCTGGGTTTGTGTTACCGGTTAATACAACGACCAACGTCCCGTTATTCTCGAAGCATTCTTTTATCTTCGGCTTAAACTCATTGGAGCGTTCTTTTTTTACAATTTTATTTGCATTACTGGCACTAACGTTGAAATTTTGCGCCTTAACCTGATAGTAAGTTGTGCCATTTTTAATAATTCCAGATGCCGTGCTTGGCACGGAACCTGCCGTAATTTCTGCGTCAACACCATCATCAGACGCATTTATATTATCAGGTACCCTTACTGATGTCTGGTCTATGTTGAGTAGGCGAGCTTCCGCATATAGAAGCTTTCGCACTAAATCAACAGCTTGTTGCGGGTTTAACTGTTGAATCGTATTGATGTTTATGTCGAAAACGCCCTGCATTATTAACCCCCATTCATAATACCAATATTATACCACTTTCTACCTCTGTTCTTAACTCTTCTAGGAGGTCATCGGAGCCGATACTAAATTAAGGGTAATTTCTTTTTTGTAGCTAACTCTCTTTTCTTTAAAGCAATACTAGTAAAAAGAATCGTCACAGCAAGTGCAAACATGACAAAAATCAAGATAGACCACTGCCACAGTGGGGCAAATTCAACACCACTGATCGACTGGGATAGGCCAACGCCCACTAATCCTAAGAGGTAGAGGAATGCTACCGCAAACGTATCGACAGAAAAGTCGTACATACGCATTCGGAATCTCTCTCCCACGTAGAGCATTTGGTACATGATACCTGGCTCACGATATTTTATATTTGCTGCACTCGCAATTAAGTATATGGCAGCAAAGAAAGCCGAAAAACCAAGTACCCCTTTTAGCAGTAGCTCGAACACACTGTCAGACGGGACAACAAAAACAGTTGCAATTACAACCCCGGAGAAAACAAATCGAAATTGCTCTCTAAACTTTCCGGCTTCAGAGATACTATCATAAGCGAGTTCACTATTATTTCTTCTAGGCATGGCTACATTTTCGCGCCTCGTAGCGACTCAAGTCAAGCATATGCAGCATCACCAATGCTAGTTCCTTTCATGATTCAGCGGTAAAATTAAGCTATGTCAGACTTAACAAGAAGCAGCCGGACAAGATGCTCAAAATGCGACTCATATAAAGTAGCTCGCATCATATACGGTATGCCGGATTTTACCGAACGCCTCGAAAAGCTTGAGGAGCAAGGCAAAATCGTCTTTGGTGGATGTTCTGTATCTGGCAATGATCCAAAATACGAATGTACTGAATGCGGTACAGGGTATTATAAGCGACCCACGGGCAAAGACCCGAATTGGACTGGTAAAATAGGCGTCCAATACATCGAGGCGTCGACAGCACTCGCCCCTCGCCGCTCATGATCTGCATCAATTTCATGGTATAATGTAGGTACGATGCATGCGTAAGGATTTACAAAATCCACACACAATGAAGTGTTATTCACGCATTTGACTTCGTCCGATTATCAACCTGGTAGCAGTAGATAATTGTGACATGAGGCGCGCGTAGCCACGGTTACGACGCAAAGCCCGAAAGCTACAAGAGGTAACTATAATGACAGAGTCAACATAATAGACCCCTGTTATTAGTCGTGCTCTTGTAGCGTATCTTGAATAACCTGAGGACTATTCGCTCGTTATCTCCTGCCGCTCATGACATTACTAATACATACCCTCTCGATCGTTCGAGCCTATTTTTAATTGTCATAAAGGAGATACACATGACAGCAGTTAAAGATGCCCTGAAAGTCATTCAGGCAAATATTAGTGAGTTAAAACCGTCACTATACAACCCACGTAAATGGAGCGAGGATGCTTCCAATCAACTCAAGCAAAGCATACAAACCTTTGGACTTGTCGATCCGATTCTGGTAAACGGCGCTGAGGCAAGAAAGAATATTGTCATTGGCGGACACTTTCGTCTCAAGGTTGCAAAAGATCTTGGTTTCAAGCAAGTTCCCGTCGTCTACGTAGATATCGCCGACGAGTCAAAGGAAAAAGAGCTGAATCTACGGCTCAACAAGAACCTTGGCGATTGGGATTATGAACTTCTCAAAGAATTTGATGCCGACCTACTAGCAGATGTCGGATTTAACAGTCTTGAGCTTGACGACATCTTCATTGATCCGCCAGAAAATGACGGCACGTTCGACCTAAAACGGGAGCTCGAAAAGCTAGATATCAATAAGATCTCCGCACAAAAAGGTGACATTTACCAGCTTGGCGATTCTCGTCTCATGTGTGGCGACTCAACCATTGAGTCAGACTTTGATGCGCTCATGAACGGTGAAAAAGCCGACATGTGCATGACTGACCCGCCCTACATCTTGGACTACGTTCACGCAAAACGCGGTGGCAGTCCAACAACCGGGTTTGGGAGCAAGCGCAACCGTCGCTATCTCGAGACTGACGTACTGCCAGATAATTTCACAGAATTATGGATGGCGAATATTGCGAAGTACGCAAAAGACGACTTCTCTATTATTTGCTACGAGAACTGGAAAAACCTTGTTACAATTTGGTCAGAAATGGAAAAATACTGGAAGGTTAAAAACATGATTGTTTGGCACCTACCCAACCGTCACCAGAACTTCGCGGCGAAATATAAGTTCTTTAGTAAACACGATATCGCCGTGGTTGGTGCAAGCGGAACTGTTGAATATAACCACAACGAAGAACCCGAAGGGCTACAGGAACAATATGAAACTGCGCTCTATGCAATCTCCGGCAAGCCACAATGGGAAGGTTATGAAAAAGGAAAGAACAAGCTATTCCAACCGACAGATTTCATCGAATATAATGCCGACGACAAGCAAAATTCAGGCCAAGGTATTATCTTCGGGACCAAGCCCTTACCTATCCTCATACCCTATATAAAGGTACTCACTAGACAGGGCGACTTAGTTGTGGAGCCATTTTGCGGATCGGGCTCAACCCTCATAGCATCGGTAAGGCTGCGCAGGCGATGCTATATTATGGAAAAATCTCCGGTATATGCCGAAGTTGCACTACGTCGCTGGGAGCTCGAAACAGGTCTCAAGCGCAAATTAATATCAACAGTGAGTAGTGATGAGAAAGAGCGCTAAGACAATCAAAATCGTCACCGGGGAGCTAGAGAGGACAGGCCTGATTTCTCAGGCCTGTGCGAAAGCGAAGATTCCGCGGAGCACATACTATCGGTGGTATAATTCTGATCTCGACTTCCAGAAAGCAGCAGACACGGCGATCGAGATTGGTCGTGCAAATATGTCCGACTTCGCCGAGTCTGTCGTGTTTAAGAATATGCAAAACGGCAGTCAGCGGGCAGCAGAATATTATCTCCGCAACAATGACGATCGCTATCGTAATGCATCGGGCCGAGACATGAAGCACTACAAAGATCAACTTGACGCCCGCTATGAAGATGCATTCGACAGGTTGCGGCTTATTAAGAGCGGCATTCTTATGATGGTAAAGCCAGAAATACTAGACTCCCTAGAACATAAAGACGGCGATATCTCACTAAAGCAAAACCCAAACATCGAAACGCGCAAACTCAATGAAAAAGAAATTAGAAGAGAAGTTGAAAAAGTGCTTGGCGAACAGATAACCTCCGCCATACTCAATAAGCTCATGCAAACAGATGACCTGCGCGACAAGTTGATTAAGTGGACCGAAGTCAGAGATAACACGACAAACCCTGGTGATAGCTAGGTTTTACTCATCCATCGCGGTATAATCAAACTGTCTAGGATCAAAGTAAACGCCGCAAAGCGTATTATAAACATATATACGTATCGTGCCATGAAAGTGGCAGCTACGTATAAAAGAGTCGGCGCGAACGCGTTTACTTGGGTCCTAGACAGTCCAGCGTGGCTGTCACTTTTATATTCAGCCCCTGGTCAATTAACTAAATTGGCTCAAGGAGGGCTAACGACATGTCAAAAGATAAGAGTGGCAAAAACTGGTTTGCTAGACATAAGGTATTAACCGTTATTATTGCAATCGTGCTTCTCGGTGGAATCGGCGGTGCGATGAGTGGCGACCAGTCAGCCGACACGGACAGTTCTAGCAATTCGTCATCAAACAATAGCGAATCAGAACAAAAGACTGAAGATAAGACCGAATTTGCCGTTGGCGAAACAATCGACATAGATAGCCGAAAGCTCACAGTTAATAGCGTTGAGCGAAACTACCAAACAGGTAATCAATTCTCGCAACCAGAAAGTGGTAACGAATTCGTACTCGTAAATGTCACTATCGAAAACGGAAGCAACTCAGACCTCACTTACAGTACGTTTAACTTCGAACTGCAAGACACTAATGGCGTTAAGCATAACGAACAAATTACCGCGATCACCGAAGGGCGCCTTAATACAGGAACACTTGCCGCTGGAGGAAAAGTAACAGGGAACCTTGTATACGAAGTGCCGAAAGACGACAGCGGACTTAAGCTTGTATTTGAATCGGGAAGCTTGTTCGGCAAGACTGTTACCGTAAAGCTATAGTAACTACACAAATAGTAGCGATCGAGTATATCGCTACTATTTTATTGTTTGATAAAAATAGCCACAAACAACGCCGCGATAGCAACAACCGTGCTCACTATCGAAAGCCAGAACACTCGAATAGAAAGCCGGTGAGATTTAGTGGCGAGTTCGTACATGGAGCTCTCCACCCTTTCTTGTGAGCGTCTATTTAACTCGTCAATATAATAACTAATCCCTACGGATGTATGCTTTGCCCTGTCATCATGTTCACGTATCAAATCTTCGTCTGACGCATTATGCAAATCTTTTAAATTTCTACTCACCTTACACCTCCTACCGAGACTTACTACAACAATTATATCAATTCGCTAGACTTATAAATTCTTTGCGGTATGTTGGTGTTAGCCATGCTGGACAATCATGCAAACACACCATTAAAGTACTGTCTCTACGCCCGTAAAAGCTCCGAGAGTGACGAGAAACAGGCGATGAGCATCGGGTCGCAACTAGACGAAATGCGCGACCTTGCAGCTCGAGAAGGCCTAAATGTGGTAACGGAACTTCAAGAGAGCCATTCCGCGAAAGATTCAGGCAAGCGCCCCGTTTACTCACAGATGCTTCAGGGAATTGCGGATGACGAATATAACGCTATCCTCACCTGGGCACCAGACAGGCTGAGCCGCAACGCGGGAGACCTGGGTGCAATCGTCGACCTTATGGATCAGAAGAAGCTACTCCATATCAAGACGTACTCACAGACCTTCTCGAATAACCCAAATGAGAAGTTTCTGCTCATGATTCTCTGTTCCCAGGCAAAGCTTGAGAACGATAACAAAAGTATTAACGTCATGCGAGGCATGAAGACAAAGCTCAATATGGGCTGGCGACCAGGTGTTGCACCGCTCGGGTATATGAACCGAGCATTCGGTGGAGTCAAAGACATTATCATCGACCCAGAACGAGCCGAAATAATTAAAGAAATCTTTAACAAAACAGCACAAGGAGTTCCCGGCCGAGAACTACACCACTGGCTCAAAGAAATTAACTTTACTAATCGGTCTGGCAAGAATGTCTCGTTGTCACAAATCTACTTAATACTCAACAACACCTTCTACTACGGTGAGTTCGAGTGGCCGGAAGGCTCTGGAAACTGGTATAAGGGCGCGCATAAGCCACTCATCACAAAGGCGCTGTATGACCAGATTCATCTTGGGCGTGTCGACTACAAGGGCGTCAAAGGCAAGAAGCACTTCCCTTTCAAGGAAATACTTGTCTGTGGGAGATGCGGATCATCGATTACAGCAGAAGAGAAGTTCAAGCTCCTCAAAGACGGCACGTACAAACGACACGTGTATTATTCGTGTGCAAAAGGTAAGAATCGAGGCTGCTCGCAACCATATATTAATGAGACCGATCTCACCCACCAGCTACTGCAATACATCCGACTTGAAAATAAGGTTGAGACGTCGAGCGAACTCGCACGATCGGCAATGGAATATCGAGACATCGTCGCTCACCTTTCAGACAAATACTCACTTGAAAAAGATACGTCCGACCCGCTCGTCTTGTATACAGAATACGTCCTTGGGTCTGATAATGCCTCGCTGATAAAGCGATTCGTAGAGGGGATCGATCAGAAATTCACGCTTAATGATAAATCCATTAGAAAAAGTGATGATTAAAACGCTATCGATTCAAGTAATGACTTAGCGCTATACTATCGTATAGCGCATCACCTAGTGCACCTAGTAGTAAGTCATCCTCGTCAATATCATGAGCTTCGTTTACGAAATTGAAGTCGAATATCTGAACATAACGAAGAATTGTCATATCCTCTTCTGGTATTGGATCTCTACTGGTAAATTTGTCGATATCAACAGAGCCTCTGTCTACAACAAACTGCAATAGATCAGAGTCCACCATTTCGATAAGTGTCCTCGACTTTTCTTCATCAAAGTGTGCCAGCAAAGCATACGTCCATACTATACGAACTTGATTATTACTATCTTCAACCTTCTCCATCAGACTATCTAGTATCGCAGCACGCTTGCCCTGGTCATCGACTTCACTGAGAAGGAAGTCGATGGCAATATACATATGTGGGCTTGTGGATATACCCGACTCGACCGTATCGATAAGCAGTGCGTATATCAAATCAATCCAGTCCTCTAAGTGATCGTCCTCGTTTGTTGGTGAGCCCTCGGAGCGAAGCTTATCAACGAAAGCCTCAATATTAATGTCGAACGCTCCTCTACGCTTTTTATCAGCGCTCCGCGACTCAACAAGGAACCTATAAAAGCCGCTCCAAGAAAACTCCTCGCGCATTGATGTTGCACCAATAAGACTTGGTAGCTCAAAGTCAGACACAAGGGCCTGCATATAGGATGCCGTTGACTGGATACCTGTCTTCGACTTATTCAACGTAAGCCCATACTCTCTATTAAGTTGATACGCAAGTTCATCGATAACCTTCAACGCCTGACCTTTGGTCTTACATACAAATCGGTAATCATCACGAAAACGTAGTGCTTTAATATTTTCATTACTAATAACATCGGCTATCAACCTATCAATGTCTTTCAGAATCAGTTCCGCAGCTAAATCACTTAGCACGTTGCCTGTCGGAATACCGTTTGTCTGTCCGTCATGTGCATTCTGGAAAAGTTTATCAATTCGATTTCCCACCAACTCCATACCACGGCTCGATTTTGCGGCATCTTTTGTCTCGATTGCCCAGGCAATTGAATGTGTGTAGATAGATTCGTAAAAATTATATATATCGCACGTTGCAACATAACCGGAGTCACCCCAGAGACTCTGTGCTAGGTCAATTCGCTTAAAATGCTGCCACGCCTCACTAATATCATTGTCACGAAAGTTTGGAAGCGAATATACGTCAACCCCTGTATCTTCTAATAGAAGTGCTTTAATCCTATCAAAGTCATCAAGAAACTCCATTGCTAAATGCCAGTATATGTAAGGGTGTATTAGTGAATACCTGCGGATGCCGTGGTTAGACTTATCAACCACTATGTCAAGAGAGTATGTTCTAGCGAGAGGTGTACGTTCAGTCCAGTCAATGCGATTCAAATCGATATTAAAGTCACCTGGCATAGCTCTTCCGGGTAGAACAAAGCCATCATGAAAGTAACCTTTGTTCAGTATGTAGGGACGTGCGCTATGTATAGTGCTGCTTCGAAATTGTTCATTTCTCTCCTCTAAATACGTCATTTTATATATTATGTCATATCTGTGTTGAGGTAATTACACGTAGATTAGTCTCGAACCAAAATAACAGTGGTATAGGCATTTCATACGGTCTCGAAAATAGAACAAATGTGGCTGCGCTGTGCCGCTATGAGGCATTACGATCACTGCAATTTTATCGATAAATAACAGGGGTAAAACATACAAAAAAGACCGGTCTTAGGAACACGGTCTTAGTGTTGTAATTCTTACCTGGCTCCGGCAGCTGGGCTCGAACCAGCGACCCATTCGTTAACAGCGAATTGCTCTACCACTGAGCTATGCCGGAATAAAATTGGAAGGTACGTCCAAGAGATAACTCGCAGGATAACAGAGGATATTGTACCGAATTCGGCGCAAGGTGTAAAGACCTCTGGGGGCTACTCTGATTTTGCGTCGAGTGATTTGAGGATTTCGATTGCCTGCGCCAAGACGTCAGCCTTCTCGCTGTCGCCGCCTTCGCGTAACTTCTCTTCATGGTGACGCAAACTACGCATGGCGGCAGACTCCGCCAGTGGCGTATCGGGTGTGACGAGCTCAAGCGAACGCTTGGTATAGTCATCACCTTTCTTGAGATACCCCTTGGCGATCAAGGCATCGACATGCACAGCAACTGTACTGACAGATTTGTAGCCAAGGCCCTTCATGACTTCACGGTAACTTGGACCATAGCCATTACCCTTGATGAATCCATCCACAAAACTGAGTAGCATCTGCTGCTTTTTGCTCACGCGGGCTGCGGTATCTGTCATGGTACTATTGTACCTTTTTGTGCTTGCGACGTGGCGGTTTCGGTGCTTCGATTTCTTCTTCCATCGATTCGCCGACCTCGTCGATCGCCTCTTCTTCTAACAACACCTTGCCGAGCGTGTATACATACAGGACATCGTCGTGAACGATGATAAAGTGAGTTGCTTCGGCACCAGCTGGACTGGCAACAATCGGCACCTTGAGTTCCTCTTCCATATTGAGGAGATCGTCGAAGCTTTGAACGTTGACGACATTCTTGTCCTTGAGATTAGCCGGTCGACGTGCACGGATGATGATACCGTCGTGGAAGCGATAAATCTTGTCGAGCTCGCGCTGGTATGGCGTCTTGAAAATCTGTGAGCGGAATCCGTAGACGAGCATGACTGTAGCAACGACTGCAATCGCACCCGCGATCACCTCGAGATAATGTTCAGAGAATGTCCATGATGCCCCAGATGTCGCGGCAACTTGACCAGTGCCTTCCTTGTCAAACTTCACTGCCAGACTATACAGCTGCGCATTGAGAGGTGCGCTCACCGTCGACACGCGTGTATCTTCGAAGTGGCCTGAGCTGCCTGTCTCGTTATCGCTGACACGTACTGTCGACGTGATGATAACCTCACTCGTAAGTGATAGCTCCATGGCAGTATTGAGTTGATCGATCAGATTTTTGTACTCGGTGAACGGAATCTCTACTGTCGGATCAATCTCAAATGATGTCGCCGTCACTTGCTTGGTGGTTGGCTCGACTAGTTGAAACTCCTTGGTCCAGACGGTTGACTGCTGGGTGCTATCGCCATCGAGTGCGTAGAGCGCGTGCACGACGGCATTTACACTATAGGTGTATTTGATGCTGCGTGTTTTTGAACCAGTAAATTTGTAATCAAATTGTGCTTTGATGGCATCGGTTAACTGAGTGATATAGGCGGTATTGCTTCCAGGATCCTGGTCTTCATAAAAACTACTGCTCTTGTATTTGACACCTGAATCAACATTTTGGTTGATCGTATACCCATATGAGGTTGGTATGGCTACCGCAGGTGAACGATCCTGGACACCCGTGAAATAAATGCCAACAGCAATCACCATCAAGACAGCACCAGCAATACCGACGCCTATCGGACGTCGCGCCTGGGATGTATCTCGGTCAATGTTTAGTGCCACCCTTTTTCCTATTACCTCACTAAGTCATGTAGCCACACCGTCGGATACCCAACGTAGGGGATTTGTGATCTAATAATACCGAGAAGTTGTGATCCTTGTACCGGCGGGTCATTACTCGGGCTATTGTCACCCTTGGTCGTAAAGACTCGTTCCCCGCTACCATCACTCGCCGCATCGATTGCCACCACCCTGTGCGTTATTGTATGTCCTAGTGCTTGATATTGTACAATATCTCCCTCCTGTACGTCCATGGGGTCGTTCACCTTTTCGATAATCACCACAGACCCGCGACTAAAGACCGGTACCATACTGTTCGACAAAATCACCAGCGGCTTGTAGCTGAAGACACCTGTCATGAACACCAGAAGCCCCACCATCGTCACGGTTGACATGATATTGTACGCGCGCTTGATAGTGCGGAAATGCTGACGGTGCCGCGGCATGTCGGCGCGTCGCGTATTGGTTTTATCGACAATCACATAGACTGCGAGTGCTTGCAGAATTACCGTCACCCCCTGCATATACCAGTCGTAGTGCGGTATGAACGGAGGTAAAATCGTCATGGCGACGACACCAAGCTGGAATGTTAGCGTAGACGCAAGTCCGCTTGATATCGCTAGATACGTCAGCAAAAAGCTCGTCACCAATGCCGGTATAACGACACCAACAACCGAGCGCACCAGATCAGCACCAGACCCGAGCCCCGATGACTGTGTGAGAGCAATCTGCTCAAATGTATAGACCAGTGCAACAATCGTGCCAAACCATACAACATTACGCCGTCCAGCCATTAACATTAGCTTGAAACGACTGTATTCGAGTGCGATCATCGGGAGCGCAAATGCCACGATATTCAACAAGATCCCCCTGAGGCTGCTGACAAGTGAGTTGTGCATAAATGTTACGAGTAACCCTGTCAACATATAGAGGACAAACCAAATAGCAAGGATGCTGCCGATCAGAATAGCCTTGTCACCCCTGTGTCTCACCCTACTTTGATAATCACCAGCAACACTATGTGTCATCAATGCCATCACCGCCATGGCAATCGGCTGAACAATATATAGAATCGTACTGCTACTCAATACACTCGTTGACCTGAGGTAGACCAATCCGACCGCCATGACCAACATTGACCCGAGAAGCACCCAGGCAGCCATGTTCACTTGCCAAAATTTATGGAGCATATCAGTACGACCCCTGTATCGTATACCCTGTGAACGTGTAGGCACTCGAGGTTGAACTTAAGGTCGCAGTGAACTGGAACGTTGTGCTATTGGTCATTCCTGTGGTGCTGAGCAGTGTTAATTGTGATGTGGTTGCGACATAATTTACCGTTGAGGATAAGTTCGTGATTGTATTTGCGCTCGACCACGGCGCCTGTATGCGCCAGGCGCTTATTGCGCTACCTGAGTTATTAGTGACGGTGAATGTATACGGCCAGTAGTAGTTCTTTCCGGATTTGGTACGCGTGCCAGCGGACGTACTCACGGTTAGCCCCGATATCGTCTGGTAGACTGCTGTGACCGTTCCTGCAACAGCAACATTCTGTAGTATCCAATCGGACGATGCAGTGTTAAATGAGAAGGTAAAAGCTGTTGTTCCACCAGCAGCGATTGTGCCGTTTCCCGATCCATTCACTACAGTCACCCTAGCACCGCTCGTAGAGCATGACACAGTGTTCGCACAAGATAGCTGCGCGTAATCCGTCGGCACATCGAAAGCCGCCTGCCATGCAGTTATCGATGAGGAGCCCGTGTTTTTGACAGTGACAGCAAAGTTGATAACTGTTTTTTGCCCCTGCGTGCCATACGTTTTTGAATAGGTAATAATAACGTTATTGGACGAAGAATACGCAGGTTTATTGCCATTTGCACTTATCGTTAGTTGCTGAGAAAAAAGAGCATACCCCGTGCTCATCAGAGCAAGGGGTATCGCTAGTAGCATCAAGATATGTCTAAATGTTTCAGATGTTCGACGATATCGAGACACAGGGCCTCCGTATTATTTGTGTTATCCCACCCATACGGGAGTAGGCTGTTAATTCCTAGGTGTTCTGTGCGTAGTTAAACGTAATTGTAGCTGGCTTTGATGCTGCACCACTTGTTGCGTTTGCTGCATCCCAGGTAACTGTCACGAGAGCGTGGTTAGTAGCGCCCGCTGCAAGTGTCGTGCTACCAGCAGTTACACCGCTCATTGAGTAAGTGATGTATGTTGGTGCCGTACCGTTGAGTGATACGAAGTCAGCAGGAGTGATACTTGAAAGAATAGCGTCAACTGAGCCGTTGTTGGTGATCGTTACATCGTAGGTAGCGGTTGCACCTGGGTATGCCAAGTTAGCATCAAATGTTGCTGATGTAGCATTATATGTTGGCGCAGTATTATTTGTTGCACCAGTTGCTGATGACAGAGTAATGTTCGTGATAGCCACGTCCCAAGTACCTGTCGTATTACCATTACCGTTGATGGTAAGTGTCTGCGCGAAGGCAGCGTATGCAACAGAGGCGAGGCCCACGAGAACCAATGCTGCAACAAGAACTTTATTTCGCATTCTTTTGTTTCCTTATAATTAATGCTTATGCCATTAGCATATACCAGCGTTACCGGTTTGACAACAGTATCGATTATGTCTTCAGCTAATTATAAGGTAGTACGACTATGGGCTAATTACTTCTTAGAGGTCGCAAGAAGTGCCGCCGCTAGTCCCCACCAAACAATGGCTACCGTATCGTCGGCCCACACTGGCAGTAGCAGTCCTATAACAAGCAGCCCTACGCCGCTTGCGAACATACCAAGCGCCCAAGCATCGACACGAAGGCGCCACAGCCGACGCATGATGATATACATAATTGCTACGAATGTGATTAATCCCAATATCCCGACTTCATGTGCGATAAACAGATATTGATTTTCGATAATATGCGGCTCGTCAGTGAAGAGTGATGCCGATCCCGAACTACCGATGCCATGCCCGGCCGGACTCTCAGCAACCGCCTGCAGTCCACGAACGAGCGAAGTCCAGTGACCATCATTCGAGTCTGTCATTCCGCCCTCTCCAGGATCTTCGTGTAGAACAACATTCGACACAAAGTCGGTGTGACTCAATGCCCCCAGGCTAGCGACAAGTGACACCGCGACAGCACCTGCCACAACCCAATGCCGCAGTCGCAACTTGCGACCATACCGAACTACCAACACGAGTGCAACGCCAAGTGCAAGCGCGATATAGGCGCTGCGTGCATAGCTTAGGTACGTCCCAATCGCTGCAAGCACACCGACTATCGCAACCCGCCAGTCCATACGACGCTTGCGAGCTACCAGCCATGCGAGCGCCATGATTGCAACACTCGCTGCGTAGGCACCATACGGATTTGGGCCCCGCAACGTACTTTGCAGACGTATAAAATCAGCATTTTGATCAATTGTCAGATACGGTTGTATTGTGGTCTCGCCGTACCCGAAGTATCTGAGAAAGTCTGGTGGCAATACTATTTGCAGAGTACCAAAACCGATAACCACGAGCGCACCTAGCAGGACGAGTCGCACAAACCATCTCTTGAATTGTGGATAGAGCCGTAACAATACATACACCAACACAAAATAAACGATATAACGTAAGTCGATAACGAGACCGGCAGCCGCAGCCGTAAGGCCATTCCATGCCAAGAGGCTAAATAGATGGATAGCCGTATATATACCTATCAGCTGCAGCAAACGGTCATCGATAAATTCGCGCCAACGTTTTTGCCGATGGATTAACACCAGCATCAACACAACGCCAACCGCCATCAGCATTTCCTTCCAGGCCTTGATGAACGGTGCATATTGTTCGAAGTGTGAACCAAAAAACACGCTCAGCGGCGCATGTATCACGATCAGCTCGATGATAATCAGCACAATTCCGGCGTAAAGGTTGCGAAGACTCAAATATTTCATCACCACTAATTATAGCTCACCCGGTGGTATACTGGAGGTGAACTATGCCAACGCGAAATACCAAATTCTACAGCTTCATCCTTGTTCTTGCAGATTTTGTTGTATTGCTTACAGCGTTTACGATCGCCTACATACTTCGCGTCCAACACGACGATCGCCCACTCCTCACCCCTGTCTACGCGATGGATTACATCTGGACCGTCCTCACGATGCTGCCGTTCTGGATCATCATATTCGCCTTCCTCGGCCTCTACTCAGCAAGCATCTACAACCGTCGCCTCTTCGAATGGAGCCGTGTCTTTGTCGCTACCTTCGTCGGTGTGCTCATATTGATTGGTTGGGAATTTGTAACCGAAAAGACGTTGTTCCCTGCGCGTTTGGTCGTCTTCTATGCTTTTGCCGGCTCATTCTTGCTCGTCGTCCTCGAACGTGAGCTGTTGCGCTACGCTCGCCGCATCCTCTACCGATTCGGCCGCGGTATCTCACGCGTGCTTATCATCGGCAACTCCGAAGCGACAAAAGATATCATCCAGTCACTCGCCAATACCGAAAAAAGCGGCTACCGCGTCGTTGCCCTCGCGGGACCGAAGCGCCTTGTCCCGGTCGAATCAGGCATCAAGCAATTTCCATCTGTCGACACTGCCCTAACGCAAATCGAAGAGTTGCACGTCACTACTATCATCCAAACAGACCTCTACGATAGCGAAGACCGCAACCAGCGCATACTTGCCGCTGCTCAATCACGTCATATCCAATACAATTTCATCCCAGGTGAAGCTGGTTTTTATGCCGGCAAAAACACCGTCGACGTCTTCCTCGGTTATCCGCTCATCACGATTCACCAGACCCCGCTCATCGGCTGGGGCGACATCGCCAAGCGCATCTTCGACGCAGTTATCTCTTTCATTCTCATCGTCGTCCTCTCACCTGTCTTTCTCGTCCTCTATCTACTGCAAAAGATTCTCAATCCAGGACCAGCCTTCTATATGTCCAAGCGCCTGAGCCGTTTCTCAGACCCGATTCGCCTCATCAAATTTCGCTCTATGGATGCGCGCTATGGCGGCCGTGATGCCGCTATCGAATTCCGTGAAATGGGCAGGGAAGATCTGGCACGCGAATACGAGAAGTATCGCAAAGTCGAAAACGACCCTCGCATCACCCGCTTCGGCAAGTTTCTCCGCGACACCTCGCTCGACGAATTGCCACAGCTTTTCAATGTCCTCCGCGGCGATCTGAGCCTCGTTGGCCCGCGCCCTATCCTACCCCAGGAAGTCACCTTCAATCCATCACGAACCGCCCTCCTCCACAGCGTCCGCTCTGGCGTGACAGGGCTCTGGCAAGTATCTGGCCGCAGCGAACTCAGCTTCGAAGAGCGCATCGAACTCGAGCTCTACTACGCCCGCAACTGGAGCTTCTGGCTCGATATCAAGATATTGTTCAAGACAGTGTCTGTGGTGTTTCGACGCACTGGTGCGAAATAACGATACTACATGAAAAACAATGCTGCACCAACTAGAGCCGTAGCTGGAGAAAATACCCAAAATACGCTAGCAACCCTCTTTTGCCCACCCCTACGGCCTCGAATATATGCGAATACCGACAGTACTACTGTAACGAATCCCGCCACAATCAAGCCTTGGCCAACGAATTCACGGTACATATCATCCTCGGTAGACAAACCCCCGACGCCAATCACAGCATACCCCCATGCCGTGCCCAAAAATATGACAATGAACGCGAACCAAGTGGCAAACGAGAACACGCGTGCGATGTACTTGAGACCCTTACTCAATATATGTAACATTCTCTTTATCTCCTATCACTTCATTCTTCGCCTCATCCACTGTGCAGGTAACCATTCTATGTTCAAAAAGTGTCAGAAATGGAGATTGGTACGCTTTTGCGCGGGCCTCGCTGGGATTAACGTAGATCATGGCCGGTCCATAGCTCGCGCCAAAGCCCAATGATTGGATTATGACAACCGGCGACTTCCCACACTTCCAAGTCTTAAGTGTGTACCCAATTCCTCCTCCAAATGTCGAAGAGATAAAAATAGCGCCCAGTAGTACCGTCACTGTGACCCTCGTCAATAACCGCCTGTCGTCTGAGCTAACTCGCATACGCGTCTTCCCTCCAGTAGCCATGTTTCTGACTCTATTCCTTCTCATTCAAATGTGGGTAGTCGTAGAAATTCGGATTTGCTGAATAGCCAGCCTGCTCCGCTTCGAGCGGGGTACAAAAGTAATGATCCGCCCCTCTGCTAAGCAAGAATGGTGCTGCAGAGCGATAATTTGGTACCTGCCCGGTATGGTAGCCCATGGTCTCAATAGGCCAACTACCACAGCTAGCCCATTTGACATATAACTTAACGTTACTACCGCCTAAGGGACTCAGATCAATAAGTAAAAGGACTGAAGAAACGACCATCGCGTAAATAAGGATCCGATGCGTACTGAAATATGATTGGTTAGTTTTTTTTCTTGAAGATTGTGCCATATGTTATCCCCCCAATCATAATACCTACTCCACACAACAATAACCAGTATTCCATAAAATGTTCGTCTTTTTGAATATACGTTGCGAGTTCGTCATCTACACTCAGCGTCGAGTCACCAAGCACGTCAGCAGTCAAGTCCCGAGACAGTGTGTTACGCGACTTCACGTCATACTGCCGCGATACAGGTTGTCCCTGTTCAATGGTAATACTTTCGGCCTCAGTCGGTATACTGTCGGTACTCTGCTCTATATTGCCATCGTCTGTCGGCAATATAGCATCAGGGATATTCTCACCGCTATCAACATCCTGCGCGCACACATCTTCGCCCGTCGTCTCATCAAACCAGTGATCTATAAAGGTGCACCTGTCCTGCACATCAAGCACTCCATCGCCATCTGCATCTGTCTCACTCACTCTAACCGTAATAAATTGATATAGCTTAACCGGCTCACCTGATGGGGATAGCCCTTCGACAACTAATACATGCTGCCCTGGTCCAACGGCAGAGAAGTCAAGCGTTGCGCTCAAGGCACCTTCCGTAGTCGCAGCGTACGTACCCATGCCCGTCCTATCCGAAAAAGTCGCTGTTGTGACCGTAGAGCCGTCCGCAAACGTCTGCGTAGCCGTCTCTACATTCGCGCTTGAGCTTGTCGTCAATACAATATCTCTATCAATTAGCTGTGTTTGTATTGCGACGCTGGGTTCAGTCTCGCCCGATGGATCCAGTAGTTCTGTCGGCATATTTCGGCCAGGTATATTGGCGGCTTCGATAGTTTCTGCAATTTTTGCGTGTCCATTAGCGTTTGGATGAAACATGTTCGGATCGTCACGTATTTTCATATTTTTCAGCATTGGAGCCATTATCCCTGTCATATACTCGGACCCCTCGCACAATCGTCCACCATTCAGACTATCCTCGATGTCAACGTACAACACCCCTTCTTCAGCTGCAACTCGCTTGAGCATAGTATTCATATAACTCACGGCATTATTAATCATCTTAATTTCTAGGTTATTCAGTGCTGCCGAATTTAGCAAACAAACCTTGTCGCTCGCCACGAAAATAGGGTAGCCGATCATCACAATCTTTGTCGCCGGAGATACGGCCTTTACTTCATCCACAAACATCTTTGCATACAAAGCCTGGGTGTCTATTGAATCGTAGAGCGTCTCGTTCAGATAACTGCCTTCGATCGCATAAGCGCAAGTATCGTTCACAAATATTCCCTGCCATGTCGGTGTTGCACAGTAAGAAATGATATCGCCGAACCCAACATCATTACCTCCGCCCGTGAAGGTGACAACTTTTGGCTGATATCTTTTCACAAATTCAATCTGCCTGACCTGTCCCGGAGTAAAATCATCGAGTGCGCTACTACGCACGCTATCAATATCAGCTGCACCCTTCAGTCTCTGGTTCTGTCCCAGATAATTGTCCATCGGACCGATATAATCCGGCAATACCTGCGCACCAGAACAGGCGACGGATCTCATTTCGTCCGTTGCGATTCCCCATGCGTTTCGAAGTAGGAACGGATACGACCTCGAGCTAATGTGGCAGGTGTTTGGAGCCGTATCTGTTCCCGGGAGATAGAAACTTGAGTCATTATGTGACTCCGTGTCCCCTTCGCCGCTTGAATACGAGTCACCTAGTGCCAAGTACTCCAATCGCGGAGTCGGCTCATAGCCGATGGCATGAAGACTGCGAATTGTACTGTCTGCGCCCCGCTGGAACAAGAGCTGGCCATTATCGTCACTGAAGGCGTAACGATATAGGTAATTGTCATCTTTAATAATCGGATATGTCGCACTCTGCACCGTCGTTTCTGCGCATGAATTTGTCATATAGCTATCGTAGCGCCGCTCAGCAATGAAAGCGTCGCCACAACCAACAGTCGAATATATCTTGTGCAACCCACCGATAAAGATATACTTGCCGTCGTTTGAAATTGCAGCAGGCGTCGGAATATATATACCTCCCCACCATCCTGTCTTAAAATATGCGACGGTGTTGTACGCCATTCTATTCAGGTCAAGTGTCACAAACTTTGTGTAGTTCAGATAAGCGAACACTTGCTTTTGATTACCGGAGACAACGTAGGATGTTGGCGATTCACGATCCCCTGGGGCATCCCCGTAGGCAAACATGCGCTGCACGGCGTCAGATTTTATCTGATAATTGTATGTCAAACCAAACCCATTGGTGCGAGATGGCTCAAGTGCACCGGCGAGGTCATCTACATAAGATAGTTTCGTAAGTTCGGCTGGCACCTGGTAGTACGTATAGTCAAGTACAGCGGCACCCGTCTTCTCCAAGAAACGTATTGCGTATATATTAGCCCGATAGCCTTGTATCGTTCGAAAATACTGGTCACCAAGAAAACGCACAGCGTAGTATGTATCTCGCCCCGCCGCATCGTAATACACAGCAAACTGTAGCCTCATACCACGCTGAACACAGGCATCTAGCTGCGTAGGGATGGTTGCAGACTGGCGATAAACTGTAATCTTTTCCTGCGTGCAACTGACAATTTTCGGCAGCGTAGAATCGGACATCGTCACTTCGTACGAGCCATCTACCGGCCAGATGCTCTGAGCATTCACTGGCGACGAAACAAAAATGCCCGCGCATAGCACGGGCATCATAAATACCAGTTTCGTCGTTAATCTTCTACACGAACCCCGTTTTGCAGTTACAAACATAGATACACCACCCCCTATATATTTTTATAGTAGGCTGATGTAATTTTTATGTCAAGCGTTCAAGTACGTTTATTCAACGGTAACACTTTTCGCCAAATTCCTCGGCTGATCGACATCTGTCTTGCGAGCGATGGCGATATTATATGCCAGTAGTTGCGTCACGATATTGAATAGCAATGGCGTCAGGTAGCTCAGCTTGGTTTTGACGCGAATGACATTCTCGGCCGGGACTTTCTTGGTCGTATCAGTGATAGCGATAGCGTGTGCCCCGCGTGCATTCATCTCAATGAGATTGCTCTGCGATTTTTCGTAGAGCCAATTGTCTTGGATATAGCAGACTTCGAAGAAGCGGTCGTCGATGAGCGCAATCGGACCATGCTTCAACTCACCCGACGGATAGCCTTCGGCATGGATATAGCTAATCTCTTTCATCTTGAGCGCACCTTCGAGAGCGACAGGGAAGAGTGCGTCACGTCCGATATAGAGCGCGTGTTCGTACTTTGCGTACTTTTTGGCGATGCCAGCAATCTCACCCGCCTGCTCTGCGAGTAGCGCCTCGATCTGCGACGGCAAGCTATCGAGCTCGTCGACAAACTCGCTGATGACACGCTTGTCTGCCCCTTTGCTATCTGCGAGCATGATACCGAATATCACCATTGCGACAACTTGCGATGTGAAGGCCTTGGTGCTGGCAACACTAATCTCAGCGCCTACATGCAGATAGACACCGCCATCAACTTCGCGTGCAATCGTCGAGCCGACGGCATTGACTACGCCCAAGCATCGCACCCCACGACGTTTCATTTCGGTCAAACAGGCAAGTGTGTCGGCCGTCTCCCCTGACTGACTGACGAAAAGCGCCACGGAGTTTTCAGGCACCGTGAATGAACGATACCGAAGCTCGGAGGCAACCTCAACCGACACCATGACATCTGGCGCAAGCTGCTCGATATAATACTTCGCGAGTAATCCCGCATAGCTTGCCGTACCGCAGCCGACGACGAAAATGTGCTTGACTGCGCGTAGTTCTGCGTCGGTCATGTTCAGGCCACCGAGTTTCGCCGTGTGTTTCTCGGTATCGATACGGCCACCAAGCGTGGCACGAACTGTTTCTGGCTGCTCGTAGATTTCTTTTTCGAGGAAGTGCTTGTGCCCTTGCTTTTGAATTGCCTGTAGGTCAATCTCGAGTGTTTCAACCGTTTGGCTAACGACGTTTTGCTCGAGGTCATAGAGTTCAACGCCGTCACGCATACACTGCGCCACTTCACCATCACGCAAATAAATCACCTGATCGGTATAGCCAACTATCGCCGAAGCATCACTAGCGATAAATACCTCGCCCTTACCGAGACCAAGGATGAGCGGACTTCCCTTGCGTGCTACGATGATTTCATCTGGATTTTTGCGATCGATCACGGCGATACCGTAGGCGCCAACGACCATATTGAGTGCACCACTGACAGCTTCGAGCAGTGTCTCGTGTTTGTGCGATAGATAGTCGATAAGCGCCGTCAGCACTTCGGTGTCGGTATCACTCTTCATCTCATAGTCATAGCGCGACAACATCGCCTTGAGATCTTGATAATTTTCGATAATACCGTTGTGAACCAGGTAGATATCGCCAACATTGTGCGGATGTGCATTGCGCTTCGATGGCTCTCCGTGCGTTGCCCAGCGCGTATGTCCGATGCCGATTACATCAGTTTTTGGCGCTTCGCTGACTTTCGCAACCAGTTCGGAGACTTTACCTTTGGCGCGCACAAGTGTTGCCTTGGAGCGCGGACTGAGCGAAACAATTCCAGCGCTGTCATAGCCGCGATATTCGAGTCGCTTCAGTCCAGCTATCAATATGGGTTGAGCCGGTTTTTCGCCAAGATATCCAACAATTCCGCACATTTCGAATCCTTTCGTCAGTGTTTGTTGGACTCAAATATATGCCTACATTCCGCAAAAATCAAGTTTTTGTGAAAAAGCATAAATTACAACAATTAAGACATCCGGGGAGCATGCTATACTACACACATGCATATTCTTGTCACTGGTGGCCTAGGATATATTGGTAGCCATACCGTTGTTGCTTTGATTGAAAAAGGCTATACGATCACCATCGTCGACAACCTCTCAAATAGCTCGCTATCTGTGCTCGACCGTATCGCGCGCATCACTGGCACAAAACCCGCGTTCTACCAGCTCGACCTGCAAGACGCCGCCGGACTGGATGATATCTTCTCCATCGCGCCAGTTGATGCAGTTATTCATTTCGCAGGCCTCAAAGCCGTTGGCGAATCGATCCAGCGTCCGCTCACCTACTACCGTGTTAACATCGACTCCACGCTTACACTTCTCGAGGCGATGCGCGCACATGATGTGCATAAACTCGTCTTTAGCTCATCGGCAACCGTCTACGGCTCAGCTCCTATCCCCTATTCCGAAGAATCACTCGTTGGACAAGGAATCACAAACCCCTACGGCCAGACAAAGTACATGATCGAACAAATTCTACGCGACGTTGCACAATCAGACCCCGATGCCGAGTTCTCCTTGCTCCGCTACTTCAACCCCGTCGGCGCGCACCCGAGTGGCCTCATAGGAGAAGACCCAAAAGGGACACCAAACAACCTCATGCCATTTGTCGCACAAGTTGCATCAGGCCAACGTGAAAAGCTTTCGATATTCGGAGACTCCTACCCTACTCCAGACGGCACCTGTATCCGTGACTACATACACGTCATGGACCTCGCTGAAGGCCACGTAGCAGCACTGGAGCATATTCGCCCTGGAGCAACCGCCTACAATCTTGGCTCTGGCATCGGCACCTCTGTGCTAGAACTCGTTCATGCGTTTATCGACGCAACGGGCAAAGATGTCGCGTATGAAATCGCGCCGCCGCGAGCCGGCGATTTACCTGAATTTTATGCTAATCCCGACCTCGCAGCATCCGAACTCGGCTGGAGCACAACGCGCAGCGTCGAAGACATGTGTCGCGATACCTGGGCGTGGCAAACAAACTCGGCCAAAACAAGGCTCTAAACCCTGACGAAATACCGCTCCATACTGCCTCAAGACATCTGTAGAATGGTATAATATATCCATGACTAAGCTACTTATCACAGGGGGCGCAGGGTTCATCGGGTCGAACTTTGTGCACTATACTGTCAAAAACAAGCCCGAATACGAGATTACTGTCATCGACAAACTTACCTACGCTGGCAACAAAGACAGCCTGGCGACTATCCTCGACAAAATCACTTTCGTCGAAGGCGATATTTGCGATCGCGAACTCATGGATACGCTAATCAAAGATACGGACATCGTCGTACACTTTGCTGCTGAGAGCCACAACGACAATAGCTTGCGCGAGCCTTGGCCGTTCGTCGAAACCAACATCATCGGAACCTACACAATTCTCGAAGCTGTTCGCGCACACGGCAAACGCCTTCACCACATCAGTACCGATGAAGTATTTGGCGACCTCGAGCTCGACGACCCGAACCGATTCACCGAGTCAACACCCTACAACCCTTCGAGTCCCTATTCTTCGACCAAGGCAGGATCAGATATGCTCGTACGCGCCTGGATTCGTAGCTTCGGCATCAACGCCACTATCTCGAACTGCTCAAACAATTACGGCCCCTACCAGCACATCGAAAAGTTTATTCCTCGCCAAATCACCAACATACTCAGTGACATCAAACCGAAACTCTATGGTACCGGCGAGCAGGTTCGCGACTGGATCCACGTTGATGACCATAATGCAGCAGTTCATCTCATTCTCGAGAAAGGCACTCTCGGCGAGACCTACATCATCGGCGCCGACAATGACCACGTGAACAACAAGATGGTTATCGAATTGATCTGTGAACTGATGGGCAAAGGCAAAGATTGGTACGAGCACGTCAACGATCGTCCTGGTCACGACCTGCGCTATGCGATGGACTCATCAAAGCTTCGCACTGAACTTGGCTGGGAGCCACGCTACACTGACAACCAAACAGGTATGCGCGACGGGCTGCTTCAGACTATCGAATGGTACACAAATAACCAGTCGTGGTGGAAAGCGGATAAAGACTCCGTCGAAGCAAGCTACGCGAAACAAGGTCAATAACCATGTCATTCGACCCGTCAACTTACAATGACTTAACCGTTACTGAAGCTCCAATACCGGGATTCTTCGTGATCAAACTACCCGTTCACGGCGACAACAGAGGCTGGTTCAAAGAGAACTACCAAAAAGAAAAAATGGAAGCGCTTGGATTGCCGTCATTTGAAGTAGTACAAAACAACTTCAGCTACAATGACAAAAAAGGTGCAACGCGCGGCCTCCATGCCGAACCATGGGAGAAATACATCTCAGTCGCGAACGGCAGCGTCTTCGGCGCATGGGTAGACCTACGCGAAGGCCCGAGCTTCGGCACAACCTTTTCTATCGAAATCAATCCAGGCACTGCTGTATTCGTCCCGCGAGGCGTCGCCAATGGCTACCAAACACTCGAAGACAACGTCACCTACACGTATCTCGTGAATGCGCACTGGTCACCAGAGGCAAAGTACACTTTCGTGAACTTGTTTGATCCAGCGCTTGGTATCGACTGGCCTATCCCGCCTACCGATGCGATTATCTCCGAAAAAGATGCCGCCCACCCAATGCTTGCAGATATAACACCTATGGAGGTTTAGGTATGGACGACAGTAAGTTTTTTATCATCGGAGCGAATGGTCAGCTTGGCACGGCCTTACGAGAAAAATACCCGAACGCCCGCTTCGCAGATGTTGGTCAACTCGACATCACAAACCGAGAATCAGTTGAGAATTTTGACTGGTCCGAGACTGATATTATCTTGAACGCAGCCGCCTACACCAACGTTGACGGGGCCGAGACTGACGAAGGTCGCAAAGCTGCGTGGAAAGTGAATGCGACCGCAGTCAGCTACCTCGTATCCGCATGTCTCGAGCACAACATGACACTCGTGCACATCTCGAGCGACTATGTTTTTGACGGTACTGTAGACCCACACACCGAAGACGAAGATTTCACCCCGCTCAGTATTTACGGCCAGAGCAAGGCCGCGGGAGATATCGCCGTTGGTACATTGCAGAGTCACTACATACTTCGCACAACGTGGGTGATCGGTGAGGGTAAGAACTTTGTCCGCACGATGCTTGGGCTAGCAGAAAAAGGCGTGTCCCCTACTGTTGTCTCAGACCAAATTGGCAGACTGACGTTCACGAGTGAACTCGTACGTGCAATCGACCACCTCCTCACGACCGCGGCGCCATTCGGCACATACAATGTCACCAACTCCGGCGAGAATGTTAGCTGGGCCGAAATAACTCGTCAAATATTTGCCGATGCAGGCTACGATTCACTGACCGTCGGCGACATCTCGACAGCCGAGTACTTTGCAGGCAAATCGGGCATCGCTCCGCGTCCGCTCTGTAGCAAGATGGATTTGTCCAAACTTCAGGCAACAGGCTTCAAAAGCCACGATTGGCATGACGACCTTGCCGATTACATCGCTCGCCAAGAGCAGTAGTTACCTGCTATACTAGACCATGAATTAAGCGAGGAATCTTATGAAGGGTATTATACTAGCCGGCGGTTCGGGCACCCGCCTCCATCCAATCACCAAAGCAATCTCAAAGCAGCTGATGCCAATATATGACAAGCCAATGGTCTATTACCCATTGACGACGCTCATGCAGGCCGGCATCAAGGACATCCTCATCATTACCACCCCTGAGGACCAATCACAGTTTCAGCGACTGCTCAGCGACGGTAGTCAATGGGGTGTGCACCTTGAATACGCCGTACAGCCGAGCCCAGACGGCCTCGCTCAGGCATTCTTGATTGGCGAAGAATTTATCGGCACAGACAAAGTCGCGCTCGTGCTCGGTGACAATATCTTTCATGGCAATGCCCTCGATGACTCACTCAAGCAATGTAGTAATCCCGACGGTGGTATCGTGTTCGCCTACAAGGTCTCCGATCCAGAGCGATACGGTGTCGTCGAATTCGACCAAGATATGCACGCGATATCGATCGAAGAAAAACCATCCGCACCAAAGTCAAACTACGCTGTTGTCGGCCTTTACTTCTACGACAATGACGTCGTAGAGATAGCGAAGAACGTCCAGCCATCGAGCCGCGGAGAGCTTGAAATTACAAGCATCAACGAAGAATACCTCAACCGAGGCAAGCTCAAAGTCACGACGCTTGATGACGGCGACGTCTGGCTCGACACTGGTACGATAGACAGCCTCAGCGACGCAACCGACTATGTTCGCGTCCTACAGAAGCGTACCGGACAAATTATCGGATCACCAGAAAAAGTCGCCTACGAGCAACGATTTATCGACAAGAATCAGCTTGCCGAGCATGCAGAAGCATTGAAAAAATCCGGCTATGGTAAGTACCTAGAGGAAAAATAATGTCCCAAAAAACTATCGCTGTACTTGGTGCGGGCTATGTTGGACTCACCACCGCTGCGCTATTGGCGCACGCGGAGTACAAGGTATACGTCGTAGAGCCAAATGCTGAGCGACTAAACGCCATAAAATCCGGCCGATCGTTCTTCTTTGAAGATGGCATCGATGCAATTATCAAAAAAGCCGTAGATACGGGCACACTTATCCCGACAGACTCATACGAGCAGAGTGTTCCAGATGCAGACATCGTATTTTCCTGCGTCGGAACCCCCGATAACCCCGATGGTAGTTCGAATCTATCCTATGTCTTCGGCGCAGCGGAACAATCCGCACAACTCATGAAATCAGGTACGATCTACGTACAGAAAAGTACCGTCCCTGTCGGTACAGGCAAAAAAGTCATGGAATTACTCAACCCTGGCGTACACTATGTATCGAACCCTGAGTTTCTACGTGAGGGCACCGCGGTATATGATACCCTTTACTTCGATCGTGTTGTAGCAGGCGGCGATGACAGCGAATCGGTTGAATCCGTACTAGATATCTATCGACAGCTAGAAAGTCATCGCGATACCATAGCGGAACTAGCGGGCATCCCTACGGGGTCAAGGAAGGGCCTTTACATCTCAACAAAGCTCAATAGCGCAGAACTCATCAAGGTTACTGCAAACGCGTTTTTGGCACTCAAGATATCATTCGCCAATTCTATCGCAATACTCTCCGACCATGTTGATGCCGATGTAGTTGAAGTGATGGACGCTGTCGGCGCCGATGAGCGTATCGGTCGAGCATTCCTAAACGCGGGCCGCGGCTATGGAGGTGGCTGTTTTCCAAAGGACGTATCCGGTCTGATCTCGAGCTCAATAGAGAACGGTGTCGATATGGACGTAATGCAGGCCGCCCAATCAATCAACGCTTCTATGCCCGGCTATATCGTTGAAAAAATTCGTGATTCGATCGGCTCTCTTGCCGGTAAAAAAGTTGCCGTCCTTGGTCTTGCCTTCAAGGCCGGAACAAGCGATACTCGCAAATCACCTGGTATCAAAATTGCAAATATACTCGATGAGTTTGGCGCCGAAGTTTCTGCATATGACCCCCAGGCCAACAAAGAGGCCAAGGATGATCTTAATGACGGAATCGTACTTTATGATTCGCTTGACCCCATTGAGGATCATGCTGCTATTATCATCGCAACAGAATGGCCCGAATTCCGTTCTTTTGGGGCACAAGATTTTGAATCAATGATCATAGACGGCGGTGTCTTAGTGGATGCCGTCAATATCTACAACCCCACTTCTTTCTCGGAATCAAACCTACGGTACATCGGCGTTGGGCGGTAGACTATCGTCTACTCATTTTCGAATGATTTCTCGAACATGTGGCTTGTGTTTTTTTGGCGAAAATATGCTAAAATAATACTCGAGAAATTGCTATGAATATCAAAAAGAAATCACGAAAAAATATCGTTCTGATTGGCATCCTAGTAGCAGCTATTCTGCTCGGTGGATTTGTCATATTTGCGCATCTCAATCGCAACACCACTCCTGTTCAGGAGGCGCCAACCACCGACAGCGATCCGACAATTGACGTCCCCGCCTCCACAGGTCTTACACCCGCCGAAGAAGACACAAAGGAACAGTATGTTGACTCCGTAACCGAAGAAGCCCCTTCAGTTCCTGACTCCTCTACTGCCTCAAGTGCAGCGATTAACATATCAGCTAGTCAAAAAGACAACTCCGTTGTTATTTCCACTCAAATCACAACTATCGGCGACGGCTCCTGTACATTGTCAGTGACGAATGGTGCTGCAAAATATACAGACACAGCTGACGTGATATACCAACCATCTTACTCAACGTGTGCAGGCTTCACCGTACCAGTCGCAGAACTCGGAACTGGTACATGGACGATTAGCGTTTCTGCCAAAGGGCTCGAAGGAACCACTATAGAAAAATCAACAAATCTGAAGGTTGCTTAATGAAACGAACACTCCTCGTCCTACTAGCCCTTGCACTGAGTCTACCAGGCTCATTGCTACTTCAGCCCTCGGCGTATGCCGTGACGGCGAGCGACTGGCAAGCTGGCAACATCATTGGCGACTCAGTATTTGCCAACAAAGACGCCATGACTGTCGCACAAATCCAGACATGGTTAGACGCACGTCTCGCTAACTGCGACTACTATGGCACGCAGCCAGCAAATCGAACTGGCGGTATCGACTATGATGGCAATGGCGTGATCACTCGTGCGGAATACGGACGATACAAGGGAAATCCTGCACCGTTTACCTGCCTCAACATGTACTACGAAACCCCAAAGACGACTCCGGGTGCCGGAACACCAGCAAGCAACTACGGCACATCAACTATTCCTGCCGGTGCGAAGAGCGCCGCACAACTTATCTACGATGCAGCTCAGGCATATAATATTAGCCCAAAGGTTCTACTCGTTAAGCTCGGTACTGAATCTGGTGGCCCGCTCACGAGCGATGTTTGGCCGTACAAAGTTCAATATACCTACGCAATGGGGGCTCACTGCCCCGACTCCGGTCCCAATGGCGCAGCCAATTGCGATGCCAATTACGCAGGTTTCTCGCTACAAATGCGTGAAGCCGCAAAGCTACTTCGTTGGTACCTCGACAACATGACCGCGGACTGGTGGGCATACAAAAGACCCTATGCAACAAATAATATACTGTGGAATGTAACCGAGACCGGTTGCGGTGGAAGTACTGTCTACATCCAAAACAAGGCTACAGCCGCCCTCTACACATATACACCCTACCAACCAAATGCCGCCGCGCTAAGCAACCTGTACGGATCAGGAGACGGCTGTAGCGCCTACGGCAATCGGAACTTCTGGAGAGTGTATAGTGACTGGTTTGGGAGTACCTACGACACTATATACAACGGTGTCGACTATGGAGCTGTTTTTGACCCAGCCTACTATCTTAATCAATACTCCGACCTAAGAACTGCTCTAGGCAATAACTCCGCGCTGGCCTTATGGCACTTTGTGACGTACGGCATGAAGGAGGGGCGCCAAGGGAGTGCTGAATTCAATTTGACTTCATACAAAAATCGATACGCTGATTTACGCACCGCATTCAGGGCCAATCTGGCACAATACTATTTACACTATATGCGCACCGGTAAGTCGGAGGGGCGAGTTGCAACTGGTGTTCAGACGCCAACACCAATCACGTCATACGGCGGAGTTCAGTATTCATCAGTTTATGACTACAGCTCATATCTTAGCAACAATTCTGACCTCGCAAAATTATTTGTCGATGATGATGTGGGCGCTCTGATACATTTCATCAAGTATGGCATGAAGGAGGGACGAATATCCAGTACGGGATTTAACCTCAACTCCTACAGAAGCCTGAACCCTGATCTGCGCCTACTGTATGGTTCAAATTACGAGCAATACTACCTGCACTATATTCATTATGGAAAATCCGAGGGGAGAAGCTCAACGGGTACCGGCTTCGTGGGTACATCATCACTAGGAGGCGTTAACTACTCGAGCGTCTACGACTATAGCTTCTATACCTCCAGCTACAGCGATTTATCAAGTATATTTGGGCCTTCAAAGAATGACACAGCTGCACTGTCTCATTTCATTGCCTACGGCATGCAGGAAGGCCGTCAAGGAAGTAGCGCATTCAATGTACAAATCTACAAGAATAACTATCCTGATCTTAGGGCTGCATTTGGCAACAACCTAAAGGCATACTATCTGCACTACATCAACTACGGCAAAAAAGAGGGTCGAATAGCTATATAGCCTACTACTTAGCCTCTAGCCACTCCGACATCTTGACTATAATAATTTTGTTATCTTCGTCAACGTGCATGCCACCCCTCTGAGGCCACACTGCCATAGCCCGCACCTGTTCCGTACTTATATATTTATCAACATCCTTTTGGCTTGGAGCTTTGAAATTATACCCTAGCGTCTGCATAAAGTTTGCCACCCTATAGCTCGTCGCCCACCTTCCAGGGCTAGTTTGATCGAACTCAAAAAACGATCGACCAAGCATCTCTCCGCCCGAATCATAGTTAGTTAAGCCTAAGTGGTAATTATTTCCGGCAATAAGTAATGTATAGCTACTATAGGGTTCATCAAGTATACCATCGAGTTGTGTAACGATACGTGTAGCTGTATGTACGTCACTATAATATCGCTGTTGTTCGGAATATATTAAATTGCTCGTTATAACACCTTGCATCACAGATAGAATTATCGCGACAGACACAATCACCCGTTTGAACAGTGGCTTCTTGACGCTACAATACATAAAGTAAAAACTAAACCCAATCACTAGTTGTAGCGCTGGCATTCTTGCACGCGCGACCTCAACGCCACCGAGTACCACAGTAAGTAAAAAAGGAACGATAAATAAGAGGATGAAGTACAACCCATTAATATGTGTCCTAGAACCCTTACGCTTTAATATCTGATAGGCAATAACTAACGCTACACCCAAGAGCCCAAACAAAAAACTCTTATTGTAGTAGTTACTCTGGCCGAGCACTACTGTCTTTATTGAATGGTACGTATTGTGTAAAACCTCGGAAAGCGGCAATTTACCCCAAGGTATCTGACCGCTAAGATAACCTGAGGCTGATATCCCTTTTGCAGCCATATAACCCTTCGATATGAGCCAGTACGAAACAACTGACAGCGCTGCTGTCGCGACTATCAGTGCAATTAACCTTACCTGAGTTTTCTTGACAAGCTCATACCTCCAGGTCGTCAAGGAGATCATCATAATTATTAATCCCGCAGCATAAAATAGGACCAGGGATTGGTAGGACATGATCGAAAATATCACGAAAGGGATCGAAAGTGCGAGAAAAACTAATTTCCTAGACTCTACATAATAAAGAGTTAGCAGTAATGCGACTACTGTTGCGATCATACCCAAGACAACCTCAAAGCTTTGCAATACAAAATAGAGTTGCTCTGCCAAGTTCGTGCTTACAAGCAAGAACAACGGGATAAGAAAGAGGCTCCTTTTGCGCCCCATCTTATTTGTTTGGATTCGTATAACGAAGTACGAAAGTGTGATGCAAAATAGTGCGAGCGCAATATACGTAAGTATACTTGCAAGCTCAAGGTTAAACATTTCGGGGAATAGAATTTGCTTAACGAAAACGAGTGCGTACCTTTCAAGTAAGACCCACGAGTGAAGGAAGCTATCATACCCCGTCATCATTAATTCGGTATCGATCGAGTAACTCGGCGTGAAAAACTTCACTCCATGTATGGTAACAATGGTCAGAATGATAGCGCCAATTAAAAACGTGTTTTTACTCAAAAACGAACCGAGGAGTTTAAATTCGGTCTTCATATATCTGTTCACGCTCCTAATACTTTCCATCCTCTAGCCTCCAAGTTTGATCTATTTTATGCCAACACAGATAAGGAACCTCGAACCCTACCAAACCACTCTTCCCTTGTTATGCATTAGCGAGAGTAAGTGATCCGACGATATCCTGCGCCTTGACATTACTTTACATCTTGACACTAAATACCTGAGATTTATAAAAAAACCTACAAATCGTCCCTTGAGATATGTGTTCCTTGTCTTTCTTCCATAATGCATCCCAAGATGTTTAATGAAATGGACCTCAAACTTCAAAAAATTCACATAGTGCATAAAGAGAATCTTTAAGGGGAAATTCTTCAGAAGCAATGCTCCTTGATTACGTGCCGTGTAGTACAATGAAAAGTCAGAGGATCTCTTATTCGAACTTGCCGAGCCCATGTGGTAGGCCTTCGCACCAGCAATAAAGTAATTATCATAACCCAACAATAACGCTCGCATTGAAACATCCACATCCTCAAGGTACATGAAGAATCTTTCATCAAAAAATGTTTTGAATGGCTGTTCTTCGACAAACTTTCGCGTATAAATAGCTGCGGCAGCATTCACCCCCATAACCTTTTCGCTATAGTAGTTATCTTGAAGATAGAGGCTCTTATAGCCATACTGAGTACTTTGAAAATTCTCAGCTACGTATATATGGTGCGAGTCAACCAGATGGCGATTAAAATAATCTATTGTGATGCCCTGCAGGGCGGCAGCATTCGGATGTTGAACAGCAGCGTCAACAAGAGTCTGAGTCCAGTCGGTATCAAGTACGGCATCGGTGTTAATAAGCGCGAAGTACTTAATATCCTTGTCGCCCATCGCCCGATCTATAAGTATATTATTACCCCTCGCAAAACCGTTATTTTCCTCTGAGCGAACAAGGGTGACCCCCGGATAGTTCTCGGCAACAAAATCCGCTGAACCATCAGCCGAATTATTATCTATAAGGAAAATCTCTTTGTGGGGATAGGTTTGATTTTCAATTGCCGCCAAGCACTCATCGAGAAGTGTTTTATTATTCCAGCAAACAATTATATAAGCTACTTTTTCCATATTGGGGTGTATACCTTTTTCTCGTCAGTGAAGATACGTGGGTTTGCCTGTGAAGTAATTGCGAAGTCGCCATAGTAAGTTGCTTGAACCGGCGACCAAATCGTACAAAATCGAGGGTCACTGTCAGCAGCAACAATTATTTGCTCGTCAAGAAGTTCTTTGTCTACTATCCGAACAGCCATAAAGCTCGTGGTGAGGGCGTCAACATCCCGAATCCATTCCGTATGACCATACATTGAATCATCGTTATGATTACGACCTTGAAATAGCGGGTCATATCCGCTTCCATTGTGAGATTTTAGCAATCCCATGTCCCATATTCGACCGTCATGACCAAGTATTCTTGGTGCGACCGCTAAAATATCATCGAGCTCAAGCGCCCCCGCAAGTCGCTGGAGCCAATCGGTCTCATTTGGAATAATATTTGCCTTAATTTTTACGATCACATCATCGTTAGCGAGATTAGCCAACGGCTCTGTTTTCATGAATATCGGACTCGTCATGAACTGCACCGAACTGAAGGCGTCAGTGTCCGTTATCGACTCAAGGGTCGATACAAGACCTTGACCGGAAATGTCATCGCCCGCATCTACCATCACAATCACCTTGCGGCCCCTGGCTGGCTGAATATTAGGGTTATAGAAGCCTGGACGATCTTCGATAGGTGCAACAGACACATCAAGTCCACGCGCTTTCAGAAATCCCTCGACGGCATCGATTCCAGCCTGTAGCGCATAGTCCTTTAGTGAGAAATCGGCCGCAGTTGAACCCTCCGCCAGCCTCCAGTGGTACAGTACCTTTGGAATATGAATTACCCGCAACGGCTTCTTTGATGAACCATGAATACGAAGCAACAAATCGTAATCCTGCGCTCCATTGTGATCCGCTCGTAAACCGCCAACTTTATTTACTAAGCTCGTCTTCACGGCTGAGATGTGGTTTGTGTAATTACACGTAAGAAATTGGTGCGGAGACCAGTTTGATTTAAAGTGTGGCCAAAATCGATAGCGTCCGTCGTCAGTAAGCTTGTCCTCGTCGCTATAGAGAATATCCACGTTCGGATTTGCATAAATCTCAGCCGCGAGCTCATTGAGTGCAGTCGGCACAAGTACGTCATCGTGGTCTGTGAATACAATATATTCACCTACTGCAATTTCGATACCCTTATTGGTATTTTCTGAGATACCTAGACCCTTTTCATGCTCTACGTATTTAATACGATCGTCAAGCTCGGTTAAACTCATAATGGCCGCAGCTCGCTCCTCATCCTTTGAATCGTCAGAGAGAATAAGCTCCCATGATCCGTATGATTGACCCATGATCGATTCGATAAGCGGCCCCAAGTACTTCTGAGGTGTATTATATGTCGGTACCACGATAGAGAATAGCGGTTTTTTACGCGGCTTCCCGTCCTTGACGACCGGTAAAAAAAGTGCCTGCTCTGCAGTATCAATCCATACCTGATAGTCAACGTTATATATAAAGTCTTTTGCGAGGCCGAGTTTAACGGCGATTGATTTTACATATCGACCGCGACGAGTGTTTGCGGGAAAAACAGCTAGTATTATTTTTTTCAACATACTCAATCATTATACCTTAGTAGACTTTACATTTACTAAAAGCCTACATATCCTCTTTATGAACCGAATCGGAAGCGTCAGTATACGCCCCAATCTAAAAGACTTCGAGCTCCTCAATGTCTCCAATTCTGATTGTACTTTTATGAGATCCTCACTCTGGACCCTAATTTCAGATTCAAGATTAACGATTTTTTCTTTGAATGTGGACGGTGAATATAAAATAGTCCGAGCAAGGTCTGACGTCTCTACTGGCGAGTTTTCCTGCTCTAGCCTCATCAAAACATCTAGGATAGGTGCATGATTTTGGTCAATTCTCATGAAATCCTTCATAAAACGCGCAGCACGCCTAACCCGAGCAACATCGTCTGCATTAAGTTGCATAATAATCTTATCAGCAAGACTGGCATAATCGCCGGGTGTATATAATACTCCGAGCTCAGGACTCATAGTGAGGATTTCAGTCGTTCCGGCACTATCAGCCCCAATAACTGGCTTAGACAGGGCAATCGCCTCGGCCGTAACCCGTCCAAAAGGTTCATTAACAGAACACACTAATACAAGATCCGATCTTCCCATGTACGCATATGGGTTATCTACATTCCCCGTAAATACAACCCGGTCATTAAGTTCGTTCTGAGAAATATACGCTTTAAGTTCCTTATAGTACCGCTGGTCAGAAACGCCGCCAACGATATATAGAGTGCTACGAATCCCTCTTTTCTTAAGCTCACTAAGGGCACGAATTGCGTCAAACTGACCCTTTGCCGGCATAATCGACCCGACAAGCGTCAATAGGGACCCTTCTCCCGTGCCGAGTGACATATCCACCTCTTCTTTCGATCTTCGAATAATCTCCGTCGTGTTGACATAAGGATATACCACCCTTATGTCTCGGTTGGTTATATATTTCTTAATCCTATTTTTTACAAAATCTGAGTTTGAAAATAAAGCCATGGACAGTTCGCTGATTAGACTAAGAGTTTCGTCCACTGTAAGCCGAGTCTGCCAAATAGAATTGTCGTCAATCGACTCGCAAAATTGCGTCATATGGGGAACACCGCACACCCTTGACGCATACGCCAACCATGGCATATCCGCCGTATATGTTATGCACGCTAAAGGCTTCAGCCTTAAGAGGCACTCAACTAAGCTGGTAAATGCCTCTGAATTCATACGTTCAGTCTCAAGAAAGGCGTGATCCCTGCTGACATTATCTATCCACCATCCGAAAGAAATAACTTCGACACATATACCGTCAATTTTTAATTGATCGCTCAAAGTGCCCAAACCTGGAACGATCACCGTAACATCATAGCCATGCCTACCTAGATTTAAAACGAGTTGATACATTGACTTTATCGCACCACCCTCGAACCCGGACTGTGGAGATATAATAACTAAACGCCTAGACATAACCCATATTGTAACAGTGTCTTAAGTTTATTACTTACGTGACTCAATGATTGCACGACCAGTTTCATTGAGTACAGCATACCCATACTGACTAGTCGGCTCCATGGTTGCGCCCTCCGCCCACTCGTTCCACGCATTTATGAATATAAAATCCGTCCCCTGATCGTTGGCACGAAGAAGCCTCCTGAGCCACTTCCCGTACAGATATGGATTCGATCCGTAAAAAGAAAAGCTATCAGCCTGCCCCCTTCGTCTGGCTTCATTATCCCAAGCCGGGCTAATTGCATTTATAACAGGAAATTCATGGTAGTTTATTAGACGTGAGTCGCTGACCATCTTTCCATAGTCAACCGAATAGCCGCTGAAATTTGGGTCAATTAATTCGAGCTTTTTTGCATTATCCCGCCAAAAAGTATGTCTATATGTTAGTGTCATCGGGATGAATTCGGCGCCAATATCGAATCCCTTTTCCTGAGGGTTAGCACCGTCATCTTCGACTAATCCTACAATATAAAGCTCCTTGTTATACTTATCCCTGAAGTACTGACGCCACACACTGATATACCTGTCGGTATCTTTAAGATTTTTGATACTATACACTGTTAGCATTGGAGCCCCCTCGTGCGTAACATATCGAGAATCATTTAGTATGTCTTCCACGTCTTTTATAAAGTTTAGAGGATCCTCATCGAGATCTTTATTGGCAATTATGACTTCGTTCGCCTGACCATCGCCCCACCTCCTGGTCCAGTTTGCGTTTACCCAGCAAATGGAAAAATTAAAGTCCCACTCTTTGTGCTTCATCATGGTATTAAGCGGCATATCCATAACTTTTTGTCCGCTAAACCAGTAATAATAGTATACAAATGCATACACTCCACTTTGTTTTGCCAGATCAATTTGTCTCTTCATAACATCATCCACTCGCAGGTCATAGAAGCCCAATTCGCCCGGCAGAATAGGCTGCAGCTGTCCAATATATTTAGGCCTACCCAATACAACGTTAGACCATTCCGTAAAACCTTTGCCGAAACTCTTGTCATTGATCGGTATTGGGTGAAACTGTGGAAGATAAAAAGCTAATAGTTTTTTATCTTGTTTTTCTCGAGTATACAAACCGTCGAAACTACCTTCGTAGTATTGCTTATTAGTGGCGGCAATCACTGCATTATGCTTGCTTAGAGCATTGTTCTCGCGCGTACGAGCTCCGGTTAATGCCAACTTCTTGTTTAGTGCCGATTTAGCTTTTTGTATATATCTACGAAATATATCTCGCACTGGAGCTATCCTTATGTCAACGTATGGTACCTGGTTTCTGTTCGGCAATATTAATAAATCCCCTATTTTTTCATCCCACTCAACAGGACTAAATCCCTCTGTGCCGTTCCCTGGATAAAAAGTTAATTCGCCAAACTTAACATTCCCGTCGACTTCATAAAGATCAACTCTAACAAAAGGAAAATCCTTGGAAAGCTTACGTGCAATTTCGACCATCCTGTCAAAACTCTTTGGCTTACTAATTTTATTTTTCGAGTTCGGATAATACCTTTCGAAAGGTAGGTGGTTCCAGTCCATATCGTAAAAATCAATTTTCAGATTACCTGTAGATCTTTCACTACAGACAAACACAAGCTCCGGCTCACCATTAAAACACATAAACTTGTAGTCCATGAGGTCATCCATAGCATCTATAAACTTTTCGCTCACTATTCTAGGCTTTATATCCCTATACGCCCACTCAAAGTGTTTATAGTAGTGTGCATTTCTCGGCTCCATCCAGGTATTAAGCTTATTTATGGAGTCTTGAATATTTAGCTTAGACTTGTCCGGGCAAATAATATTTGTGCCCGACCCATTGGTTGTTTTTAAAACAAACTTGTCAGGAAGGTCTTCGAAATCTATTTCTGTTACCTTTTCATACACACCCTTCCCTACTAATTCGATAAGTACATCCGCACCGACTTTAGATTCTACAAACGAACGAACTGCGTATTTATCAGAGCACGTTGTCATTAAACTGTTGCGATAGTTTAATTTTAGCCACTGTATTTTTTCGTTAAACGTTTTCGGGTTGTTTAAATTTAACTTGTACTCTATTGATTCATTAAAGATACGTTCAACAACCTCAGTTCTGAACTTCCTAGTGATGAATCGCGGATACTCCTCCATGTCAGATCATCCAATCGCCGCAGCTTTTTAATAACCCTCCATTATGATTTGCACTCTCTCTTTTCGCAAACTTATATGAATTTTGATCATTCGTAAATGCAATTCGACGCCCCGTCTCTTCTTCGTCCAGTACAGCCGTAATCATAAAGTCTCCATTATTGAATTCTGAAACAGGAAACTTATATTTCAGAGTATGTCTTCCTCTCCCGCTTTGCGTTGCTGAGCGCACGTCAAAAATTGAACCTGATCTATTTAAATCAACTATCGAAAAAGCGATGTAAATTGGTTTATCATCATTAATTCTATAATTAATTTCAAAAATAAGATCCCGACCATCGGTAATAATCCCGGGGGCTTTAGAAGTTATATTAAATTCACCAACCCTATCACTTAGGCCCGCTGGATAACTGCCCTCGCTCTTTACTGTACTTGAGGCTGATCGGTTACTCAAATTATCTTCAACATATAAATTTGCTACCTCATCTGGTGCACCAATACTAGCCAGAGCGCCATTTTCTATCAATACTGCCCTATTACAGTACTTTCTGACCGCGTCCATACTGTGCGTGACCAATATAACCGTTTTGCTTTTATCGCTCTTGATTTGTTCAAAAAACTTATTACACTTCCTCTGAAAAGCCTCGTCACCAACAGCCAGCACCTCATCCAGAATCAAGATATCTCCTTGAGCTTTAATGGCAATCGAAAAGGCCAATCGAACCTGCATGCCAGAGGAGTAGTTCTTGAGCTTCTGGTCCATAAATCGCTCGAGTTCAGCAAAAGCGACGATATCATCATACATAAGCTGCATCTCGTCACGACTAAAACCAAGTAGCGCTCCGTTAAGAAATACGTTCTCACGACCAGTTAGGTCAGGGTTAAAGCCAACCCCAAGCTCGATAAAAGGCACTACCGTACCGTCAACGTCGATTCGACCGCTATCCGGTGTGTATATACCCGCCAATAGCTTCAAAAGTGTGCTTTTTCCGCTTCCATTACGTCCAACGATACCAAAAAAGTCACCTTTCTGGATGTCAAAAGAGATGCCTTTTAGTACATGTTGATTTTCGTAGCCGCGCTTAAAACCCTTCCTCAACATAGAAACGAGAGATTGTTTAAGTCCACTGTTTTGCTCATGCGGCAACTTAAATGACTTGTGTAGGTCTTTTACGGAAATAGCCGTGTTGCTTTTGGAATTACTCATATCCTACACCCTCTCCGCAAAGTAGCGTTGGTTCTTACGAAAATACACAGTGGAGATAATAATCGTTAATACGATAACTAAATACGGAACCGCAATAAGCCATGGATTTGAAATAATGTCCGTATTAACAATTACATTATCGTGGCCAACGAGACTCGCTCTGGCATTCTGGAAGAGCGCAGCTATAGGACTAAGTAATAGTGATTGTGCTGCGACTAAATTGAAGGCCATCACAGTCTGCACTGGGTAGATAATTGGCGTTGCATAAAAGAGACCCTGTAAAACCACGTCCCATATATGACCAACGTCTCGATATTTCACATATACAGCAGAAAGTAAGAATGCGACAGCCAGGGCAAATATAAAAATCAATGCTACATACGCAGGAAATAGAAGTGCCGACCAACCAAAATCGACACCATCAAACAACATAAAAACGAATACTATAAGTAGATTGAGACATAGGTTTATCAGAGCGGATAATGTGCCCGAGATGACAACGATATATTTAGGGAAATTTATTTTTCTTATCAAATCACCTCTCTCGACAATCGCCTGCATTCCTTGCCCCGTAGCTTCAGTGAAGAATGTCCACAGGACTATTCCCAGCAAAAGAGATACGGCAAAATGAGGAATTCCTACGCCAAATCTCAAAAAGTGCACAAACACTATAAACATTATGCCAAATAGCATCAGCGGCTTCAGTAATGACCAGAGGTATCCAAGTACCGATCCTTGGTATCTAAGCTTAAAATCCGTAATAACGAGCTCACGCAAAAGTATGCGGTTTTTTCGAGAGAATATGTTAGAAAGTTTCATAAGTTCAGGTTTCATTATAAGATATATGAGTGACAAATAACAGACTTGCGATTGTTGTATTAAATTGGAACTGCGCCGAAGATTCGATACATTGTATGGAGTCGCTTCTCTCGCAGACCTCAGAAATACCGGACATTATACTCGTCGACAATGCGTCAAAAAATGAGCCGCTAGACGATCTCGAAAAGTACGCAGCAGATCACAAATCAAAGGTTCATTTCATCAAAAATCCCGTCAATTCCGGGTACACCGGCGGCAACAACGTCGGGTTTCAGTTTGCACTCGAACATAACTATGAATATATCGGCACCCTCAATCCCGATGCTGTCGCAGACTCGAAATGGACTAGTGCACTTCTGCAGGAATTCTCCGCTCATGACGATATCGGTATAGCAACTGGCATTCTCGCACGAACCGATCACAAGACTATCGATAGTACCGGGGACTTTTATACAACCTGGGGCATCCCGGGCCCACGTGGACGCGATGGACTCCTTGTAGATGCACCAAAAAAACCAGAGTATGTATTCGGTTCAACTGGCGGTGGCTTTATCGCACGCGCCGATACGCTCAAGCAAGTTGGTCTACTCGATGAACGGTTCTTCATGTATTTCGAAGATGTTGATCTCTGTTTTCGCGCGCAACTTCAAGGTTTCAAAGTAAGATACACACCGAAGGCAGTCGCGTATCACAAGCTAAGTGCCAGCACCAAGAAAGTACCGGGGCTCGCCGTGAAGCAAACGTTCGTGAACCTTCCGATGCTCTTCATGAAAAACGTCCCCTTATCGCTTTGGTCTCAGATATATCCTCGCTTCACCCTGGCGTATAGTCTTATCCTCATCAATGCAATTCTACGCGGACGCGGCATGTACGCCCTCAAGGGCTGGTTCAAAAGCTGGCAACTCCTTCCGCATATGCTTCGCGAAAGACGCCGCATTCAAGCCAATCGAACTGTAAGCAATACATACATCAATAGCATCATCCTGCATGATATTCCACCCGAGCAAACCGGGCTCAGAAAGTTCCGAAAGATATTCACAGGAAAATAGCACTATATGGCACCAGGGCCTGTCTAGTATAATACTGTCATGAGTAAAACTATCACCCTCTTGATCCCGGCATACAACGAGGAGGCCGCCTTGCCTCATCTGTACGAGCGTATCTCGGCGCTCGCTGACTCAACAAAGAACTATTCGTGGGAGTTTTTGTTCGTCAACGACGGTAGTCGCGATGGCACCCTCGACGCACTCAAGCAACTTGCGAAAAAAGACGAACGCGTCAGCTACGTGAACTTATCTCGTAATTTCGGCAAAGAGACTGCTATGATCGCCGGCCTCGATCACATCGAGTCTGATGCAACTGTCATCATCGACGCAGACTTACAAGATCCACCGGAGCTTATCCCGGATATGATCAAGTATTGGGAAGAGGGCTATGATGATGTCTACGCCAAGCGTAAAAGTCGCGCCGGAGAGACACTTCTCAAGAAGAAGACATCCGAGTGGTTCTACAAAATACTTCAGCGCAGCACCAACATCCCAATTCAGGTTGATACGGGCGACTTCCGTCTCCTTGATCAGCGCTGCGTCCTGGCACTCCGCGAATTCCGTGAGTCACAGCGATATACCAAGGGTCTTTTTAGCTGGATTGGCTACAAAAAGAAAGAAATCCTCTATGATCGTGACCCGCGAGTTGCCGGCGCAACGAAGTGGAATTACGCAAAACTCATCAACTTCGCCATCGACGGTATTACGAGTTTCACAACCGCCCCACTTCGTATCGCTTCAATTCTTGGGTTCGTCGTGTCACTCTTTGCCTTTGCCTACATCATCTACCTCGTAGTGCGAACACTGCTGCTCGGTGTTGACCTTGCTGGATACGCATCGATGATGGCTGTCATCCTCTTCCTTGGTGGCGTGCAGCTGATATCACTCGGTATTATTGGTGAATATATCGCCCGGATTTTCAATGAGACCAAACAACGACCACTCTACTTCGTCGAGGAATTCCACCGTGCCAAGTCTGCGAAGTGAGTCGCAGACAATTCGGTTTTTGACAGTCGGTGGTAGCGCAACATTGATCGACTTTGGTTTTCTATTCCTCGCAACGAGTCTCGGCGTACCAACAGTTATCGCCAACATCATATCGACCGGCATATCGTTTTGCTTCAGTTTTGTTGCCAACAAGAACTACACCTTCAAGACACACGGTGCCAATCTCAAGCGTGAAATCAGCCTCTTTGTCCTCGTTACACTCTTCGGACTCTGGGTCATCCAAAGCTTCATCATCGGCTTCACGGAGCCACTCGTTGCAAAGGTTGTCGCTGACGACGAACTACAGTTACTCTCGGCAAAACTGATCGCAACCGCTGTCACCACCGTCTGGAATTACATCCTGTATTCTCGAGTTGTCTTCACTCACAAATAAAAGCGCCCCGAGAATGGAGCGCCTATCTTTGTTTCACTCTTGTCGTACTATGAACTTCTCTGTGCGATGATGAGAACTCGCTCGCGGCCTTCCCCTTCTGAGAATGTTTCGATATCGTCGTATTCAGTCGCCAAACGGTGAACAACGCGGCGGTCGGCTGGGTTGAGATGCGCAACGTGCGAATCGCCAGTCTTGCGAACTTCTTCGATCCACTCACGAGCCTGCTCAACAATTTTGTCGGCACGTTGTTTTTTGTAGTCGGCGACGTCAACGTTGACACGTACAAGTTCTGCGTTTTTATTACGAAGTGCGGTCGAGACCATGTACTGCAGTGAGCGAAGCGTTTCGCCACCACGACCGATCAAGACGCTACTCTCTTCGCTAGCAGGAACCGTTAGCTCAATAACATCGTCTTCGAGTGTTACCTCCACTGTGAGATTAACACCAAAGAACGATACGATGTCCTCTAGATATTTGCGTGCAAATTGTACCGATTCTTCCCTGTCCATCATTTCCTCCTTTTGGAATCTTTCGCAACGATGCGCGTCACATGCGCTTCTTTGGCAGCCTTTTCGCGCTTGGCTGTCGATGGTTTTTTTGTACTGGTCGACGGCTTTGACGGCTCGTCTGCGATCTCCTCAAGCTCTTCTTCGTCTTGGCGAAGCAAGTGAGCTTGTTGTGCAACGGCGACCAGGTTCGAAATCGTATAGTAGAGCGCGAGTGCACCAGGCAAGTTAATCATAATGAAGAACATCAGAATCGGCATGACCTTGGTCATATTCTGCATCACGAGTGCATTCATTTCTGACTGGTCAGCTTGCTGTCCATTGGCCGCCTCTTTCATAATGTCACGGAATTTCTTGGGACTATCAGTAGTCGGTAATGTTTGACGGCTCATAATGTACTGCGTAATAGCAGATAGTACCGCGAGGACAACCAACACAACGTCAACGCCCGTATCGCTAATTGCATGCTTCGTCAGATCGACAAAACCAAGAAGTTGTTCATTAAATGACGCAGGATTCGCAATTAATTCCTTGACTGGCTCGAGCGACTGAAGGATTCCGTAGGTATAATCAGCGATACGATCACGCTCGAGAGTAAAAATACGAATTGAGTAGTAGAGGCCAATAAAGATCGGTAACTGGATTAACAGAATACCAATAGATCGGAAGGGACTCACGCCGTAGCGCTTGTAGAGTTCCATCATCTGAGCGGCTTCGAGTTGGCGGTTGCCGTTGGCTGCCTTTTTGATCTTCTGTAGTTCCGGCTGTAGTTTGCGCATCATGCGTGTCTGGTGAAGTTGGCGCCTGACGAGTGGGTACATCGCAAAACGAACCAAAATGGTAAACAAAATAATCGCGACACCGAAGTCGCCACTAGGAATTAACGCATATATCAATGTCAGAAGATTAAAAATCGGCTGAACAATCAGGAGTTCAAAAATATTCACTCTGTACTACTCTCCACTTTGTCAGTTGTTGTAACTAGAGATAGTATACCAGATTTCTCATCTGTTTTATAGATGCCAGCCCTGATACATGTCTCTATGAGCGACTGCGCAAGTTGATCATATGGCATATCCCGAACTTCAGCAGAAACCACAATAACGACAATGTCTCGCGGCACCTCCACTCTATCTATTTCATGGCGGAGCACTTCATAGACTCGACGGCGAACTCGATTGCGTCCCACGGCTGATTTGAGCGTTTTTTTGCTAATCACTACCGCGAAGCGCGAATGATCGCGTCGAGGATTGACGGTTGTCTTGACGATAAAGTTTCGCGAACGAGCAATATCTCCGTTTTTATACACATACCGGAGACTGCCGTGGCCATGAAAGCGGTGCTTCATATTAATCATCATCTAGTAGTATGACACAAAAATGCCGCCAGTTGAACTGGCGGCACCCTTTGAGTCAATCGTGTGTAATTAGATTGAGATCTTTGCTCGTCCCTTAGCGCGGCGACGCTTCAATACAGCGCGACCAGCCTTGGTTGAGACACGTGCACGAAACCCGTGTGTACGAGCGCGGTGACGAGTATGTGGTTGGTGAGTTCGTTTTGGCATATTGGTAGAAATTATACGCCATTTTGTTTGATTTCGCAAGATACTCAGCTTGCATCTCTTTAATAATTAGGTTGCAATTATCGTTTAATCCACAATTACACACGAGTTATCCACATATTAACAGATGAGATATTTACCTGTGGAAATCTCCCTATTTACAGATTGTCAATTCCACAATCGTTTCCTAGTTGTGGAAAACTCTGAGATTATCTATACTGAATTCAATACATTACTAAGGGGGTTAGCTGTGGATAGTCCGTCGGACACATCTATTTGGAAACTTGTGCTAGATGAAGTCGAGCTCTCGGTTTCTCATGCTAACTTCACTACATGGTTCAAACCTACGAAGCTCACCCAGCTTTCCGGCGAGATGGCCACTGTGCTCGTGCCGAACATCTTCGCGAAGCGTCAGTTCGAAGTGAAGTTTGACTCGATGATTCGCGACATTTTCAAAAAACACGGCAAAACCGTCTCGTCTATCACCTATATCGTCGAACCGAGCGGCACCTCTAAGCGATCAGTAAGTCGTGAAGTCCACGCCGAACCAACCGACCTCGTAAACGAACGACAATCAACAGCCAGAGTTATGGCGGCCAGTGTCACCGCGCCACAGTCGTCATCTACACCTATGTCGACACTCAATCCAAAATACACCTTCGACTCATTCATTGTCGGTTCAAGTAACGATCTCGCGTACACCGCCTGCCAGGCTGTCGCGGAAACGCCAGGAACAAAATACAACCCCCTCTTCATTTACGGAGGCGTAGGTTTAGGTAAAACTCACCTCCTCCAAGCGGTGGGAAATAAAATAAAATCACAGAATCCGTCGAGTAAAGTTATGTATATCAGCTCAGAGACATTCGTCAAAGAATTTCTCGAGCACATCCGCTTCAAGAAAACTGGTTTTGCAGATAAATATCGCAATGTTGATGTGTTGATCGTCGATGACATGCAGTTCATCGCTGGCAAAGAAAAAACTCAAGAGGAGTTCTTTCACACCTTCAATACGCTCCACCAGGCGAACAAACAGATCATCATCGGTAGTGACAAGCCACCACGCAGCATCCCTACTCTCACCGAGCGCCTTCGCAGCCGTCTCGAATGGGGTATGGCGATCGATATTCAGTTGCCGGATTTTGAGACACGCTGTGCAATCCTTGAGGCTAAAGCGTCACTCTCGAGTGTTGAGCTCGATCGAAAAACAACCGAGTTTCTCGCAGAAAATATCAAGACAAACATCCGCGAACTCGAAGGAGCGCTAAATCAACTCCTCGCCTATTGTGAAATGCGCGGCATTAACCCAGACGTCTCTACCGCGGAAGGTCTTCTTGGCGATGTGCGACGACAGCGCCCTGGACATATCACCGCCCGTCAAATTATCGATAAGACTGCCAAGCACTTTCAACTTGACGTAAAAGATGTCTGCAGCCCGAAGCGCGACAAACATATCGTTGTACCACGCCAAATTGCTATGTACCTCCTTCGTAGTGAACTTCATATGAGCTTCCCTCGTATCGCTGCTGAGTTGGGTCGCAAAGATCACACGACCGCGATTCATTCTGTCGAAAAAATTGAGAAATCTATTAAGCTTGATTTTATTACCCGCGAACAAGTTGCCTCAATCCGGGAGATGTTATATGCCTAGGTGTGAATCCGCTGTGTATAACTTGTTTACTCGGCTGTGTGTTGGCGTGGGATTAGTATCCACACATAAAAACACAGCCAGTACAGTGAGTAGCTTTATTGCGCAAAACTCGCACGTTATCCGCGTTTTCAACACACTCACCCCACAGTTTTCTGCACACCAATTTTCATTCAATTTACCACTGTTAATGAGTCACTTATACTCAGTTTCCACAGCACCTATAAATAGAGCCACTAATTCAAAAAAAGGATAATTATATGGAAGTATCTCTTACTCAGGAAAAGCTCACACGTGCACTCGCAGCAGCAAGTCGTATTGCAACAAACAAGGCAAATTTACCAGTACTAAATAATGTCCTTTTTCGTGTAGAGGACAGCAAAGTAATAATTGCAGCAACAAACTTAGAGCTTGCAGCAACAACATCAGTCGGTGCAAAGATTGTCAAACCAGGTGCAGTGACAGTTCCGGCAAAGATTATTAGCGAGTTCGTTGGCAACCTTCCGAGCGGCACTGTAGAACTTTCCACGAAAGGATCAGCGCTGACGATTAAGAGTGGCGGATATACTTCAACGCTTAATGGTATCGATGCGGAAGAATTTCCTGAACTACCTGTTATCAATGAAGAGACATCCATCCACTACACATTGAGTATGGCCGATTTCAAACAAGCGATTAATCAAACGATCTTTGCCTGTAGTAACGATGTGACTCGCCCCGTCCTCACGGGCGTGTATTGGCACTCACACGACGGCTGGCTCTATCTTGTAGGTACGGATGGCTATCGCCTTGCCGAACGCCGCCTCGTCGAGACGACGAGCGAACTAGAGGCTATCGTACCGACATCGACACTTCATGAAGTGCTTCGTGCGAGTACCGATACAATCGATGAAGTAGATGTTCTATTCGACGAATCACAAGTACGTTTCCGCGTCGGCGATATGGAAATTACGAGCCGCCTCATAGATGGCAAATATCCAAACTACCGCCAACTCCTCCCTTCCGACACAACGCCAGTCGCAACAGTTGAGACAAGTGAACTTGTGCGCACGACAAAGATCGCTGCCCTCTTTGCTCGCGAAAGCAGCGGAAGTATCACACTCTCTACTGAGAATGAAACTCAAAAACTATCCCTCGATTCAGTTGCGTCGGATGTCGGTGAGAATAGCTCAAAGATTGATGCCGTGATTGCCAGCGACGGAAGTGTTTCACTGAACTCCCGCTACCTTCTCGAAGTATTATCGGTGATTGATGCGAAGAGCTTGACGATTAGCTACACGGGCAAACTTGCGCCAATTGTTGTACGCCCGACCGCAGAAAACCCAGAATATACGCACATTATTATGCCACTTAAGAGTTAATGTTATTTAGCTTCGTACGTTTTAACTATTTCGCCAGAAAGATTTCGTACAACTATTTCATAGTCTCCGATAGCAACACCACTCTGCTTTAGCCATTCGATAGCCGTTGTTTCATATTGCGAGAAGAACCTACTCGTGCTCGAGCTATTATTATTGCTCATTATTTTTATTGATATAATTGCCTTGCCATTGTCGTCTATATAGTAGTCAATCAGGTAGTAGTTTGTTTCGTGAGGAAGTATTGATCCAAGTGTTGAATCCGAAGGGTGACTTATGCCGGTAATGAGATCCGAGCAAGAGAATGTATCGTAGATTACATCGCTGGCATCTACGCAGAATACACCAGTTCCCCATTCGTCAAGCACCCCCGACTCGTCGCTGAGCCATTCATAAGATATACGATATGACTGCTCTATACTGGCACTATCAACCAGGAAGGATACTGTGTGTACGCCGTTGGTGTTGGTTTGTGAAAATGAATTGTCTCTAATATATATATCTTTAATCGAGCGATCACCGACGGGTGAACTGGAATTTAAATTCACGGTTTGGAACAGTGAATGTTCTATGAAGTTAATACGATCCTTATCCGAGGGTTTTCCTGACGTGTATGTACCTAAATTCTGGATAACCAAACGCTCGCCATAAGGGTTGTGTGATAACTGGAGTACAACACCTAGCACGATAATTCCAATAAATAATAACAGAGAAGACCCGACTATGAGTATTACTTTCTTTTTCTCGGACATATCGCGAAAAGACATTATCATTCAACGTATCCTTTATTTATAAATTCCATGATTGCCGCAGTATTTACTGATGTTGGGTAAGCAAATCCAGTCGGATTGTATCCTAGGTATGGTGACCTTGTGCCGAGGTCACCTTCAAGTGCCCATCCAGATCCAGAGTTTTGTCCCGTGCCGTTTCCCTTACCTATGCCCTTATTTTGGCACGATGCGTGACCGACGATGACCTTACCGTCATGGATCCCGAGAATTATACCCGTGTGTCCATAGCCAGCGTTCCAGCCACTGAAAGTAGAGAATACCCGCGGCTCAGATCCGGTTTGATTGCCTCGTGCTCGCAAATTATTAACGACCTCCTTACCATCTCCCATTGTTGACCCTAGCTTCATATCAGTGAATGCGGCATTGAAGAAGCGGCTAAACGTGACACAGTTTGATCCGCCACCGTTACAATATCCCCAATAATTACCTGATATTCTCGCGCTATAGCCATTTACGTTCTCGCCATACCTTTGCATAAACTGAACAGCCTGGTCGTATGTTAGGCCGCCCTCGCCCATCGAGCAATCCATTGCGCCTCCGCCGAACGTATCGAGGAATGATTGCGCGCTATCGATACGCTCTTGTTTTTGGGCTGCATCATCTGCTGATCGCTCTACAAGGGCGTGAAACAGGAGCGCCGAGCCGTTGCCTGTGTTCTCTTCTACGCCATTACCGATCGATGTGTCTCCAGATACTGACGTCTCGGAATTCACTTTCTCTTGCCATGTGGCGCTACTATATTCACCATCCCATAACCAATTTAATTCATATAGAAGTGCTTGGTCATTTTGCGATGCGTTTGTCGAATCAAGGCTAACACCATTTGTTTCAAGGTAATTCATGACACCATAGCGACGGCCCTGTGAGTTACCTCCTGTGTTTGTCCATTGGATCAAGCCGAAGCCAACACCTGTAAGCCCCTTGTCGATACTATTGTTTCCTGCCTCGCCTGCCCATGGATCGAAACTCGACTCTTGTTCGATATTGCCCATTGCACCCGCCGCGGCAACTGGTGATAGCCCACGCGCCGTGAAGTAGTTCCATACTTTTTCTGCGTTTGAGGCACCAGTGAGACTGGTTGGCGCGGCGCTGGCGAGCGATGACGAGCCAGTACTGCAAGGTATAGCGGCAGTTTCGCAGCTAAAAAAGAGGACCTCATTTTGACTATTGAAGTTGGAATTGTCGGTACAGTCGACAGCATATACATTTGCTGGAGTGATAGCCGATGGTATGATACCTGTCAGTATTAATGCCGATAACAGGATGATCTTGCTTCTGCGCATATGCTTTTTGATATTCTTTATCATTAGTAGACCGCCAATGCGTCAGTTATGGATGAATAAAATGCGCTTGTGGAGCTAGAATCTGTCGTTCCGTCGACATTATCCATTCCATCGATAACGCGCTTATCAATCTGGTAGAGTGCAAATTCAGCTATGCGAAGTCTATCTATATAGCTACTGTCGTCGGCGTTAGGGATAACACAATTACTCGCTGATTCCGATGTGCCTGTATTACACTCGGACATCCAAGTTTCTAGGTCACTGCCAGATATCACATCTCCGTCTTCATCAATATTATTACTGTCATAGAGATCTTGAACGACAGTCTCTGGGTCTATATTTGTAAATTCTGCTGGTATACCATATTGCACAGCACATAGAGGGTCTGTCGCTGCTGGCGATGTTGCGACTGAAATGTCTTGAGTGCATTGTTGCCATGTCTCTTCTGTGTCGGCCGCGTAGCTAGTCGGTTGTAGGAAATTTGCAAGCGAGGATGATGATATTGAGAAAAATGTGCTCATGACGCCGCTAATACTACTAAGGCTCCCGTAGTATGGCATTAGTCTAGTCACTATTGAACCAAGGAAGGTGTTTGGGTTGGAGGCGTCGAATGGACTATGGCTAGCGCGATCCTCGGCTGCCCATGCGAGTTGAGTTGGTCGAGTTATTTCATTGTCATAGGCAATTTTTTGGCTCGGAGTGAGCGCGACACTGCCACCCATTCCGGCTGCTTGAGACATTGAGCTGTCGGCTCCATTTGTAATAACCGCTGATAGGTCTTCCCCTGCGACCCCTTCCGTCATATCGCCGAGCGCAAGGTTGAATATAGAGTCAAGAGTTCCGTCTGGTATTACACTCAATGCCACGGACGCCACAGATGTCGCCGTATCCGCAATCGCGGACTCCACTCCCGGTAACGAGAACACGGCAGTGGAGGCAATATCTCCCACTAAGAGAACTACATCACCGATACCGAGTGTACCTGCCCCAACGGCGGCGTATTTCGCCAACTTGAAGGCGGTGATTGCAGCTGATGCATACGGGTTCATCGCTATGTTACAAATCGAGTTCGTGACTTTGTTGTCGGTATATTGACTAACAGTATCCCATAATGCAGCGCTTTTGCCGGGGATATATTTTTGCGCTACAGGAGTCATGGCGGCGCCAACATTACTTGCTCCCATAATCCCGTACATAATTGCTCCGTCCATAGCCGACTTTCCATTCACTACATCTGTTAAGAGGATGCCTGCATTCTCAACTTCTTCGGGAGTTGCTTCGCCTGCCTTGATTGCATCCGCTACTGTCAGGAATTTGAACGCTACATTTGCAAGGGCTCGTAGCCTGTATGCCTTGATCGCCGTCGATACAAGCCCTGGGACTTTTGTTGCTATACACCCAACGGCAACGGATAAAAGCACGGCATCTTGCTTTCCGATTTTTACCGACCTTGTTGCCATCTTTTTTGCGAAACGCTCTATGAGCTCCGATAGGCTAGTGCGCAGGGCCCTGTTTCCTGCTGCTTTGTCTGCTACGGCAAGAGTGCCGTCTACGGCGGCTTGAGCGGCTTTTTTGTTCGCTGCCGCTGACAGTGCTCCGTCAATAGCCTTCGCGACACCTAAACTACTGAATAATTTTCTGGCAACATCGTCTACCCAGTTTACGTATCGGGGGTTGTATGCCCTTTTGAAAGCATTGCGAACCTGGGGATTGTTTCTGAGTACGTCATTCAGATCTGTGGCCGATACCTTGCCAACGCCGGGTATGTCGTATGCTGCCGGCCTAGCGTTTGGCCATAGTCGTTTCTCTATTACATTGCCGTTTGCGTCAAGGGCTTTTATGCCAGCTCTGTCAAATTGACTGATTTGATAATTTGACGGACGAGTATAGCGGCAAAGAAGGCTTACCTTGCTTGTACACACTCCAGTAGTCGCTTCACCGGATAATCGCTTAGCTATGATTTTATTCGATCGATTTGAAGATATGATAGATTGCTGGTCAAAATTATTGACGAAGTTTTCCTTGAGATTCACTAGCAAGGTTGTTGGCGCGAAAGACATCATCGTTCCCAGTACGCCGATAAGAGATCCGCCGATGATGCCGGCAGGGCCAAATTTCTTTAACCTTCCACCCTTAACCTTTATTTTTTTGTTACCAACATCGAGCTTCCAGTTTGGGTTTTCTGATCGATTTTCTGCAGCCGAGGCAGTATCGGATGCATTGAATTCAGACTCACGAGCATCTAGACCGTCACTTGATCGGTCGTATCCGTCGATGCGGTCGTGCGAACCTTCCTCGGCAGCCTTGAGGCGATTGGCTGGGCTGAGCCGCTCATCGGCTTCAGTGTCGTCCTTGTATGAGAGCGCCATATAGTACTATATTATACCCTTTGTTACGCACTTGCTCCAGGGGGCGCGGCATTCGGATTTGTAGTGATAAGCTTCTCTTCGGTTTGACTGGCAATGATTTGCATATGGACATGGTTCTGACCGGCGAAGAAGAGTCCTTGCCCTACCGGGAAGTTTGAGAGGCGCTTTTTCTCCTCTTCGGTTAATTTGAAAACATCCGCGAGTACATCGACAGCACTCGATGACTGTTTCAGGAGTAGTTGCATAGAACTGTTGGCAACAATAGCGCGCCCCATCTTGCTGCCCATGAAGTCTTCGACATCTTGGGTGATGGTTGTGAGCCCGAGGTGGTATTTGCGAGCACGCTTGGCAAGGCTGAAGAGGAAGTTCGCTGAGTCGTCGTACTTCATGAGTTGCCACGCCTCGTCAACTATAAGCATACGTTTTTGTTGTATGGTGCGAGTGATATTCCAGATATGACTCAGGACGATATACATTGCGATCGGGCGAAGTTCGTCCTCGAGGTCGCGGATATTAAACACAACCATATGGTTATTGATATCGATATTTGATTGTTGCGAGAAAATGCCGGCAAAGGTGCCTGTTGTGAATTTGCGCAAACGTTGTGCGAGCTGTGGCCCCGTGCCGCCCATATGTAGGAGTGTATCGTAGAGGTCTGCTATAGTTGGTGGCTCTGAGTTGTGTGTCAACGGGTCGCTGGTAATGCCGACACGTGCATAGGTGTCGATAAGCGCCTGGTCGAGGTCGGCTTCTTCTGCGGGTGTGATAGCTGCCATCATTTGTCCATTCGAAGCGATTTGACTACCGCCGAGCATCAGGCGGAAGAGTCCATGGAGCGTGACGAGGTTGGCGCGTAATGCATCATCGGCTTCATCGCTATCGATAACGCGCGGCAGGTCAAATGGATTGATGCGCGTATCGCTATTGAGGCTGAGGCGGATGTAGCTACCGCCGACGGCGTCGGAGAGCTTTTGATACTCGTTCTCTGGGTCGATGATAAGGATGTCGGCGCCGGTCATCATGCTTCGCAAAGCTTCAAGTTTGACGGTAAAAGACTTACCCGCACCGGACTTTGCGAAGACAACCGCGTTGGCGTTCTCGAGACTGTAGCGGTCGAAGATAACGAGGCCGTTATTGTGCATATTGATACCGTATAGAATTCCTTTGCCGTCTGAAAGATCGGCGCTGGTGAATGGGAAACTCGTACTGATAGCGCCCGTGTTCATGTTGCGGCGAATTTCGAGCTTGTCGGTCATTTGAGCGATAGTACTATTGAGCCCTTGCTCTTGCTGGTTGGAGGCGACTTTTGTTTTGACAAGCTGTTGACCAAACATCGTCTCGATCTTGTTCTGGATAAATGCCATCTCTTCTAGACTATCGGCATACAGTGTGACGTATATGCCGAAACGGAAGAAGCGCTCTGCTCCAACCTGTAGTTGATCGCGAAGCTCCTCTGCGTCATTCAGCGCTGCTTCGAGGCCCGGATCGCGAGTGCGTCCCTTCTCGGCGTTGATCGCCATGCTTGCATTGAGCTGAGTCACTTTCTTCTGGAGGTTCTTGAGAACAACTTCACTCTCAACTGGATAAACGAACATGCTAATATCGAGTACTTCGTCGGTATTGATAAGGCCAGAAAGCCAACCAGTGTAGATCTCACGCGGGTAGCCATAGATGTATAGCGTGCGTCCATACTTGGTGCCGAGGCGGAAATATGAAGCATTGATTTCGAGGCTGCTTGGAGCAATGGTGTCGCGCAGCGTATTCATGCCGCGCAGGAATGCCTGTTCAACCTCTGCTTGCTCTCGAGCACGTTGAGCGGCAGCGATATCTACAGGGTCTGGTTTTTTGGCCATTAGACAACTCCTCCTTGTGATGGGTCAACGGCCGGGGCATTCTCCCCTTTTTTGATGTAGATAGGCGTTATCTGGCTAAAATCACCGAGCGGCTGGTTGACGGCAGTATCGGGATTATACATATTGTAATAGAGTTCGCCAAGCTCTTTGGTTTTGAGCTGAACAGCCCGGACGCCAAGTTGAAAAAGACCACTCGTGACGACACTAACGCGGTTGCCGATCTCGGTCTTTGCTTTTTCATAACTTGCTTGGTCGATCTTAGTGACGACGGGGCCGGTGCTGCCAAATAACTTGCCGAAGAAGCCCTTGCCCTGCTCGACGATCTTACCACCTTCGCCACCGGCCGAGTATGGCACGACGATATAAAAGCTTTTGTCCATGATGTTTGCCTGCTCTGCGAGATCAGCGATAAACATAATGTAATCATCCATAAGTACACCGAGGAGCATATTGTCCTGTGTGCGGCGAATATTCTGAAGCTTCTCGATATACGGAGTGATGTCAACTCGCTGTGAGCGGACGAGGATTTGAATCGGAAAGTTGAGTGAATTCAGGAAGTTTTGGTAGCTATACTCAACTCCTTCGCGTTCGCGATTACTCATAAGGTCAAAGTTGATTGACTCACACGCGATAACTGCACGGTATGAGCCGTCTGCCATGATGATCATGCTGTCGCGTAGCTCGGAGAAGAGGAGGCTTTTTTGAGTAGTGGTTTGGTTAGTCTGTGCCTTTTTCTGCTGCTCGGCATCGGCCTGCACTGCAGTACCAGAAACACCTGGCTGCATCGGTTGTTGGCCCATCGATGGCGGTAACTGTTGGTTTGGCGGCACGCCCACTCCTTTTTGAGCCTATCGGCTGACTACCGTAGCGAGATAACTACTTCGTCAGAATCTCCCTTGAGGCGATCTGCCTCACGCGCGATTGTCTCCACCGACAAGTTCTGTGAATTATTTGCAAGATTCATTATATCAGGTGTGACACTCGTATCGCTAGTGCTTTCCTCTGTTTTCGGTGCCGGTAGTGGCTCGGGTTGAACCGGTGCCTGTACGACTGGTTCGGCCGGTTGTGTGGCAGTTGGATTTGCGGGTACCGTCCCCGCAGGAGCAGGAGCAGGAGCAGGAGCAACGAGCGGCTGGATGACGCTCTGATGAATTGATGGATATGGATTGAACTGTAGGTTTGATGTATCTATGTCTGGTGCGGGCGCAGGACCTGCTTGTGTTGGGTATTGCTGCACGGGTTGCTGTGGGATGTATGGTGCTTGGGGTGGTTGAGGGGCGGGCTCTAGCACTGGCGTATATGCTTGGGGCGACGGTGCCTGGAATGGCTGTGCGTATGCTGCTGGGGTAGCGTATGCGACGGGTGATACCTGTGTGATCGGCTGCTGTGGCTGCGGCGCCGGTTGGGGACGACGCATACTCTCTATGAGCTCTTGGCGTCGCGCTGCATCTGCCCTGCCGATAAGGGAGTCAATGTTTTGAGCAAGATTACCATGTTCTTCGAGGACATCTTCTGCGGTTTGTGCCTCGATGTAGACATCACCAAGCATAGATGTGCCGGCCGTAGGGCCTGCAGCGTGTCGAATCGCCCATCCCCTACTGTCTGCTAGGTCTGCCAGATACGACAACCGACGATCGGCTTCATTGCCGTTGAAGTTCTTTGTGAGGTTGTCCTCGGCGGTCTTTGGGGCGATGATTTCGACGATATTCTCCACACCATCCGGGCTCCAGAGACGTTTGCGTGGCTTGAGATAAAACGACACCATCGCAGCCAGGTATGTTTCCATTGGTTGGTCTTTGCGAAGCGGCAGCGCAAGTGCGCCGAAGAAGATGATGATTGGCGATGGTATGATGGCAAGCGGAGGCAGAATCTGCCATAGACCATAGGCAATGAACCCTGCCATTGCGACAATAATTAGGTAAATAAACTGACGGAACCCGAACGGTCCGAGCAGTTTGTCATCAGCTTCGACATCTTGAGCTACTTTGTAGGTTGCCATATCACCATCGTACTACGCTTTAGGGCTTAGGTATATCCAATTGAGTTATGCTTTGCTCAAGGTTACTACCGTCAAACTTCGTGACGCCTGCCGTTCCCGAACCCGGCCCGCCTGCAGGTCCGTTGACAGTTTGTTCGGCAAGGTGTTGCGTCTGTGGACTATACCCGTAGTTTGAGCTAGTCATAACGTCATTGTGTAGTGCCTGTAGCTTCTTGGTATCTTCTGCATCGAATGCTCCACCAGCTTGCATGAGAGCGAGTCGGGCGTGGTCGTCGGGGTCCATTTTGGCAAAATCTTCAGCGCCAATAGCACCATCTCGTATTCGTTGTCGTAGTGCATGGTTGTATCCTGGCCCCTTGAGTGTGCCATTAGCCAAGTCAGTAGCAGCTCGTTTACCGAGACCGGCTGGTTTGCGTGCGGCGATGTCTGCTGCTGCTAGCTGTTGGATGTCGGAGATATCGGCATCTCTATCTTTGCCCGTTTTGGCGCCCTCTTTCATCATGTAATCGAGGGCATCCTGGACATGCTGGGTTCCTCCGGTGGCCGCAAGTTGCTTAAACGCGGCTGCACGGGTTTCTTTCGAAGATTTTTTATCTTTTGCTACACTTAATAGCTTGTCGGCGCCAAGACCCTGCATAGCTGCCTGCTGGGTGGCTACTGCTGCTGCTGTTTGCTGTTGTGCTGCCTGAACACCTGCCGCAGCCATTTGCGTGCCAAACCCACCACTCAGGCGGCTATTGTTGATGCGTTTATTGATTGCTGATGCTGCACGACCAAGCGGGTTCTTGCCTTTGTATGCGCCTGATTGTATGAGACCGCGATTCTTTGTAGCTTGTGCTTGTCGATATTGACCCGCCTTGGCAAGAGCTGATCCGGCGGCATATTTTCCGGCTTGACCATGCGCTCCGCCCGTTACCTTGCCTACCAGTCCACTCAAGCCTCCGATAGAGGTTGCCGACTCAAGTACTTTTTTGAGGACAAAAATCCAGGCGAACATAGCGACCATACCGAAGATCTGAGTCTGCCACTCGCCGGTCTTGAATAGTACACCCGCAGCTAACTTTCCGAGTCCATACATCAACCCGACAATCGGAAAGGCCAGTAGAAGTACTTTGAATAGGTCCCACCATTTCTTGAACAAGTTTTCAGTATTCGGCAGAAGATTAGCGGCGAACGCCAGTGGAGACAAGACCACGACGAGCAGGAGTAGCGCTTCCCTTAAGCCCAGTAGGAGTACAACGGTGAGTACCGCAAACACGACATACAGGAGTGCGGCGAGCACTGTTCCGGTGAAAAAGAACGCAGCCGCTCCGACGACGGCTGCCGCGGCCGCCCAGCCGACAAATCCGGTGCCAATATTGCCAGTTTGCCAGTCGCTCTGTAGGGCGGGTGCGGGTATTTCGTTGCTTTGTGTGCCGGCTATGGTGGACATCATACTTGACCCAATGACATTTGATATCTCTATAGCAGCTACGCTGATATACCACGACAGGTTGATGAGTATTGCAGCGATTGCCAAACGCGGAATCATCTTTTTGATACCGTAATTTGAAAGGCCCGCTCCAGTGATCTGGGAGTATATGATTACGAGAAAGGCAGCGATGAATAATACATTTGCAATGCTGCGCATGTTACTCCAGGCACCATATGCGGTCCCGTTGGGCTCGAAGAGTGTGTTCGTATCGACAGTCATCATTGTTTCGACCTGACCGAAGGCCGAGTCTGCCACTTTGCCGAGAGTGGTGATGACTGGGCATATAATCCAGCCAATTGACTCTATGGCGCAGGTCACTACATCACTGCTGATATCGAGGCTTTGCTGATCGTATGTCTCCGGCGCTTGTGTTGAGCCGGCTTCGCAGGCGGCGCGTCTTGTGGCTGCCTGCTCTTCAGTCCAGCCCGTAGTAGTCGTTCCGGTGTTTGGGTCATAGTATGGGGTGGTTGTTCCAGATGACGCGACATACGTAGTGCTACAGTCTATACCGAGGTATCCAGCCTCGCATGCGTTCTTTAGGCTGGAATCTATGTACTGCGCACTGCACCACTCTTCTGCGTCACGGTTTGTAGTGGCTACTGAGTATTCGAGATTTGACGTGTATGTTTGGAAGAGTTGCTCGCAGGTGCGGCTATCCACTGTGCTACTAACGCCGTAGTCGTCTTCCTTGACAAGTTTTACACTATGGTTCTTCGCCTCGGCACCGACATACGTCACTGATTGCCCGGATGCGTTTGTCTGGTATACATAATCCTCGGAAGTATTGCCAACATTTGTCACTCGAGACAGGCCGCAGGCGTCAGGGCTTAAAAGAGTGTCGAGTGTATATTGGGCATAGAATCCACTATCAACTACCCCACCCCCGACATTCAGTCCAAAATTCTCATTGATGTAGCTTGAAAGCTTATTGGCGGTCTGCTCTTTGCTATCGGTCACGAGATTACCGGAGCCTGCGCCGCCAGTGGCGCATAGATCGGTGTCTCCGCTGGCGCGGTATCCAATTTGGCACAAAAAGTCAATAGTATCATCTATCCCAAACGTTTGAAAAAACAGCTTTGCTAATCTGTTTTCGTTGTCTTGACAACCAAAATCCTTGCTTAGGCCCGCATCATTCTCGATGGATGTGTATTTAGATAGGTTAATATGTGTTCTGTATGTGAAGCCTCCATCAAATAGTGCACCGTTCTTTAGGTCGTTGATACCACTCTTCAGGTCAGCCCCAAAGGTGAAACAGTCGTACACACCTTTTGCGGTGCTATACATTAGAACTTTCTGCTGGTAACCCGCGTCATCGAACGCCGAGGCGTTGGCTGTATCACTAATAAGGAGTGAGAAATTTGAGCTCACGACCGCCGCTACTGCTACAAATAGAAATACACGCTTTAACTTGCCGACCATATCTACAGACCATTAAAGCATAAATGATATAGAATGGATATGTCTGAATAGTTTTAAAAACAGCCCACAATTACGTAAGGCTGTTTTTTGGGTGTTATACGAACCCCCTATGAGTCGACGCTAGTCAGTGAAGTCTTGCATGTAGGTGATGCGGGGTTCGCCATTGTACGAATAGTTAATCGTCACATATGTTCGAGTGGCCTGGTTGCCGTTCAGTGGATTTTGTATGCGAATTGCCTGTCGGGTACGTCCGTCGTTGCCTACGTATTCCGACTCGAAGCTAACAACATCAAGCATCGGAAAACTACCTGTTCGACCAAGCATTGGCGCTTCACTGAGGCCGTGTTCTGTTAGGACGTTCACGACGCCCTCGTCAAATCCCTGCCACTTTTCTACGTCTGACTCAAAATAAGTGCACCCAGCAACCTTCCTAGACGTTTCCATGTCAAAGAACGTGCTATTCCCCCCATCTTCTGGGTAGAAATGTAGTATAAAAGCGCTCCTGGACATATTTTGCATGACAGCAACCTTTTCTTCAGGGGTGTCGTCTACGGATCCGTATACTATTGCATCGAGAGGGTTGCCCGTTGCTGTTGCCCAGTACTCTCCAAATTCTAGTTCTGCATCGCGGTTGGTATATGCACACCACACAGCTCTTTCTTCGGGGGTTGTTGTGGCTATGAAGTCGTCATAGCTCATAGCCTCAAGACTATTAATCAAAGTATCCTGTGCTTCTTGCCATTCAGGAGTCGCTGTCTGCTCTGGTGAACTTGTAGCTTCGGCTGTCGGTGTCTCTACGGGAGTTGGCGACTCGATCGTTTGCGTTATTTCTGTCGCGCTCGGAGTTGGTGATGCAGATGTCTCACTGCTCGGTCCACAGCCCGCGAGGAGTGCAACACCTGCTAATGTAGCGGCTACCTTAGCACTAGTCTCCTTGGCTTTGCTAGGAAGTTCAAATTTATTCTTGCGTGATTGAGCCATGAACAGTGTCCTTTCATCTGCGTTTGTACGCACAGCATATTACTGATTCTTATGCTTTGAAAAGTATTATACACCATATCGCTAAAAAAAGCAATAGCTATATCACAAGATGTCGATACGACGAACCTATGGTCTGATATGAAGTGGTGGTTATGCCCAGTCTTCACGGGTGAGAGGTGTCTCACCAAGCGCTGCAAGGATCGTGTTGTAGCTGCGCTTGGCATCTGGCGGTACGGTCTTGCGAAGGTTTTCGTTCGAGGCTGCACCGCGGATTGCATCAATGATATTCGCACGTGCTTCCGCTGGGAGTACGAGGCCGCCGTCATGTTGGATGTCACTGAAGAGTTCGGTGATGCGGGTGCGATCATCTGGGTCGAGACCGACCAGTGCTTCTGCGGAGATTTTTTCCTTGAGGCGGTTGCCCAGCATTGCATCATAGTGTGTGAGCTGGCCAATGTTTTGCTGGCTTACGGCGTCTGGGTTCTGCATGGCTATTACGATTGCTGCGCGTTGTTCTGCATTAAACCCGGCGAATGCCGTATCGGCGTCCATCGCACCACTCGCCATAGCTGCACGGGCACCCGCGCCCATACCAAATGGCACTCGGCCGATATCGCCACCCATCTGCATCTCAATATTCTTACGTGAGCGCTCGCTGAGGTTAGGGTCGCTAATTGCATAGTTGTAAAGGGCTTGGATAGTACCCATCGCTCCACCCTGCATAATCTTGCCAGCAGCAGCAGCGCGACGTTCATCAGACTGACTGTCGTCTTGAACGATGCTCATCCAGGTTTCTCTGTTCGGGTCGTCGGACCTGTCGGGCATGCCGGTCATCGTAGACTTTTCTGTTGCGACATTCTTGTTGAACTGGTCGACTTCTACTTGGGTGGCGCTCGCGATAGCACGTGCCTCGCCGTAATTGTCTATACCGCCGGCGATGGTGGCTATGCGCTCGGTTGTGCCAGGTATGTACCCTGTGTCACTTGCCACTTCACTTGCGTACTCTGCATCAGTTTGACCAAGTGCATTCGCTTTGCGGCGATCTTGGGCGCGCTTAACGATATCGGCATTGCGCATCTCTGTTGCGATAGCGAGGTCCTCGCCTGTGAGGTTTTCAATATCCCTGTTGGTGCGGAGTTCTTGGGCGCGAGCAGCTTCATCGGCTTGAACGCTCTCGAGCGAATCTTTGGCCGCTTGTGCGCGCAAGGCAGAGCGACGTCCGGCTTCTGTTTCGGCGAAGCGTTGCTTTGCGTGGCTTTGGGTAACTGACTTGAGGTTTTCGAGGTTCTGTTCTGCGCCGGTTGCGGCGTTGAAGTTCGCCTGAAGTGAGTTGCCGTCTTGGGTGGTGCCAACAAATCCGTCTGCGGCGGCACCTTGGTCGCGGACGCGTTCAACTAGGCTGTTCCATTCGGCAGCAGACCTGCGTGCAGACTCCTCGGCGTCGGTCTGTCGCACACGAAGTGTTTGTACGTTTGCGTCAGATTGAGATACGCGCTCCCAGTGTGCATCAGCGCGCTTCTGGAGGGTTGCCTCTATCGTGGCGGTTTCTTTCTTCATCTGTTCCATCTGAACATTCTGCTGACGAAGGGCACGTGAACCGGCTTGGCCGTCCTCGAACAGTGCCGCGTAGGCGCGAGCACCTTCGGTTTCGATTTGACTACCCTGGAACTCGCCCATCTTGCTATCGACGACTGTCTGAACGCGTCGTTGACGGACTTGGGCATATCCTGGATCGGAGTTTGCGAGCGTTTCGTATACGCGCTGATCATCAGCAGCCATAGACTTCTCTACTACCTCGGCACGCTTTTGGGTTAGCGCAGTCTCACGACGCATGGCGCGGAGATTTACGTCTCCCTCTTGTTGCAAGTTCCATGTTTCTTGCACTGTCGCGTCGATACTGTCTTGATGCGCCTTTGCTTGGTTGGCAGTGACGGATGCACGAACGGCGCGTGTACGGTGAGCGGCCGTATTGTTCACGAATGCCTTGAGTGCTAGCTCATCGGCATTGGTCATATCATCGTCATATACCTTTGAGATACCTTTGGTGACATGAGTGTTGTGGCGAAGTTGCCTGTATTCAGCGCCTGCAGCGCCATCAAGGTACTCGTTCCAGTGTTGGTCGGCATGTGCCTCATGATCCGCTTTGCGGGTCTCGGCCTGCTTTTTAACGTGGTGGGCCATGTCGTGCTGGGTTGCGGTGCGCTGGTCGAGCGTTGTCATACCGAGACGTGAACGGACGGCACCGGCCTCTCGAGGATTGGCGATACGGTTATTCCAGCGCTCCTCGTGTTGAGCTGACAGAAGTTCTTCGCTTTGATGCTTGTAGGCTTCCCTGGTGCGCTTTGATTGGTCCATATTGTACCCGAGGCGCCCGATACCACGAGCGCGTAGCGGACTAACTTGCAAGCCCTCGCGTCGACGTTGTACGTCGTTGGCGATATTGCCAAGTTTGCGTGCTTTATGCATATCGGCGTTGTCTTGCGCCCAGTTGCGTGCGCGGTCGGCCAGGCCCTTTTGACGGTTATTGACCATACCAGAAACCTGGCTCAGGAGGCCTGAGCTGAGTCGCGATAGCAGTGGCGTGAGTGCGAGTGGAATCACCTGCACAGCGAGACCGATCAAAACGAAGACGAGTTGAAGTTCATCTGCGGCATTCTCGGCCGTCTTGATGATCGCTGCTCCGGCAATTTGTGATGCACCAAATAGAAGTGCGAATGCTGGAAAGATGATGAGCATGTTGGTGAAGAGGCTGCGCCACTTATCGAAAAGGTTTCGCGTGTTCGGGAGCACGAAAGCAACAAATGCGAGTGGCGATATCGCTGTGAGCACAACGATAATCGCTTGGCGAGCTGCAAGTACGATGAACGCGGCAAGCACAGACAGGGCTGCAGGTATCAAGACGGAGATGAGGATAAAAGACAGGCTTATGCTGCTTCCTGCTGTTGCTGCGGCAAACCCGGTAACACCTGCAATGCCGAGTCCACCGAGCACGGCACCTGTCGCGGCTGTCCAGTCTATATCTACGGTTGTGACGTAATTTTGCCGTACATTATCGAAAACGGCTTGAATCGAATGGCCGAGTACATTTGATGTATCTACGGCAAGTGCGCAGATCCAGAACGAGACGTTGACAAGAATTGCTCCGATAATAAGGCGCGGTATCATATCTTTGATGCTGTAGTTGGAGTAGCCTGCGCCGGTTATCTGAGAGAATATGATGATGAGGAATACGATGATGAAGACAACGTTTGCAATGGTTCTGACGAGTTGCCAAAGCTCATATATACCGTTCCCCGACTGGGTGATCGTTTGTACATCAAAGAAGTTTGAGATAGTGTCATAGATCCAGTCAACGCCGTCGGCGATCCAGTTTGACACTGGACAAACAATCCAACCAATAGCACCAACGCCACAGTCTGTGGTGCCGCTCGCGGCAGTTGCAGTGAGATCGCGAGTCACAGTAACGGTCACTGGGCTTGATGGTGACGAATAGTTACTTCCCGGAGCTGTAAATGTATAACTGATAAAAGTTGCGGTGGTTGCATCTGTCGGATCAATGTCATCAGCAAAATAGAGAACATTTGCCGTCGCTGGCGAAGAAAGGCTACTTATCCATTGGTATTCGTTCGGCTCGCCGGGGCGATCAGGTGCAGCCGTGGTGGCCGCGTAGGTGTTGCCATCGTAGCTAAGCGTCACACCACTCCATTCGGCATCAGCAGCAAAAGCCGTATTCGAGAACGAAACGACTGAGGTAAGAGCGGCCATAAATACGCTGATGACCGTCAAAAAAATAAGGCGCCGAACGTGTACCCTCGGCGCGCGTAGTTTGCGCATAACCCACATTACCTATTGATTCTACCACTTTAGGCCCAAAAAGTCAATGCTTACGTCTATACGGGGTAAGAGTATTTTTGACTACCTGCCAGGGGTGTTGCATAAAACCAAACACTCGCTTATGCTAGGGCTATGAATCTAATAAAACAAATAATCGTCTCATCGGGGGTACTGACCGTACTACTTGGCGGGGCGCTGGTAGTATCAACGCCTACGTACGCTGCTGGAATTACCTGTACTGTCCTCCCCCAGAGTATATGTGATGGGTCTGATGCTGGGGACCTTGAATCAAGCAGTACGTGGTTACTCGTGATCTATATCGTCAACATATTGAGTGGAGCGGTCGGTCTTGCTGCTGTAGCAATGATTGCCTATGCAGCATTCCTCTACACTACCGCCCAATCAGATGAGGGGCAGACGAAGAAGGCAAAGGAGATGATTCGAAATGCGGCAATCGGTATTGTTGCGTACGCATTGATGTGGGCGGCCATACAGTGGCTGGTCCCAGGAGGGGTGTTCAACTAATGATTCGTACATTCAAACGATTCGTACTGTCACTTGCCATAATTGGCAGCCTCTCTGGTCTGGTAGCTATCGCGCAGCCAGCGACAAGCACGTATGCAACAGGTCCTACTTGTGGCGATACGCTTCTCACATTTCCTGCATGGTACAAGGGCCTGACAAAACCGGGGACGAACTGTGAGCTGAAGGATATTGCGAGTAAAGTCACCGACCCAAATACGCAAATCGGTATCGAAGGATACGTAACTCGTATCGTCATGAACGTTATCGAGATTATCCTGCAGCTCGTTGGGTATGCGGCTCTTGTTATGTTGATCGTGGGTGGCTATCAGTACATTACAAGTGCTGGTGATTCAAATCTCATGACGTCGGCAAAAAAGACCATCACCAATTCCTTGGTGGGATTGATTATATCGATCTTTTCTGTTGCGACAGTCACGCTTGTCTCATCGATCTTCACTGCTACGAGTACGACATCGAAGATAGGCGGTACTAATGTGAACATCCAACAGGTTGGCGCTGATCAGAGCGCACTGGCTGCAATCTTGAATGCGGCATATATATGGGCGGCAATCGTCGCGGTGCTCGTCATCGTCATCGCAGGCTTCTTCTTTGTGACGTCTCGTGGGGATGCGCAGATGGTTCAGCGTGCACGTAAGGGCATACTGGGCGCCGTTGTTGGGCTCATCGTAGTACTGATGGCATACATTATCACTCAATTTGTATTAGGAAGCGTAGGATAAGGAGTCTATATGCTGAAACGATTAGGATATCTATTAACCCTCGTAGGGCTCGGTTCTACCCTGTTGGTTGCGCCAGTCGGTGCCATCAATGTGTTCGATGATTGCGCGGCTAACCCTGACGCACAGGTATGTAAGGCTGCGAATACCGATGATGCAACAAGCTTGATCCGGAACATCATCAATACTTTATTGTATTTGATCGGTAGCGTGTCGGTGATCATGATTATTGTCGGCGGCATTCGTTATACGACGTCAAATGGCGAGCCAGGTCAAATCAAGGCAGCCAAAGACACGATCATGTATGCGGTCATCGGACTCGCTGTTGCAATATTCGCCTATGCGATAGTCCAGTTCGTCATCATGATCTTTGCCTAGGGGCTTTACGCCCAATCCGTTATCTGGTATAAATAATAGATAAAGACGCTACTAAATTAAGAAGGGATAGCATCAATGAAATTTAGCAAAAAACTTATCGGCCTTATCGCTGCCTTGCCTGTAGCTGCGCTCGTCGTTGGCTCTGTCTTGCCAGCTGATTCGTTTGCTGTAGTACCAGGCCTTAGTGACTCAGTCAATGCTGCCAGGGGTAACGGCCAGGCAAGTAACTTGACCGGCGAAGGCGGTGTCTTCCAGACAGTTGTTAACGTGCTCCTCTTTGTCATCGGTGCCGTTGCTGTCGTCATGCTCGTTATCGGTGGTATTCGCTACACTGTATCTGGCGGTGACTCAAACGCCGTAACTGCTGCGAAGAACACGATTCTCTATGCCATCATCGGTATCATTGTTGCTATCCTTGCATACGCAGCTGTCAACTTCGTTATCACAAGTTTCGCTGCATAACACTTCCCTTCTGGAAATATAGATACCCCGCGTTTGCGGGGTATCTTTGTATAGCGAGCAAAAATAATGCAACATAAAAAATACTCCGCAAGTGCGGAGTATTTCGAGTAACGCTGATCGACTACTGGATAGTAATCTTCTTTGCCTGCTCTTGCTTGACCTTATTGAAGGTGATTGTCAGGACACCGTCTTTGAGGACAGCGCCAACTTCTTCTTCGCGAACAGCAACAGGAAGTGCCAAGGTGCGGTTGAATTCGCCCCAGTAACATTCCTGAACGTGCCAGTTGGTTGCGTCTGAGTCGTCGCCGCTACTGAGGGTGCCGCTAATAGACAGGATGCCGTCAGAAATGCTGACATCAAGGTCTTCCTTGTTGACGCCTGCGGTGCGGGCTTTGATGACGAGTTGTTCGTCGGTTTCATATACATCCACAGCGAGCTGGCCAGGAAAATCATCCTGCTCGTCTTGCCAGTCTTCTTGCACTTGTTCCTGTACGGGAGCTTGGGCAACCGGTTCGTCAACCGGAGTAGTCGTGTCGTCATCGAGAAATGCTGCTGCCAGCTCGTCCTCGATAAGCAAATCGTCATTTTGTTTACGGGCCATGATATCCTCCACTTTTCTAGGCTCTAGTTTGACGTCTAGTCTACTTGAGATTATAACTACTATTGTAAAGATACGCAAGCGCGCGAGAGGGGTATACGTAAAAATAACAATGCCACACGGTCCTCTAGAGCTCATTTTGCCCGACTACTGTTGCTCTTGCGGAGCAATTGGCGCCATTTTGTGCGAAAGTTGTAAAGACGACATCGTTTCAGAGTTCTCCGATGCCTGTCCGTCCTGTTTGCTGCCACGGCAGTTGTCGGGTGGATGTACGCGGTGTAGATTGCCCTATTCACATGCTTGGTATGTCGGTGAACATACGGGTGTGCTCGACGCGCTGGTGTCTGTGAGCAAGTTCGGGTCCAGTCGCTCGGGCTGTAGGGCCCAAGCTGAACTTCTCGATGCGATTCTCCCCCACCTTCCTGAACGTTCAATCATCGTGCCCATCCCGACAATCGCTCGCCACATACGTCAGCGAGGGTATGGTCACGCTGAAAAGATAGCGGCCGAACTTGCACGGCGACGACGTGTGTCATTGCAGCACCTCGTCGCGCGAAAAGTCCAACACGTGCAGCACGGTGCGTCGCGGACGCAGCGAAAGCGCCAGGCTGCTGAGTCGTACGAGCTTTCTGGGCCTGTCTCCGCGGACACTACGTATATTCTCGTCGATGATGTGTATACAACTGGGTTTACCGTCGGCGCAGTCGCATCTCTTCTGGCGGACGCAGGAGCTGGTGATATCTGGGTGGCAGTCACCTCTCGTCAGCCTATCGACGTACGTCCGTAAGTTTGGTATAATCTCCCCTGGTATCTTCACTAATTATGGAGAGGTGACCGAGTGGTTTAAGGTAACGGTCTTGGGCGAAGCGTCGCCAGGAGCGACCAAACCGGCGTGGAATTGATGACGAAGACGTCAATTCGGACGGTTTTCACACGGTACTCAGTGGGTACAATTCACAATCAATATACGGAGAGGTGACCGAGTGGTTTAAGGTAACGGTCTTGAAAACCGTCGTGGGGCAACTCACCGCGAGTTCGAATCTCGCCCTCTCCGCCAAAAATAATAAGACGACCTATATCGGTCGTCTTATTATTTTTGCCCGATGGCCAAAATTGAATCTCGCCTCCCTGTTATGCAGCTGAGGAGCCTTACGCGTAGGGACTGGTCGCGGCTTCGCCGATTGACCTCTTTCTCGAAGCACTCGCTTGAGTGGCATGGTCGACGATCTGTTGTACTGATTCCGGGGGGTAGGCATCTGCGATTCGATGTCCAAAACGGAACCTGCCAACTGGTTTAACACCGAGCGTCTCCACCGTTTTTGCAATATGATGGATCGAGAGATTTTGCTGCGTCGCAATTTGACTTATTGACGAACACCCTTCAGGCGCAGGTCCCGAAAAGAACCCTTGAGCATCAAGTATTTTCCGAACCGCTTCAACATTTTCAGTATCATAGGCATCGGTAGATTGTGGGCCAAACCGATACAAACCAGATGTTTGTATACTAGGGTTATCTGATAGGATTTTTTGGATAGAACTGTTTGCTACTCCGAACTTTTTTGCAATACCCCTGGCGCTTAAATATCCGTCTGGTGCGACTTCGGTGGCGTACCCAGAATCCTTGAGCCCTCTGGCAATCTTTGCGATGTCTGTGTCGCTGTATACATCGGCCTTTTTTGATCCAATAATGTATGTTCCTGCGGGGCGGATCCCTAGGGTGCTAATTTGACTCTCGACAGCACGCCTGCCTGCATTCAACGCACTGTAAATCCCCACGATAGTCATATACCCTTCTGGTATGGGCTCGTCTAGATGCCACTCGGCCTTGAGGTGGTCGCGTATTTTCTCCATATCCTCTTCGCTGTATGCCTTGGCAATCCTGGTTCCAAATCGATGGCTGCCTAGACCCTGCAGGCCAAGCTCGGCAGCTGCATTTGAAGCGGTGTAATAATCGATGCCTAGTATGCTGCTAATTTTGTTGATGCTCAATGAACCTTCGGGGGGGTGTGCTGTCTGATAGCCATTTTGTTCTAAATATGCGTCTATTCTGTCGATGATGCCTTCGTCGTAGCCCTTGGTAGTGTACGGACCGAATCGATAGTCTCCGCTGTCGGCAATCCCAAGTTCGTGAATGGCTTTACGCACTACGGGTTCCGAGACGGCAACTTTTGCTGCAATCTTCTTTACGCTAAGTATATGTTCGGGCGCTGGCGGCACAAGATAATTGGTCGCCTCGCTCGTTTCTGGCGTTTCGGTCGACAAGTCATGAAGTGCGTGTCGAATATCTGTCGAGTAGTTCGCGGTGTACGGTATGGATCGACCACTGGATGGGTTCTGTGCGATGTACTCTTTCAGCGACTGCTTCGTCATCGAGCTAAGTGCATCGATGTTGATTTTTGCGTCATCTAGTATCGACGAGTCGAGTACGAACGTCATATTTTTTGCTTCGTCACAGACAAGAACGGTGCGATGTATCGATGGAAACTTAACGGTGTAGTAGCCGTGTTCGCGGACACTATTTTCGGGCGTTTGACCGAGTGATATCCGAAGCTGGTCTGGCTCGTGGATATCAATGTCAAACTCATTCTCTGCTATGAAGAGGAGTGTTTTTAGTTTTGGCAGTACTTCGGCACGCGTGAATGGCTTCTCGTTGCCTGGGCGAATTACGTACTGCTCATCCGTATCTGGTGGGGTGATGACGGTATCTATGTGAGGTATCTGAGTGATGAAGCTGTCTAGCTCGTGAAGTTGGTCGGCTTTTTTGACGATATGCTCGATAATGTAGTCGACATTTTCAATTCCAAAATATGACAGAGCAGCATCTTCGCGTTCTCGCTGTGATGCCTCCTCGCCGAGGTGTATGGTTGGTTGGTGCGCATACCCCTCTACTGCACTGTTCAGGATTGCTGCCACGTTGTCGATCGCAGCATCAGCGTAGCTATCGATAGTCTTGGCATCAAGCGGTATCGCGAGCGCCGTGTCTATCTTTTGGCGATAGTTTGCTTCTGTGTGTTGGCGGTTTTTGTTTTCGTGCATAGCAGCAATTTATTCATTTACTATACATCAAAAATGTGAAAAAGTCAATATCGGGGGTGTGGCTGCTGAGTATAGCATGAACGTCTGTACCTACACCCCATCTCCCGTTATAGTAGTCACTATGAAAGTTCACCTCGCGAATTGGCGAGACCAAGCGTTACTTTGGATCATCCGTCCGCCAAGGTGGGCGGTACTAGCTATCGTTTTTACGCTATTTTTTGTGCGCGGGTTTTTTCTGTATGATCCGGATTTTGGCTGGCACCTTGCGGCCGGAGAGTATATCCGAGCAAGCGGTATTCCGGAGCATGACATTTTCACCTATACGGCGAGATCGTTTCCGTGGATCGATCATGAATGGCTGACAGATGTATTGACGAGCTATGTCTATCAAGTGGGCTATTGGCTTGTGGCGGCTCTCCACGCACTGGCGTGGACGGCGGCGTTCATGATTGCCGGCTGGAAGCTCAAATATCGTTCTGCGCTCGTACTGGCGGCGGTCATCGCCCTTCCCTACGCGGGTGTTCGAGCCATCACAGTGTCGGTATTATTTTCTGCGCTCCTGATATTGATCGTGCGCCTACGTCGTTGGTACTGGCTTATGATCGGATTGATGCTCGTCTGGGCAAATATGCATGGATCGTTTGTGCTCGGCTTCGCCTATATTGGGCTTGAGACGCTGCGCCTGCATTGGAAGCGTCCGCTGCGTTGGGCGGCTCTGCTCGCTGCCGTGGCCGTGACGTTCATTAATCCGTACGGCTGGCACATGTACGAAGAGATTATTCGCACGATGACCGACTCGTCCCTTCATTTGCAAGTCAGCGAATGGCAACCGTGGCAAGTCGATGCGCTCTTTGGTACGTACGCTGGGTTCTGGGGCGCACTCATTTTGTTCGCTGGGTTCAAATGGAAGCGGCTGTTGCACCTCGATGTTCTTTTGTTTGCGATGAGCCTGATGAGTGGTCGGCATATCCCTCTCTTCATCGTGTTTTCTCTGTATGAATTGTCGAAGCTGAAACTTCCGTACACGTTCTCGTTTGCGCCACTGTGGCGGGAACGAGGCATCCGTATCGGTCTCACGCTACTTGCCTCGGTGCTTGTCGGGGGGCTTGTGTACTCCGTAGGACGCTACGTATCCCTACCGCCAACGCCTGCTGCGCCGTATGCACCGGAGCAAGTCGCTTATTTGGCTGAACACCCATGTCCTGGGCGCGTGTTCAATCACTACAACTTTGGTGGGTACATGATCTGGCAACTCCCTGACGTGCCGGTCTATATCGATGGACGTATGCCGAGCTGGACGAATGAAGACGGTGTGAAATATATGGACACGTATCTATCCGTGAGCGACGATGCGACGATTCGTGATGTAGAATTTGCGCGATATGATGTGCGCTGTGTCCTTTGGTACCGCGACGAAGATCTATCAACTGCGCTTATAGAAAAAGGATGGCAGGTCATGCCATCCTCTGATGAGACGTTTGTCTTACTCGAAAAACCCTAGACGTTCGTACCAGTTGAGCCAGGAGCAAAGCTACTGATAACGAAGTTGACTGCGGCATATGCGAGAATCGCAACGATGATACCGATGATGGCGTAGAGAATCGTGTTTTTGGCAGCGGTGATCTGGTTTGAATCACCTCCAGAGATCACATAGCGCATGCCACCGATGACGATCATGATGACTGCAATCGCACCGATGATGAAGAGGAGTACGTTTGTAATCAGTGAAAAGGTGCCGTTGGCGCCGAAAAGATCAATCGGTTGATCGGTGCCACGTGCTGCGTTTGCGCCATTCTGGACACCATCAAGGGCATGAGTCGCAGGAGCAAAATAAAGAGACGTCGTAGCGATGACGGCGAGGCTGAGAACTGCTGATATCATTTTCTTCATAGTGTATGCTCCTTGTTTATGGTTCGATTATTGCATATTTTGGCAAAAATGTCTAGTCCGAGGGTGTTTTCTATCGAGGTGAACTATGCTATACTGACTCGAGCCAGAGCCGCGAAAGCTGTTCAAAAAATCACACACGGAGGAGTACCCAAGTGGCTGAAGGGGACGGTTTGCTAAATCGTTAGTGTGGGGAGACCTGCAGCGGGAGTTCGAATCTCCCCTCCTCCGCCAAGAAAATATCCCAGGCATATATGTCTGGGATATTTTCTTGCCTAGGGAGATTTGAACTCCCGCGTAAATTGCGAAGCAATTTGGCGGGATGTTCGGTGTAGCGATATGAAGTTTTGCGAAAGCTCGCTTTTGGCAAAACGAGTGAGCAGAAGATGCTCGCAGATATCTCCCCTCCTCCGCCAGAATTTTGCTACCCCGTCTACAGTTCAGATATATGTGCAATCGCAAAAGTTGCAGTTTCCATCGCGCTTGTCTTCGAGGCGTAGATGTCCTGGAACGTTGCAATGGTTTTCGCTTGACCTGGGGCAAGATCGTCCACATCTACATAATCGGTTGCAATACGACGATTATCTGATCCGGTGGCTATTATTTCCATAGAGTATGCTTTTCTCACAGTGAGTTTATTCGTGATGGTGACAGGGAGACTGTACGACGTTTCTCCAAGCTCGTCTGTGCTCGTAGTGAAGACTCCAAACCCTACAGACACTTCATTTGCAAGAATGTCATATGTCCTATCGATTGGTGCAACAGGAGCTTGATAAGAGCTTGAGCTCTCGTTTGAGGTGGGTGCTCCGCTGAGTGGCCGGGTATAAAACAATACAAACAGAGATAGTATAGGAAATACGAGAGCAACGATACTTATGAGCATGTCCGAGCGACTATCATTTGTGGCGATGACAATACCGACAATTCCGAACATAAGGCTAATTACTGCGGGAACGTAAAACACTAATGGACTAAGTACGAACCAAAGCGGAGGTGTGATAGTCATGAGAAATACACATGCACCAAGTGCGAAGCTGACTATAGATGGAACTGATATACGCTTATTGTTCATACGGTTATTCTATCAGTATATCTCTGTCGTGGCACGTTTTCACCATGATACACTATTGAGTTTTTCTTCGTGACATTGTGCTGTCTCTTTAATTCCAACCCCCTCATGCTATACTGTGAGTATGCAGCCGCAACAGCAACAGCCAACAGACACTACCCCAGAGGTGAAGCCGGTCGAATCGACCGACGATTGGCAACAGCCAGCGGCCCCTGCGGTTTCTGATGCTGCTTTGACGGAGCAGACCGATTCTCAGCCTCTAACGGATGATGCCGACCAGTATGTTGAAGCGAGCGACGACGACGCGACGAGCCCAGCACAAGAGGGCGAAGAGGAGCTGGTTCGTTGGCAGGCAGCCGAGCATGTTCATCGCGAAAAGAATGGTCTCTGGTATATCATTTTTGCGCTTGTCATCTTGGCGTTTGTCGCCGTGGCGATCTTTTTGATTCGATCATGGACGTTCGCGATTCTCGTGCCTGTTATGGCCGCGGCGCTGGTGATTTATGTCCGCCGTCCTCCCGCTATCATCGACTATACGTTGAGTCGCAAAGGTCTTCATGCAAACGATAAACTTTACAGCTTTGACACGTTCAAAGAGTTTGGTCTCGTGCATGACGATGACGAAAACTCTATTTTACTCGTACCACGCAAGCGATTTCAGCCTGGTGTAACGGTATATTTCCCGGAAGAAGTCGGAGAAGTCGTTGTCGATATGATGGCGGCACGCCTGCCGATGCATGAAATTCGTCTTGACCCAATTGATCGACTCTTGCGTCGTCTTCGCATCTAATCCTTGCACTGCACCCCTGTTTGTGGTACACTCAATCGAGTCAATACGAAAGTACGCACCCGTAGCTCAGACTGCGCATAGCGCGAAGCGGTATTCGAAAGTAATAGCGTGACGCTCTATCCAGCTACTGCGACGGTACATTCAAGTATTTACAAATCAACCATGTGCACCCGTAGCTCAGCTGGATAGAGCGTTTGCTTGCGGAGCAAGAGGTCACACGTTCGAATCGTGTCGGGTGTACCAAAAAGATAAGATCACCAAAGGTGGTCTTTTCTTTTTGGTTTGTTGCGGATACGATATCGTGTCGAGGCTCTAGATTGACAAAACCAGTCAAAAATGCTAATGTATACCCATGAATTTTGAGCCAAAACCGCAGCGCGATACGCTCTCGTCGCTTGATCGCAAAGGCTTACTTCCGCTTGAGTTGGTTGAGGCAAAATTGGCGCTAATGGCTCCCCTGATGCAAGGCGTACTCGAGGCAAGGCATGAACTGTACGCGGTTGGCGAAACGCAGTTTTCCGATACCCTACCGGTACATGACCAGCTCTACAGTGACCCCACCTACGACGCAGGGCTTGTGCGAGATGATCTCGGGCTCCGTGATGCCAATGCTCGTAATGGTGCACAAGTTCGTGACTACAGTAATCTTAAGCACGACTTTAATGTGACAGATGTAGAAGCTGACCTTGAGCGTCGTAACCATCTCTACCGATTGAAAATCATGGAGGCTGCTCAGGCGCTCGGATTCATCGGCTTGCAGCCTGGTGTGGCGACTGATCCGCTCGACCAAGAAATCGGTATTACGGATAGTGATTTTGAGCCTCTTGATGAAGAGGCGGCTGCTGTGGTGATTAACGGCGCTGCCGGTATGTCGAATGTGAAGCGCGTTCGCGATGCACTGCGAAATATCGAATCGGGTGCGATTCGAACCGATACGATCATTCTTGCCACCGGTATCCGTCCCGTGGGTGATGCCGAAAAAACCAAGATGAAAGAGCCATTCGAAGCTGGTGATACTGAGTTTGACGCAATGATTCGAGCAGTCGAACAGCTGACAGGTGCGACGTTTGGTGGTGTCATCGAACAGGATGTCCCCTACTCTGACGATGTCAAAGCAAAATTGCGTGAAGCCACTATCGAGCTCGGCGGTCGCACGATAACGGTTCGCGCAGTCGAAGCCCCTGTCAATCCTAAACGCAAGCGTCGAGATGGTACTGCACCTGATCGAGCTAACACCGATGAGGCCATTCAGGCGACACTGCCGCTGCTAGAGGGTACTGATGGCCCGGTTGTCATGGAGTCGCATGATACATGGACACCTTGGCAGCAGATCATCGGCTTGCAACACTACGGTCTTCTGCAGGGACGTGCTGTTCTACCTGCGGGTCCGCACAATATCGAGCGTGTTTTCTTGGATGAAAACGGTGAGTTGGATGTCGCTGCAGCAAACCAGGTTGTTGATGAAATGATGAAGACGTATGAGCAACTTGTTCGTACGCGCACTATGATTTTGAATCAGGCTACGACTAAAGCCCAGTAGTCTGTTACCATACGTAGTATGACAAAGAAAACACTTCTCGAAGTAGCTGGCTGGTATGGGATGGCTGCGATTCTGCTGGCCTATGGCCTCGTGAGTTTTCAGGCGATTCAATCTGATGGTATCGTGTATCAACTGCTCAATCTGACGGGTGCGGCCGGGCTCGCCGGTATTTCCCTCTCGAAACGCGCAACTCAGCCGGCGCTGCTCAATATCATCTGGGCGGCGATCGCCCTTGTCGCCGTTCTTTCTATTCTGATCTAAAAGAGTAAGCCCGCGACTGCTGCGCGGGATTTTATATGGCGGAGAGAACAGGATTTGAACCTGCGGTACCATTGCTGGCACACACGCTTTCCAAGCGTGCGCCTTCAACCACTCGGCCACCTCTCCGTATACCCTCATTGTACCGTATCACCACAGGCTTTCGCTATCTGTAAAAAATACTTCACAGTTATGGTTGCTCTGGCGCGTGAGTGTGACCATAATAGGAGATAATGCCTGCCAAAAAACCTGTCATTGAACTGAATGGTCTCGTCAAAAAATACGGGATTGGCGACGCTGAGCATCGTGCACTTGACGGCGTCGACCTCAGGATTGATGCGGGTGAATTTGTCGCAATTATGGGTCCGTCTGGCTGCGGTAAAACGACCTTGCTCAATGTTCTCGGCCTCCTCGATCGCGCCGATGATGGCGAATACCACCTTGACGGCGACGACGTGGAGCGATTTTCTGGTGGGCGACGTGCGCGGATTCGTTCGGAGCAAATCGGCATAGTCTTTCAGAATTTTAACTTGATTGATCGTATGACGGTCATCGAAAACGTCGCCCTTCCCCTCACCTACCACGGCATGCGCCATATCAAGCGTCTCGAGGCAGCGAGTGCAACGCTCAAGACCTTTCACTTGTCTGAGCGTGAATACTACTTGCCGCATCAATTGTCTGGTGGTCAAATGCAACGTGTGGCGATTGCCCGCGCATTAGTAAACAAGCCTTCCCTTATTCTTGCTGATGAACCGACGGGTAATCTCGATAGTCGCTCAAGCCATGTCATCATGGAAGAACTTGCAGAATTGCATCGCCGTGGCAATACGATTTTGATGGTGACACACAACCCGAACCTGACAAGCTATGCCAGTCGGGTTATCAATATGCTCGATGGACGCGTGGCGAGCGACAAGAAAATTCGTGTTGCTGCTGTTTCCGAGGAGCAAACGATTGTGTTGCGGACACCAAAAAAGACAACCGCATCGGGCGAGCTGGCGCCCAAAAAAGCGACCAAAAAGAAGCGAAGCAAGAAGACAGCAAAGGAGAAGAAGTCATGAGAACGCTATTCAGTGATTATCTCGAGACAGCAGTCCATTCGCTCCGTATGAATCGTGGACGAACACTCCTCACGACGATTGGAGTGGCGATTGGCATCGCGAGCGTGACGACGATTTTGGCGCTTGCCGCTGGCGTGACATCGGCTATCGACCGACAAATACAGCAGATTGGTGGTGATGTTGCCGTGGTTCGTCCCGGGTTTACTCCGTCAAATGGCCTAACGAGCCCTGTCGTCGCGCAGCAGTTTGGCACGAGCAGTCTGACACGAGGTGATGTCACAGCTATCGAGCGCCTTGATAGTTCCCTATCGGTCGCGCCTATTATGACGATCGAAGGTACACTCCAGACCAAGTCGGAATCACTGGTGGCGACAATGGTTGCAACCACGTCGAAACTTGCTGACACGACTAACCTCCCACTCGACCAGGGGCAATTCTTCGATGACACGTCATCGGCCAATCTCGCTGTCGTTGGTGCGCAGATCGCAGTCGATCTTTTTGGCACCGATAACCCTATCGGGCAGCAGTTTACGACGCACGAGCAGCGCTTCACCGTTATCGGTGTTCTCGAGAAGCTAAGTAACCCGGTCAATTACAACAACGTCGACTTTGACCACGCAATCCTGATCGATTTTGATAAGGGTGAGTTATTCAATCAAGGACGTTCGCAGATTCAGCAAATCAATATTCGTGCTGAGTCGACAGACACCCTAAACAAGGCCGTCGCTGAAGCAACGGCGCTGCTCGAGAAACGGCATGGTGAACAAGATTTCCAGATTTTGCACGGTACAGACGTGACCTCTATCACGAGCAATACCTTTCATTGGGTAGCCATTGTGATGGCGGCAATCGCAGCTATTTCTCTGCTCGTGGGAGGTATCGGTATCATGAACATCATGCTTGTTGGCGTAGCGGAGCGTACGCGCGAAGTCGGCATTCGTAAGAGCGTCGGGGCAAGCAATCTGACGATTGTGGCTCAATTCCTGATCGAATCACTTCTGCTCAGTTTGATAGGTGGTATTCTTGGCGTAGTTATGGGAGTCGTGTTTGCCTTCACGATTGCACTCGGACTCTACTTCGCCCCAGTCTTCACGTGGCAAATCATCACTGCATCGCTCGGCGTGTCGGTGGTTGTGGGTGGTATATTTGGTCTCTACCCGGCAATTCGTGCAGCACGAAAAGATCCTATCGAGAGCCTCAGGCAGTATAGGTAAAAGCTTCATCCCGGTCACGAAAAGAGGCACACCTCAGGCGGCTTCGCGCCTGTTATTTCTTGATATTCTTCAGGAAATAACAGGGCTGCAGATACCTTCGGTGCGCCCCGTTTCGAAACCTTGCGTTATAGGCGGTTAGCTGAGTTCTTTTTTGAGCTTTTCGACGAGCTCGACTGGCTGAGGGTCGACTTTGTTGAGGATCGCGGTGTAGATGCTAGCGAAGTCGGCAAATACGCAGATCCAGAGTGCTTGGCGGATGAGGCTGTCGCCTTGTAGGTGTAGCTCCATAGCTTTTGGTCGTTTGCCGCTGAGGAGTCTGTCGCTCAGACGCATGCGCTCAGTGATGCGTGGTAATTCAAGGTCGCTAATGAGGTCGATGACAGAGAATGGCTTGTCTACAGGGTGTGAACTCCAGCCGATGAACTCATTGTGATTGAACTCTGGGTATTGATTCCAAAACGCAGTGTTTTTGGCATTTTCGTTCCAGCTAATCTTGAGCTTGTAGGCAAATGGCGCGGTCAGTGGTCCACCGTAGAACACGGGTGTTTTGCCAACAATTTCTAAGGCAAATTGCTTTGCGTAGTTGCGATGCGTTGGAATTTCGCGGTACCACGGTGCGGCTTCGGCGGTGAGCCATTCTACAGATTCTACCATTTCGCGGCGGTATTTTTTGCTGATGACACCGAAGTGTTCGAGAAGATGGAAGACGCCTGCAAGGTGCATGATGGTTGCCATGCGCGGCTGCCCACCTGCGGGCAGTGTGATGTGCGCAACGCTGTCCGCTTGTGCCACCTCTAGGAGCTTACCGCCTGTTGCCATAACGCCAATTTGACAGCCGCGGTCGCGCGCCTGGGCGTAGCAACTGAGCGTCTCCTCTGTATTACCGGAATGGCTGTCGACGACGATGAGTGTGTTCATGCCGGCATAGGCGGGAATATCGTAGCCGCGAACAACTTCAAATGAGACGGGTGTCTCGCGGGCAAGTATGTGTGCAGCGATATCGCTCGCGAGTGCAGATCCACCCATGCCTGCCATGATAACAGAGGTGATCGGTCGTTGTTCGAACTCGCCGTCAGCGATAGTCGGTTGCCAGCCAGCAGACGCAGCAATATGCGTTGCAAAATCGAGCGAACCATTCGGATCGCGCTGTTTCAGTACATTGATATCATCAAGCATAGTGCCCTTTCGTTCTTGTCTCGCTATTTGTCTCTATGATACAATACGCAGTAAGTAAGCGTAAACACTACGATGATATGAGGTGGGCATGAATATCGAACCAACAGACCAGAAGCAACCTATTAGCGACGATCAGGAGCTCGCAAAGGTTCTTGCTGGAATTAGCAATGATGCAAATAGCGTCAATGACGAAGCTGCGGCGCAAGACGCACCAGCGGTGCCAACTCCTGCGGTACCTATGCCCACCGTTGACAATGCTGCTCAAGCCCCTGAAACTCCTGAGGTTGAAGCGCCAGCTGCGCCAACGCCTCCACCTGCGCCGGTTGCTCCATCCCCTGTAGCCGATGGTGGTCTCGAGGCCGTCAAGCAGCAAGCCCTCGGCGAACTGCGCCCACTCGTCGACAAGCTCAATGTCGATGCTGACGAAAAGTTTGACATCTACCTACTCCTCCTTCGCTCAACTGATGATAAGGACCTCATCGCTCCGGCTCACGAAGCAGCAATGGCAATCACTGACGAGAGCAAGCGCGCACAGGCGCTTCTCGATGTGATTAAGGAAATCGACTTCCTTAGCCAGAACAAATAGACGGCAGTACACTCAAAAATACGCCACCGAAGGTGTGGCGTATTTTCGTGCAAAATGAAATAGCCCCCCGAGCCGAAACTCGAGGGGGCGCCGGGATTTCCGGCGACTTTTTGTCCGCTGTTTTAGCGTCGCTCTGGGAGCAGAGGCTCCAAAATCGCCAACTCTCGTGCCACCTCTAGTGGAATCGGGAGACCTGCATCATCGAGCGCAGTGGCTACGGTAAGCGCAATCCTGTGAATTCCCCGATACGCTTCGAGGTTTCGCACCAACTCCGCGACCCGACTTCCCTGCTTGGAAAGTTTGTCGCGGAGCTCGCTCTTCTCCTTCGCCCATCCTACCTTCGCCTCCTCGAACATCTGCTGGAGGTTTTCGAAACGCGACACTGCGGTAGCACGCGCGGCCTCAGTCGCTGCAAGCCGTTCGCACAACGAGGATTCTTGCTCCTCGGGTGCTGGGCCTGGCATGTTCGTGAGTGCACCTCGAAGCTCGTTGAGCTCTCGGAGGGCAGCGTCGCGCTGGTGCTCTGCCTCTGCCGCCATCGCAAGTGCCTCATCGACGCCGCTCGCAGCAAGCTGCTGGCGCAGTTTGGTGTTTCTCGCCATCAGGATAGTGAGAAATACCCAAAGCTGTTCGGATGTCTCGAACATACTTGCTTCGAGGTCCGCGTGCTCGAAGTTGGCAGTCTCCGCCACGTGTGCAGCGATGAGCTTGCCGCGATCGTCGCGCTCGAGGACGAGGTCTCCGTCCGATTCGAGTGCCGTGAACACAGTCTCGAGCTCGGTGATGCGCTCATGAGCGTACCGCTCACGAGCCGTGATCTCGAAGACCCACCTCAGTAGCGAGTCGTTGCGGCCCGAGGTTATCCTTCCCCCTCGAGAAAGGATAAAGCCCAACAGCCTCTGCTTGGCGCGGTTACTTGGCATCCGTCACTCCTGTCTGAGCATGTACGCCTAACGGATGTTAGGGTCGATATATTATAGCATTTTACAGCGCAAAGTCAATTACGAAGGATATATGCAAAAAGAAGTAACCCCCCGAGTCGAAACCCGAGGGGGCGCCGGAATTTCCGACGACTTCGACCGGATGGTCGCTGGGATTGGGCGCTGGCTACGCGCGGGAACGATGCCGCTGAATCTCGTGTGCCATAGCGGCGAGAGCGTACCCGACATTTCGCCCGGCGCGGTTCGTGGCAATGTTCATCTCTTCGGCAACCGCTACGTGGGTCTTTTGCATGCCAACTACCCTCCATACGAGCTGCTGTTGCATGTTGCCGAGACGGGGCAAGGCCATGCGGACCTCCTCGTGTGTGACATTGCCAAGCCAGGGTGTGACCCGAGCCATATCGTTCACGATGAGGACCAGTTGCTCATCTGTCAAGATCTCTAGGTCAATCTCGAGGAAGGAGTTTGGTGGTGTCGCGCCCAAAGCTACGGCCACCTCAGCCCTTCGCTCAGGGTTGTCGATGACAGCCTGCAGATGGCTGAGTGTAACGCCCTCCTTTGACAGCAGCGCCATGACTTCGGCGACTGTCTTCATGAATTTGATGTCCGATGCGGACATGTTGCCTTCTTCCTTGTTCTGTCGCGTCAACGAACAGAACCGGTACTCGTCCCAGCGATTTACCAGGTACGTGAATATATTATAGCATATTTTACTAAAATAAACAAGGAGTCGCGTCGTGGCGGCTCCTTGAGTGCGGCGTAGCGAGGACTACATCATGCCGGGCATACCACCGCCCATTGGCGGCATTGCTGATTCCTTTTCTGGGATATCAACAACGAGCGCGCCCATGGTTGCTGCGGTGCTGGCAATACTGACGGCGTTTTGAACCGCCTCTTTGGTGACGCGAGTTGGGTCGATGACGCCGGCTTTTTTGACATCGATGAGGCCCTTTTCGGGGGTCATGACGTTGACGCCGTGGCCAGGCTTGGCTGCTTCGACTTGTGCGAGGAGCGCCTCAGAGTTGAGGCCGGCGTTGGCGGTGATCTGTAGAAACGGCTGCTTGAGTGCATCACGGACGACTTGGCGGCCAGCTGCCTCACTGTCGTTGCCGTCGATTATCATCTGGGAAGCGAGATTGACGAGCGTAACGCCGCCACCGGCGACGATACCTTCGGCGAGGGCCGCTTTGGTTGCAGCGACTGCGTCATCGACGCGGAATTTCTTCTCGTCGATTTCGGTCTCGGTTGCTCCACCGACCTTGATGACGGCAACTTTGCCAGATAGTGCTGCGGCGCGCTTTTCGAATTGCTCTTTGTCGTATTCGCTTGAGTCGTTTTCGGCCTGGGAAAGAATCTGCGTGATACGGGCTTTGACGTCCGCGTCAGATCCAGCGCCTTCGACGATAGTAGTCTCGTCTTTGCCAACGATGACTTTGCGGGCAGTACCGACGACTTCGAGCCCGACGTTTTCAAATGTCAGGCCTTGGTCTTCAGAGATGACCTGCGCTCCGACGAGGGTTGCCATGTCGGCCATGACCTCTTTACGGCGGTCGCCGAAGCTTGGGGCTTTGACGACGACAGAGTTGAGGACACCCTTGAGCTTGTTGAGAACGAGGATGCTGAGCGCTTCCCCGTCGACTTCGTCGGCAACGAGCACGATGTCTTTACGGCCGGCTTGGGCAAGTTTTTCGATGAGTGGAAGGAATTCTTGGGCGCTCGAGATCTTTTTGTCAGTGATAACGATAGATGGTTTGTCGTAGACGGCTTCTTGGCGGCCAGTGTCGGTGACGAAGAATGGACTTGCCCAACCCTTGTCGAGGCTAAATCCTTCGACGACCTCGGCTTCCATCTCGAGGCTTTGGCCAGCTTCAACAGTGATGACACCGTCCTTGCCGACTTTTTCCATGACATCGGCAATTAGTTTGCCGATTGCCTGGTCCCCAGCAGAGATAGTGGCGACTTCGGCGACGCGCTCAGTCTTGCCTTCGATTGATTCGCTCAGGGCGTCGATGTTTTTGACGATTTCAGCACCAGCAGCTTCGATGCCTCGCTTGAGCTCCATAGGGTTGTGACCGGCGGCAATCAGGCGGTTTGCTTCTTTGAGAATATTGTAGGTCAGGACGGTAACAGTGGTTGTGCCATCGCCGGCCACCTTGTTGAGCTTGCTCGCAGCAGATTTGATGAGTTCGGCGCCAACTTTGTAGCCGAGCGTCTCGTCGTCGTTTTCTGGAAGCTCAACTCCTTCGGCGACAGTAACACCGTCATGAGTAACAGTTGGTCCGCCGTAGGCTTTTGCGATCACGACATTGCGACCTTTTGGTCCGTAGGTCACCTTGACTGCGTCGTAGAGTGCCTTGGCGCCCCCGAGAACGCGAGCGCGGGCATCATCATCGTAAAATACTTTCTTTGCCATACTATTTCTTCTCCTCTTCTCGTGCTTTTGTCAGTAATTCCATATCTTTTTTGAGCTGATGAAACTTCGCATTTTGGCGGTGAACGAGTACGAGAATCCAGAGCAGAATCACGATACTCGCTGCGTTGATGAATAAAAGTGCGGTTTGCTCGGCGATGGTCAACATTATGCGACGACCCCCAGGACATCTTCTTCTTTGACGATGAGGTGTTCGTCGTCACCGAGCTTTACTTCGGTGGTTGAGTATTCTTTGTACAGAATCTTGTCGCCTACTTTGACGTCTTTGACATCGGAGCCGATGGCGGTGACGGTTGCGGTGACTGGTTTTTCTTTGGCTTGTTCCGGTAGGTAGAGTCCGCTGGCGGTTTTTTCTACTGCCTTTTCGCGGATGGCTACGACGCGGTCGCCAAGTGGTTTGATAGGTGAGCTCACGTTATTTCCTCCTATGTGGTCAGTTGTACCTCTAGTCTAGCAAACAAAATTAGCACTCGTCAAGCGCGAGTGCTAATATTTCAGTTCGCCGAAACTCTTGTGCCATAATAGCCCCTAGAATGATCAACACAACCGTCCTTATGTCAGGAGTTGACTACTTTACTGACGACCAGCCAATCAACCCGTTCATGGATCAGTCATCCGCAATCGATCTCGAGGAAGCGGCGCGTGAGCACCGTGCAATACAGCAGGCACTGGAGGGTGCCGGTGTCGCTGTGACGCGCATTTCTCCGCCTGCCGACTGTCAGGACGGCGTATTTACGGCAAACTGGGCGCTTGTACTTGGCGATACGGCGGTATTGGCTCGCTTGCCGAATGCGCGCAAGGGCGAAGAAGCGTATGCGCGACAGGCGCTCGAAGATCTCGGCAAGACGGTGGTCGAATTGCCTTCGACTATCGAGAAATATAGCGGACAAGGCGACTGCTTGCCGTGCGGAAACTATCTGTTTTGTGGAAGTGGCTACCGTAGCGATGAAGCGGCGCAGGAGTTTGTAGCGGAAACGTTCGGGCTCGAGCGCGTGCAGCTTCGTGCTAAGCCGCAGCTCGATGAGGCGGGCCAGCCTGTCGTCAATACCTACTCTGGGTGGCCAGACAGTTTCTACTACGATCTCGATCTTGCTGTCTCGATTCTCAAAGCGCCCGTCTACGATGGTGATAAAATTGTCGAAAATGGTCTGGTGGGCTTTTGCCCGGATGCATTGACCGACGAGAGTGTTGAGAAGATCCGCGCGCTCAAAGGCCTTGATTTGATCGAGGTGAGTGAACATGAGGCGGTGCATCGGCTTGCGTGCAATCTCGTCAGTACTGGTGAACATGTTGTCATGAACGATGCTCCCGAGTATGCTGCGGCGATCGAATCGTACGGTCTGACGACAACGCGCCTCAATAATCCGGAGCTTGCCAAAGGTGGTGGCTCGGTACGCTGTACGACGCTGACGCTTATCTAGAAATGACAATGCCCCGGCGAGTCTCGCTACCCGGATGGGTGTGACTCGCCGGGGCGTACCCGTTTTTACGTGCCTTTTCTGCGCTCGCGCAGCCAGTTGTAGCTGGCGAGAAACGCAAGCAGTAGCTGGCCGCCGATGGCTGCCAAGATCGCGAGGAACGCGATCCAGGCGATGGCGAGGAGCTCGTACACGACGAGCGCTGGCCAGAATAGAGACCAGAAGGCATTGACGCGCCGTCGCCATTCGGCGGGTGCGCCGTGAACTCCATTGAGTTGCCACAGCGACCACCGCCTGGCGTTGTGGATGCGGCTCTCGCGTAGAGCGAAGATCACGATGGCGATCAACACGTACGCGAGTAGTTGCTCGAGGCTGACATCGAACATCGTGACCTCCCTAGGTCATGAGTAGGTACATAACCGTCGGACAACGGCTTCAGTATAATTATAATAGAAAAATAGGTTTTAGTCAAAACTACTTGGGGGTTTTGAGGGCAGTTCGCGCCTCTTCGGCTTCGTTCCATGGGTGCTCGCCGTCGGCGCGCTCAATGGTTTTTTCGTGGCCTTTACCGAGAAGGATAACCACATCGTCAGGGCTTGTGGCGCGGGTCATGGCGAATTTGATAGCTTCTGGGCGATCGAGGATCAAGAACAGGTCTTTGTCGCGGGTCTTGCCGCTTCGCCCGGCGCCTTCAGCGATTTGACTGAGGATAAGGTGCCCGTCGATGTCGCGGTCGTCCTCTTCGGTCAGCACGACCTCGTCGCAGTATTTACCGGCAATCTCGCCTTGTGTCCAGCGCTTTGACTCGTCGCGTCGGCCAGCGGAGCCGAAGAGTGCGATGAGTTTGCCTTTGGTTGACTTACGAAGGTCGCCAAGCAGACGTTCGAAGCTATCTGGTGTGTGGGCAAAGTCAATGATGACGCTGAAATCCTGACCCTCGTCGATGGTATCCATGCGGCCTTCAACGCCCTCGAGGCTAGCGATTCCCTTCTCGATTTGTTCTTTTGTGAGGCCGAGATGTTTGCCGACGGTAACTGCTGCGAGACTGTTAGAGATATTGAATTCGCCTGGGATGTTGCAGCGAATATCGTAACTGACTTCACCTACAACGGCAGTGTAGGTGCTGCCGTTGCCAGCCATGGTGACGTTATGCGCCTGGACGTCACCTTTGCCGATGCCGTAGGTAGCACTGTGCTTGATGGCGCCAGTGAAGACGTCCGCATTTGGATCTTCTGCATTGACGACGCCGAAGCCGCCGAATTTGTTGCTCAATCTGAAGAGCTCGGCCTTAGCATCGAGGTAGCGCTCGAATGTCTTGTGGTAGTCGAGGTGTTCATGTGTGACGTTGGTCATAACGGCAATTTCGTATGGTACGCCCCAGACACGGTGTTGTGCGAGTGCGTGACTCGTGGTTTCGAGGACGACCCATTCAGCGCCGGCGTCTTTGAACTCACGCAAGCGACGGTTGAGGAGTGGTGCCGATACGGTAGTCATGTGGGCGATTTGGGGAGTGATCTCATCACGGATACCGTAAGCGACTGTTGTCATGAGAGCAACATTATAGCCTGCCTCGGTCAGCATCTTGTGGATCATGAAACTGGTCGTGGTCTTACCGTTGGTGCCGGTGACACCTATGACATGCATACCTCGTGCTGGGAAGCCATTTCTCGCACTCGCAATGACGGCTTCGATGAGGTGTCCGGTTGGTTCAATTGCCTCAAATAGGCTGGTTGGGATTAGCTTTTTGAGTGCACGCTTCATGCTGAGAGCACCTCGCGGGCGGCAACTTCTCCGTATAGACCTGAATCGGTGTGCGTCACAAAGGCTGGGCCAAGCAGTAGAACGACATCGTCCTTCTTGGCCGAGCGGAGTGTCTGCTCGATAGCGTTATGGACATCATCGGCATGATAGCGACCGTTAACTTCTTGGCCACCCGCAACGGTGACACGATCGGCGCGGCTCGAAAGCAGATCGAGCGTATCATCTGAAAAACTCTGGTCGCAGGCAATCAAAAGGCGTCGTTTGGCGAGTTGCTTGAGTGATCCACTCACGAGATCTGCAGACAATGCTGATGGGGCGCCGTCAACGTAGAGCGTGTATGGTGTGTCGAGAACGATAGATTCGAGATTGCCCGGGACATATTCGAGTCGAGCGATTCCCTCTTCGAAACGACTGACGTCGAGCCCAAGCAGATAGCCAGCGGCAGCAGCAGCGGTGATATTGTAGGCGTTTGCGCGTCCCAGGAGGTAGGTGCTGAGTGTAAGGTTCGTCTGGTGGTCAATCGTGACTTCCGCTTCTGTTCCCTTTCGGTAGAGGACGGTGTTGCGAAGGTAGGCCTCAGCCAGTTCGGTGTCGCCGAAGCTAATCTTTTGATGAGGTGCGATCGCATAGGTTTCGGTTGGCATGCCTTCGGGAACGACGAGGTAGTTGGTTGGGTACGCGAGTACTTCATCGGCCAGTTCGCACTGTGATGTTACGACGACCATTTCAATCTGGAGTGTCTCAAGTACGGCACTGCGAATGAACGCTGGCGTGACCGCCATGATGACTGTATCTGCGGTTTTGCGGCTGCGAGAGATGGCACGCTGGATGGCATCAGCACTCGCGTCATAGCGTTCAAGGTATGACTCGCCGTTGACCGAGCTCACGCTATCCGTAAAGACGGCGACAGATTGATCAGACTCACGCACGATACCCGAGAGGTAGAGTGCGGTGGTGCGGGCCCCGTATTCGCCGACGACCAGTAGTAGCTTCACGCTGCGTGAAGGATGGTTGTACCGCAGTGCGGCTTTCTTTGCTCGTGCTTTCCCCAAAAAACTCTGTTTCATTACCTCTATTTTACACCGATTTGCAGATGGTATACTAGACACGTATGAAAATTTTGGGAATCGAATCGAGTTGTGACGAGACAAGTGCCTCTGTTGTTGAGGATGGGACGCGGCTCTATAGTAACGTCGTTCAGAGTCAGATAGATATTCACGCCGAGTATGGCGGCGTAATTCCTGAAATTGCCGCACGAAGTCACATCGAGGCGATCACACCGGTGGTTGATAAGGCTCTCGAAGATGCCAAGTGTGCCTGGGCTGATATCGACGCAATCGCAGTGACAAATGCACCGGGACTCATCGGTTCCCTTCTTGTTGGCACACTCGCCGCTCGCACTCTTGCGGTCGTGCACAAAAAGCCGCTCTATGGCATTCATCATGTCGAGGCGCATGTGTACGCAAACTTCGTGACCGAGCAGCAAGACGGCGCTACGGCGACACCACTTACTCTGCCATCTCGTCAGCCGCAGTTTCCGATGCTGGCCCTCATCGTCAGCGGGGGACACACCCAACTGGTGCTCTTTCGTGGCCACGGTGATTACGAACTCCTCGGGCAGACACAAGACGATGCCGTCGGCGAAGCGTTCGATAAGGTGGCCAAGATTCTCGGCTACCCCTACCCTGGCGGCCCTGCTGTCGAGCGTGCAGCGAAGGATGGTGATGCCTATGCCTATGATTTTCCGAAGTCTCGCATGCAGAACCCGTACGACTATAGCTTCTCGGGCCTCAAAACAGCCGTTCTACGCGCCGTACAGCGTGAAGTGGGCAAAGACTTCAGATTTCCTTCACACGAGCTCTCAGGGCTTCTCAGCGATAAACAGAAGCATGATTTTGCTGCAAGTTTCACGCGTGTAGCAATCGAGACGCTTGTCGACAAAGCTGAAAAGGCATTTATCGATTATGCACCAGCGTCAGTTGTGATTGCTGGTGGTGTGGCAGCGAGCCCTCCCCTTCGCGCTGAATTATCTCGTCGTCTCCCTATCGATATTCAGTATGCGCCGATGAGTCTCTGTACTGACAACGCCGCCATGATTGCGACGCTTGGGTACTACTACGCTCAAGGTCACGCTGCGGATGACCCCTACTCTCTCGAGGTTATCCCGAGCATCAGTATGTCGAAAACAGCCTGGGCTTAGCGAGCGCGTAGCTTGCGATAAATAGCTTTTGCCGCCGGAAGCGCCTTGGTCCAGATGATATACAGAGGTGAAAGCGGATAATCGTAGGTGCCAGCATAGTGGGTTTCGTGCGACGCGAATCCTTGTTTGAAATTTGTAACTCCACCTTCGAGGAGGCCATTGAGGTCGTATTCTTTGACGCCACGTGATTGCATTTCACGGATGGCGTGCCATTTCAGTGCATAGTTGACGCGCGCTTCTTGGCCGTCTGCCGTGACGCCTCCATAGAGCTCGAATGCCGTGCTGTCACTGACGGCGAGCCACAAAAATGACAAGAGTGTATCACCGGCATACGCACCGTAGATAACGGATGCGCCACCGAGCTTCTCGCTCACAGTGTGGTAGTACTCGTCGTCGTGCAGTGCGAAGTTGGCGCGGCGTGCGGTATCTTTGTACACCTCAAGACAGGTGTTGATCTCGTCTTTCGATGATGTCTCGCGGATTTCACAGGCAGATGCTGACTTGCGGATATACTGGCGAGTTTTCTTTTTCATATCGGCCAGGAGGTCGTCATCGGATTTCGACAGATCAAGTACGAGTGTGTCGTTCATCAAGATAGTATTCGGTGTGCGTTTCCAGCCTTTTGCGTCTGGAGCTGATTCATTCCCCTGCTCCACCGATAGGGCGAGTAGATTGTGCCGCTGCTTGAGGAGTTTTGGTAAGTGTTCGAAAAGATAATGCTTGGCTGCCTCAGAGCCAAATGGCCCACGAGGTATGTAGGCGAATTCCCCGAATGGCGTAGGCAACACTTTGTACAGTACCTGTGTGCCGCCTATCGGCTGGTTGTCGTCTATGACGAGGTAGCGCTCAGCGCGCCATCCGTGTGTCGTTTTGACCTCTCCCCAGCCCCAGAGCTGCAGAGGATGCGCACCGAGCGATTGAGCCGCTTCGTTCCACTTATCTACCTCTGTTATTTGCTGAATTTTCATCGCAGTACTCGTTTGATTCGTGCGGCTATTTTCAGAGCGACGTTCACGAGTGGTCGCGGTGTGTAGACGAAGACGCCAAGTTGTTCCTCGACATTGCCGCCGAAGCCGCGCTTGAATTGGAATATCCCCTCTTCTTTCGGGTGGCCGGTGTGATTGCCTTTCGTGCCATAGAAGTTGAAGCGCGTAACGCCTGATTCGAGCGCGTAGCGAAGTGCATGTGCGCGTAGGAGTGAGGTGGCGCGGAGGAATGAGTGCTCTTTGTATGATCCACTGAACAGGTGGGTGACTTCGTTGCCGTAGCGAAGAACGACGGTCCCGGCAAGGATGATTGGCTCGGTTGCGTCTTTGACAGCATCGATTACCTCTTGGTAGTGCGCCTTGTCTGTACTCGCCTTCTCTTTGACGCCATCGTCGCTTGTTTCATCGATAATTTTCTGCTGTTTGTCGATCAAATCCTGGACGTATACACGGTAGTTTTCGGGTGAAATTTCGGCGACAAATACACGGCTATTCTCTGCCCCAAACGAATCGAGCAGTGCTACGTAGTAATCGATTGATCGCGCTGTGAAGTCCCAGCGTTCCCCTGTCTTTTCGATAATATCGTGAAAGATTGTCACCTGCTCTTTTGGAATTTCCCTGATGACGATGCCACTCTTTTCGGCGCGTTTCACCGAACGCTTGGTTGATGAACTGAATGTCTTCTCGAGCGCTTCGATCGAATCGATGCCTGTCATATCCTTCGCAAAGACCCAGCGGAATATATCGGCACGATTATCGCTGACAGAGTAGGGGAGTTTTGCGTATCCGGCTGTCTGGAATTCTGCTTCGAAGGAACTCGAATCGTAGCTGCCACTAATCTCTTTGCCATCGTTGTCACGATGGATTCTGAGAAGGTTAGGGGTGACTTCGAGCTGTACGCCATGATTGCTGCGAACGTAGTCTTTGAGCTGTTTTAGAAATTCTACCACAGCACTTTCACGTGAAAAATCAATCACTGGCCCCTGTAGGATCTCAAATTTCTTGAACCCAAAGGCAAGTGCTTTGCTATATACGCGCGTGGCACCGAGTAGGGATGTGCCATCAAATAAACCGAGCACGATAGACTGCCACCCGTCGTTGGCTCGACGCGCGGCGATGTGCTCTGACTGTAGAAACGAGACGACCGGTTGATCGTTGACGAATGCTGAGAATTCAGCCTCACTAATTTTTCGTAGCTCCATTGCGTATCATTGTACGAAATTACGGGGTGAACGGCAACTTTATGATGGGTTACCAATTGCCCCTGTTTTTTGGTATAATGACCTCAGTTGAAATATCACCCGTTAGCTTCACGTGAAAGGGCCATCGAATTAGCATGAAACTCGCAAAGCAATATACCCCCAATGAATTTGAACCTACTATCTACGCAATGTGGGAACAGTCTGGTGCCTTCCAGCCATCAGGTAAGGGCGATCCATATTCGATGGTGATGCCGCCACCAAACGCGAACGGCAACCTCCATATCGGACACGCGCTGGATATGAACCTCAAGGATATCCTCGCGCGCTGGCGACGTATGCAGGGAAGGGATGTAGCATTCATCCCCGGTGCTGACCACGCTGGCTTCGAAACTTGGGTTGTCTATGAACGCCGTTTGCACGAATCTGGCAGCAGTCGCTTCGACTTCACACGTGAACAGCTTTATAGCCAGGTATGGGATTTTGTCGATGCACGTCGCGGCGACATGGAATTACAGCTTCGTGCGCTCGGCATTAGCTGTAGTTGGGACGATCTTGTCTTCACGCTCGACGAAAAAGTGATTGATACCGTCTACGACACATTCAAGTCTCTCTGGGATGATGGCCTCGTCTATCGTGGCGAACGTATTGTGAACTACTGCACGACTCACCAGACCAGCTTCGCCGATATTGAAGTCGAACACAAAAACGAGAAGAGCAAACTCTGGAATATTGCCTATCCATTGCTCGACAAGCGTGGCGAAATCGTCGTCGCAACCACTCGTCCAGAAACGATGCTCGGCGACACGGCCATTGCCGTACACCCTGATGACGAGCGCTACAAGGATCTCGTCGGAACGCGCGTCCAGCTTCCGATCACCAATCGTGAAATCGAAATTGTGGCTGATGAGCACGTTGATATGTCGTTTGGTACCGGCGCCGTCAAGGTGACGCCCGCACATGACCCGAATGACTTCGAGATTGCCCAGCGCCATCAGCTCAATGTGATCAATATTATCGACGAGCAAGGTAAGATGACGAATGTTCCCGCTGCGTTCATGGGACTGACAGTACTCGAGGCGCGCAAAAAAGTCGTCGCTTCTCTCCAGGCGAGTGAAGACCTGCGCGGCAGCGAGGATATTGAACACTCCGTCGGACATTGCTACAAGTGTGGCACGATCATCGAGCCACTAATGAAAGACCAGTGGTTCCTCAAGCTCGAGCCACTTGCGAAAGAGGCTATTGTAAAGCTCAAAGAACATGCCATCGACTTTTATCCATCACAAAAAGTGAACGAAATTATCGCGTATCTCGGTCAGATCCGTGACTGGAATATCTCTCGTCAGATTCCTTGGGGTATCCCGATTCCTGCATTTGTGAACGTCGATGATCCAAAAGATTGGATTTTCGACACGCGCGTCGACCAAGAAACAATCGATGTCGATGGTACAACATATAAGCGAGAGGAAGATACCTTCGACACCTGGTTTAGCTCGGGTCAGTGGCCGTATGTCGTCACCGACTACTTGAGCAAGGGTGAGCTGAGTCGCTTCTTCCCGACAGATGTCATGGAAACGGGAGGTGACCTCTTGCGCCAGTGGGTGAGTCGCATGATCATGCTGAGCGTCTATCGTACTGGCGAGATTCCGTTCAAAACCGTGTACTTCCACGGCATGGTCAATGATGAGCACAATCAGAAGATGAGCAAGTCGAAGGGGAATGTCATCAACCCGATGGAGATGGTGAGCGAGTTTGGCTCGGATGCTCTCCGTATGGGCATTATCTCTGGTCGCAGTCCGTCGCAAAACCAAGCGTTTAACCGCGGTGCTGTGATTGCGGGACGTAATTTCTGTAATAAGCTCTGGAACGTATCGCGCTTTGCCGAGGACTTGATTGGTGGTCAGCCAGAAGTTACCAAACCAATGCCGAAGTCACTCGCTGATCACTGGATTGTGCGCCAGCTCAACGAAGCACGCGCTGCAATCGATACGCAGCTCGAGCAATTCCGCTTCTCTGAGGCCAGCGATACGATGTATCACGCTATCTGGGACGATGTCGCTGACTGGTATCTCGAGGTGAGCAAGGTTGAAAAGAACACCGAGATGCTGGCGTGGGTGCTCGACACGAGCCTCAAACTTGCACATCCGTTCGCACCGTTTGTAACAGAGACAATCTGGCAGAGCCTCGGCTGGCACGATGACGCAACCGACAATCTTATCAGCACCACTTGGCCTGTTGATGAGACCTACGACGAAATTGCTGCAACTGAATTTTCACGCTTCAAAAACCTCGTCACCGAAGCCCGCTTCGTGACGGCGGAACTGCCGGGTAACGACAAGTATACGCTCCTGTACATGGATGACGCGCTGATCGAAGACAACGAAGGCCTGCTGCGCCACCTCGTCCGCTCCGTAGATGCGGTCAAGCATGTCGACCAGGGCAAGGGACTTCGCTTGGCATCAAGCGGTCGTGACGTTTGGCTCGATATCAGCGAAGAGACATTGTACGAACACCAGGCAAACCTCGAGCGTCGTCTTGCTGAAGTTCACAAGAGCATCAAAGCCCTCGAAGCCCGTCTCGAGAACAAGAGCTATATCGACAAAGCACCAGAGCACTTGGTGGCTGAATCTCGCGACAAGCTGGCCGCCGAAAAAGAGCACGCCGAACGTCTCGAGCACGAACTCGAAGTATTGCGTTAGGCCCTTGATATTGCGAGAACGACGTTCCCACCTCTTCGTTGTCATGCGGTCGACCGCTAAGTGCTTTTGTCTTGATCGACCTCTGCCGGAAAGGCAGAATGCCATCGAAGAGACGGTCTCGCCGTCTCGGCACGCAGCTAATTTCGGGATAGTGTCAGACTATGCCACGATCGGCAGATTGTAATTATCGAACGCGTGACGGCCTTTCGGCTCGGCATTTTGCATCAAATAGCGCTTGGACTTGTTTTCACGGGGTTGGATCGACGGGGACTGATACGAAAACCCATTGAGTGTGCGCTGGGAATGTTCAGGGTGTACGTGTTGCTCGGCGATCAGTGCCGAATCGGCACTGTAGCTTGCCGATTTTTTGTACAGAGGCTCCATGCTGTAGCCGGTCACTTTGTCGATGCGCGCATCGTGGACAAATACACCGGTAGCGGTGAAGAGGCTAAGGGCGACGGCGAGGATGTTGAACAGTTTTTTCATGGTGTGTATTTTGGATAATTTGTAACACCATATTAGCACAAGATTTATGAATTGTCAAGTATAGGTCAAACTATACGTGATGGTAACTGCCACCACTGGCAATTTCTTGGGCGCGGTAGAGTTGCTCGATGAGGAGAAGGCGGACGAGCTGGTGGGGAAAGACGAGAGGTGAGAGTGACCATACAAGATTAGCCGCGTCCCTCACCTCAGGGGTCACGCCGTAGGCGCCACCGATAATGATTGTGATGGATTGGCTATGAGAAAACTTATCGTCGCAGAGTCGCGAGAGGGCGGGTGAGTTGAGGAGTTTGCCGGTTTCGTCGAGAAGAACGGTATAGCTCCGGGGATCTATGCGCTCAAGTAGCCTCTGGGACTCTTCCTGACGCGCTTGGTCGCCTTGCAGGCTCGAATGTGGCAAGAGGATCCATTTGACATCCCACGGCGCGTGAAGGCGCTTCGTATAGCGTTCTAGGCCGAGTGAAATCCAGTCCTCATGCTTTTTGCCGATAGCGAGAATCGTGATCATTTAGATGCGAAGTTTTTCTGCCATCATGGCTAGCTCCAAAGAGTCAGTGACTGGGCGGTCGGCGTTAAATGCATCTTTCAATTGTTCACTACGCTCAAACGCAATCACGTGCACGTGCGCATGCGGAACATCCGTGCCGACGATCGTCTCTCCGATGTATGGCGCGCCCGTGACCTCGCGAAGCCGCTGAGCCACACGTTTTGCGGTGTGCATAACGGCCGTGTAGGTGACATCATCTAGGTCCCAAATGAACTGTACTTGGTTCTTGGGTGCGACAAGAGTGTGCCCTGCTGTAACTGGACGAATATCGAGAAAGGCAATCGTCTGTTCGTCTTCGTAGACTTTTTCGCAGGGAATTTCACCTTTGATAATCTTGGTAAAAATAGAATCTTCCATGCACGTAGTATACACCGTGTATCTGTTATAATGTGAGAAACACGGCGACCATGGAGAGGTGGCCGAGTGGTTGAAGGCGCACGACTCGAAATCGTGTATGCGGCAACGTATCGGGGGTTCGAATCCCCCCCTCTCCGCCATACAAAAAACGACTCCGCGTGGGGTCGTTTTTTGTTGGTCGTATACTGTATTAGAACAGCTTAAGTATAACGAAGATGACGAACAGGATGAGTGCCGTGAATACTGTATAGCGGAGTGCTTTTGCTGTTTTGAGCTGAGACGCATCTGCTGCAAGCGCAACTCCTTTTGCGTCAACTCGTTTGGTGTAGATGCGGTTAAAGTCATCGATTGCCCATAGGACCATCGCAAGGAACACAATGCCGGTGTTCCTGTAGTCCTGGATAGCAAGCAGAAGACCGATAGCACCGATAATGAGTCGGATCGAACCTCTGACTTTACGCCCAAGATAAAAGTCATGAATACCGAACGCGCCAAGAAATGCTGCGAGTAACTCTGCTGTGACGAGTTGTTTCTGGCCACCAACCTGGACAGGCTGCTGCTGAGGTTGATTCATCGGTTGCTGGGGCTGAGTAACTGGCTGCTGAGGTGTCTGGCTGTCCATGTGTGACTCCGTTTATGCTATTGATGATACTATCTAAGCATAATAGGGATATGTGTGCAATAATTTGCGTTGAGTGTAAAGTGGCTATTGTTGTGTTATGGCATCGGCCTGTGCGCGTATCTCGTCGACCGCATCTTTCGTATATCCTGGTAAGATATTGAATCGTTGTCTGTGCAGGGGACTAAAGCTGCCATTCTCGGCGCCCTCGTTGATGAGCTTTGTTTCTTCTGGGGTAAAGAGCACGCGTATGTCGTTGCCCTGTTGGCGCGCTTGTTGCTGAGCGGCCATGAGTTTTCTCTCGGCTGATTGCGCAGTTTTTGCCTGTGATCTTGGCAGGTGTCCGTGATACTGCTCTAATGCACCTAAGCAAAATAGACCTGCGCCAATTTCATGCGGGCCAGCGAGTATAAGTTCTCCTGTAGCGGGGTTTAATTCCATAACATCTCCTCTGTTGACAACTGTATAGGGTACATCTGAGTAGCTACGCAGTCAAATGGTTATGGCTACTTTGAGCTGCTAAGCGCTTTTTCGTACACCGCGAGTGTTTCGCGAGCCATCTTTTCCCACGAGAAGAATTTATGACGCTTCAGGCCGCGTTTGATGAGATCATCGCGGAGTTCTTTGCTGGCTGCGACGCGATTGATGGCGTCGGACATCTCATCGATATCGAGGGGGTCGAAATAGAGAGCGGCGTCTGCGTAGACTTCCGGGAGGCAGGTGGCGGTACTTGAGAGAACAGGAACGCCGTATCCCATAGCTTCAAGTGCACCGAGACCAAAGCCTTCGGTGAGTGACGGGGTGATGTAGGCGAGGGCCTTGGTGTAGAGGTAGTCACGTTCTTGATTAGATGTGTTGAGAGCGAAGTGGATGTTTTTGTAGCCGCGTTTCTTGAAGAGCTCGCGATTGGCCTCGACAGCATCATTCGGGCGGCAGGCGAAGACGAGGCCGAGATCGGGATGTGTCTCGAGTGACTTTTGGTGCGCTTCGGCGAGGCGAACAATGTTTTTGTAGTCGCTATGGTTGCCGACGTTGATGATGAACTGCTTGAAGGGTACGTCATATCTCTTGACTTTTGAACGTACGACCTCAGCAGCTTCATAGGTGACGGTAATTTTGTCGGCGGGGAGTGGGGTGAAGTCGAGTAGGTCTTGCTTGGTGAATTCGGTTGGTACGATGACTTCGGTGCTGTCATTCGCGACCTTCTTGAATACCCAGCGCCCAACAAATTGTTTCGCTTTGAAGATGAAGTAGTTCTTGTCGGAGTTGTAGACGCGGAGGAGGGTTAAGTCATGGAAGGTGGTGACTTTTTTGCCTGCGTACAGTACTGGCTGCTGGGGCATGCAAAAATGCACGAGGTCAGCATCGAGCGAGTCGAGCAGGCGTTTGAAGCCAGTTTGCTCAGCGAAGGTGTAATTGCCAAAATCGGCGAAGGCTACAGAAAAATTCGGTGCGGTCGGCTGCCAGAAATCTTTGTCTGCGGACGGAATAAGGACGGTATAGCGGTTTTTGCGGTCAATCTCCTGGAGGTGTTTCAAGAGATATTGGACGTAGGTGCCAGTGCTGGAGTTGACGATACGGGCGTCGATGACGATATGGCTCATCGGGTGTTCCTTTCGTGGGATTTTTTGACAAAGTTACGAATCTGGGTGACGAACAGCGTCTTGTCGAAACGCTTGGCGCGGTTGCGAAGGATGGTTGGTGAAAACTTTCGTGACTCTGCACGAGTGATGGCATCTGTGATGGATTCGACAGTTTGTGTATCAAAGAGCTCGCCAACGCTCGGGTCGGAAACGATTTCGGCCGATCCGCCTGCCGCGAGAGCGATCACTGGCGCACCGGCAGCCATGGCTTCGACGGAGACAATACCGAAGTCTTCTTCTGAGGGGAAGATAAAGCCCTTGGCATGATTGAGCGCTTGCTCGACGGCCTCGTCGGAGGCGTCACCGAAGCGGTCAGTATTGAATTCGGTTTTTGGTCCGGCTAGCGTACGTAGTCGTTCGTGCTCACTGCCGCTGCCATATACCTTGAGCGGAAGATCAAGTGCGGCGCAGGCCTCGATAGCGAGGTCGTGGTGCTTGTAGGGAATCTGGCGACCAATCGTCACATAGTAATCGCCGCGCGTGGCACTTGGTTTGAAGCGCCTGGTATCGACGGGTGGATAGATGACGGTTGCGGGTCGGTCGTAGTACGTCTCGATACGGTCTTTGACGGTGTTCGAATTGGCGATAAATATATCGACGTCTTGGGCGGCTCGATAGTCAGCGCGTTTGAGGGGCGGTACGAGAAGGGGCATCGTCAGGCGAACGAGCCAATTGAGTTTGCCGAAGCCCGGGTCCGTCTTGTACTGCTGATAGTGACTCCAGTAATAACGAATCGGCGTGTGGCAGTAACATATATGTGTTTGGCCATCACGCGTCTTGCGAACTTGCTTGGCCTCGGCGCTGGCGCTCGAGAGGATGATGTCGTATTCGGATAGGTCGAGCGAGCGAAAAGCGTGGACACGCAGCATCGGGAAAAACTTATGTAGATTGCGCAGTGCGCGTGGCAGCCGTTGCAGGTATGTTGTGCGTACGTCGGCGTCAGCGAATGCCGGCATATTCTCGGGGTTGTAGGTGCTTGTGAAAATCGGCGCATCGGGGTAGGCCTCGTGAAAGGCGAGAACGACATTTTCGGCACCACCCATGTTGGTGAGCCAGTCGCAGACGATTGCGACGCGCGGTGTGTTGGCTTGTTGACCCATACTCTAGTCAATTATATACTAGCCGAGATGAAAAGAATATTTGTAAGTGGCTACTTCAATCCGTTACACGGCGGTCATCTCGACATGATCGAAGCTGCCAAAAAACTTGGCGACCAACTGATTGTTATTGTGAACAATGACAAGCAGCAATTGCTCAAGAAGGGGAAGATCATTCTCGACGAAGAGAACCGTGTGCGCCTCATGGGTGCACTTCGTGATGTTGATGAAGTAATGCTATCTATCGATGAAGATCCAACTGTCGTCCGTAGTGTCGAAGCGATTGCGCTCAAATATCCAAATGATGAGCTTATTTTTGCTCAGGGTGGTGACCGTGATTCTGATAAGGTAAACCCTGAAGCGCCCGTCTGCGCTCAGTATAATATCTCAGTTGTCTATGGCGTTGGCACCGACATCCGTGGTCACGTCAAGCCAGACTCATCGACGCGCATCAACCAGGCTACTGGGCGCGAAGACTAATTATTTTTCTTTGCCGGAATGATCGTTAGCAGCGTGAAGACTATTGTCAGAATGATAAAAACCGCTCCGAACCAGAGTGCTAGCGCTTCGATAACTTGCTCGTCATTCGTTTTTGGATAGTGCCCCATTGACGCAAAATGGAGCAGTACTGATGTGACACCCACGCCAAGCGTAAGTGTGAGTGCGATTCGAAGAAGTGAAGATGGTAAATGCTGTTTTGACATATGTTCCTTTCTAGGTTTTGTTTATGTCTGCCGCCCTTCCTTCCGAGAAGGGCGGCAGACGATCTCACTGGCCAGAAGTTGCACGGGGCGTTCCGTAGTATGCTTCAAGCCAGGTTCCGCAGCCTGGTACGACCGAGACGCTGGTGCTCGATGGCGTCACCCATTGCCCGTACACGTTTCGACTGGACCTGGTGAAGATGTTCTGACAGAGCACCGCAACGCGATACTGTCCTGTGCCGCTCACGCACTTGGCCCAGGCGCCAAGCGAGCTGTAGCCGGTTGTGCAGTTGTAGGCGTAGGCGCTTGCCGTATCGGCTGAGACGGCCGTGGCTCCGAATGCCAGCAGAATTGCGGCAAAAGCCGCATACATGCGTCGCATGACACACCTCTCTCTTGGAGATCAGCCCTCATTGTTAAGGGATATATATATATAATACCAGTAAACCTAGTGATGATACATAGATTATATTTCTAACACCATACACTACATATAGCGTTGTAAATAAGAAACATGACGCTAGATTCGTGTGTATTGGGGTAGTGCTTTGATGGTGTTGTAAAAAGCTGATGTTTTGCCACAAAATGCTTGCAAAACATATATATAGCGTCCATAATGCTACGCAGACGCTACATATATGTAGTGCAACAAAAAACACACATTAGCAAGCGGGAGGACATATATAGACCTAGTTGGCTAGGGCCTATTCCTGCTTGCCGAGACACTTTTTGGGAGGTGTTCGTGTGGAGGGTATACTAATCTAACAAATTCAAAGGATAGGGTCATGGACGGAATCCATGTGGTACATCGCGACGGCACCCGCGTACCATTCGACGCTAATAAGATCAATCTAGCGCTCGTAAAGGCAAGCGAAGGTTTGGAAGACCAAATCTCTAAGGTAGTCGAAGTTGCATCGCAGCTACAGCTCACATTATTTGACGGTATCACTACCGAGCAACTCGATGAGGCTGTCATCCAGACAGCGCTCCAAAACGTAAAAGACGACCCAGACTACGACAAGATTGCCGCACGTCTTCAGCTAAAGGTTATCTACAAGAACATCTTGGGTGACTACGAAACAGCTGATGAGCTCAAGAAGCTCCACGTCAAAAAGTTCCCTGAATACATCAAGCAAGGCGTCAAAGATGGTCTGCTCGACAAGCGAATGGGCGATAGCAAAATTTTTGATATCAAGAAAATTGCTGCTGCACTCGACCCAACCAAAGACGACCTGAGTAAGTTCCTCGGTGTTGTCACCAACAAGAACCGCTATGCACTTCGCAAGCAAAACGGTGATCCACTCGAAGTTCCACAGTTTACCCACATGCGTATTGCTATGGGGCTCAGTTACAACGAAGAAGATCCAACCGCTGCTGCAATCGACTTTTATCAACACATGAGCAAGCTCGAGTACAGCCCAGGTGGCTCAACTCGCGTCAACGCTGGTGGTAGCTTCCCGCAACTCTCGAACTGTTTTGTCATGGAAGTCGACGACGACATGGAAGCGATTGCCAAGAGTGTTCGCGACGTTATGTGGATTGCCAAGGGTACTGGCGGTATCGGTATCAGCATGAACAAGCTTCGTGCTGCAGGTAGCCCAGTCAAGACGACCAACACTGAAAGTACGGGCCCAATTCCATTCATGAAAATGATCGACACTGCACTCTTCGCCGTTAGTCGCAAGGGCAAAAAAGCTGGCGCCGCTGCTATGTACATGGAAAACTGGCACCTCAACTTCCCGCAATTCCTCGACCTTCGTACCAACTCAGGCGACCCATACATGCGTACACGTTTCATGAACACCGCTGTATGGTTGAGCGACGAATTCATGCGCCGCGTAGAGGCTGACAAAGACTGGTACCTGTTCGACCCATCAGAGGTGAGTGATCTTCCAGAGCTCTACGGCAACGACTTCGCAAAGCGCTACAACGAATACATCAAGATGGCCGAAGCGGGCGAACTTCGCACCTTCGAAAAGCTGTCAGCACGTGAACAGTTCCGTTCAATCCTCATCAACCTTCAGGCAACAAGCCACCCGTGGTTGACATGGAAAGACACGATCAACGTCCGTGCTCTCAACGACAACACCGGTACGATTCACTTGTCGAACCTTTGTACTGAAATCACCCTCCCACAGGACAAAGACAATATTGCGACCTGTAACCTCGTCAGCATGAACCTCAGCGCTTTCCTCAATGAGGACAAGACGTGGGACTGGGATCGTATGGCAGCCTCTGTACACTCAGCTGTTCGTCAGCTCGACAACCTGCTCGATATCACTAACACGCCAATTCCTGAGTCGGTTCGCTCGAACGAACTCAACCGTGCCCTCGGTCTCGGCTACATGGGCTTCTCGGATATTCTCGAAAAGCTCGAACTCAGCTACGAATCAGAAGAGGCCTACCAGCTCGTCGACGAACTCACTGAGTTCATCAGTTACCACGCTATCGATGAGTCAGCTGAACTCGCTAAGGTTCGCGGTGCGTATCCAAACTTCAAGGGAAGTGGTTGGAGCCGCGGTGAACTGCCTGTCGATACCATCGACCAACTTAGCACCGACCGCAAGGTAAAGGTCAAGGTCTCGACCAAAGCAAAACTCGACTGGGAAGCACTTCGCAAGAAGACAACCAAGGGTATGCGCAACTCAACCTTGATGGCAATTGCGCCAACGGCGAATATCTCGCACGTTGCTGGTACCACTCCTGGTATCGACCCACAGTTCAGCCAGATCTTCAGCCGCAGCACCCTTAATGGTAAGTTCCTTGAAGTCAACGGCAACCTTGTTCGCAAGCTCAAAGAATTGAACCTCTGGGAAGAGCTTAAAGACGATTTGCTCGCAAACCAGGGCGACATTCAGGGTATGGAGCAGATTCCACAGGAAGTCCGCGACGTCTACAAGACAAGCTTCCAGCTCAGCCCATACGCCTTCATCGAAGTTGCTGCTCGTGCACAGAAGTGGGTTGACCAAGCGATCAGCCGCAACATGTATCTCGAGACTCGCGACATCGACGAATACGTCAAGATTTACTCAGAGGCATGGCGTCGTGGTCTCAAGACGACCTACTACCTGCATGTCAAACCTCGTCACCAGTCTGAACAAACGACCGTTCAGTCAAAGAATGTCGAAAAAGTTCGTACCGATAGTGCGAAGCGTGTTAAGGGCTTCGGCTTTGCAAAACGCAGCTAAGTAAGGAGGAAGAATGGGGAAAACCTCACGCGTTCTACACCCTAAAAAACCGGCGGAAGAACACTTTAACACCGAAGAAAAACAGCAGCTACAAGAGTTCGTCTCTGTTGCAGCCGATGATTACGACGAGCGTATCCCGCTCGTCGAACATCGACTCAACGAGCTCAAGCGACAGGTGGTTCGTGCCGAGCATGAACTCAAGCGACTCAAAAACCACCGCGGCGCTCTTGCAACTTTTAGCACCAAGCACGAATTAACGGAGAAGGAGTAATACAACAATGAGTGCAAAACGAAATGAATTCATCGAGACGGCGGAAGGTGCCTCAACAGGCATCTTGGGTTCTGGGCTCCGCGACGGCTTGCAGCTCAAGCCAGTCCGTTACCAGTGGGCAATGGATCTCTATGACCAAGCTGTTGCTAACACGTGGTTTCCAAACGAAGTCCAGCTCGTTCAAGACCTTGCTGACCTCAAGAAACTGAGTGACGACGAACAGCATGCGCTCAAGACGGTCATTAGCTACCTCAACCCGAACGAGCTGCTCATCAACAAGTCACTTGCATTTGGTATCTACCCATACGTTAACGCGGCTGAAGCGCAGCTCTACCTCTCAAAGCAGATGTGGGAAGAAGCAAACCACTTCATGGCATTTGAATACATCATCGAGACCTTCCCGTTCAACCGCGAAGAGATCTACGCTGCAGGATTTGGTAAGAAGTCGCTCGCCGACAAGGCCGATTTCCAAAACAAGCACCTCAAGGTGATGCTCGATCCAAACCTCGACATCTATAGTCTCGAGGGCAAAAAGGATTTTGTCCGCTCACTGGTTGCCTACAACATCGTGCTCGAAGGTATCTGGTTCTACTCTGGCTTCATGGTTGGTATGAGCTTCCGTCAACGCAACTTGCTTCGTAATGTCGGTACACTCCTCGACTGGATCACTAAGGACGAGAATTTGCACCTTACCTTCGGTATCAACTTGCTCCTGACGATTCTCGACGAGAACCCAGAACTTCAGACAGAAGAGTTTGCCGAAGAGATTCGTGAGCTCATCCTCGAAGCGGTTCGCCTCGAAGAAGCCTACAACAAGGACATGCTGCCACACGGTATCCTCGGCCTCAACGCAGACTACGTCAACCAGTACGTCAAGTTCATGACTGACCGCCGCCTCGAAGAACTTGGATTCGAAAAAGAATACAATGTTTCGAACCCAGCTAAGTGGATGGCAGCTGCCAATGACACGCTTGAGCTCGTCAACTTCTTCGAAAGCACTAACACAAGCTACGAAGTAAACTCAGTTAAATAGGGGTACGTATATGGGAGACGCAGCACATATTTTCGACGAAACTGTTCTCGGCGTTCTCGCCACGGTTGATCAGAACGGTCAGCCGTGGGCGACTCCACTGCATGTGGCAACAGATGGCGAAGCAGTCTACTGGCTATCCTCGCCATCAGCTGATCACTCGCGCTACCTCGAAGACGGCAAGTGGGTGAGTCTGGCGGTATTTTCACCAGACGAAAGCCAAGGGCCAAAGGGTGTATTCATAAACGGGTCGGTCGAACGGCTCGATGACACGGCTCGTCCTGCCGCATACACATTACTCGAACAGCGCTTCGGCAAAGTGCCAGGACTGCTACAAGATTTTCCTGTCTACCGCATGCTAATCGGTACACTCGATGAGGCGAAAAGCTACGCTAAATGTTGGTATTTTTACGGCGAAAATCGCTAGTAAAACGCTATATGTGGCGTATAATAAATCATAAGCAACGCTAAAATTAACACCTACCACCAGGGGGGAACGAAATGAACGCATCAGCAATTTTTGGTCAAGACGAAGACACCATGACTCTCGAAGAGAAACTCGCCGCTATTGACCGTGCGATGCAGGTCGCCCAGGAACAGGCAAACGAAGAGGCTGCATCTCGCGGCATCATCGCGGCTCCACTCGACCCATCAAGCCTCACAATCTGTGACGGCTGCGAATAGGTACATAGACCGCTCACGCAATACTTAGTCAGAAAAGGAATAGTACGGATGCAAGCCGAAATCGAAGTAAAATTTCTCAATATCGATATCGACGCATTCCGTACTATTTTGTTATCCGCTGGTGCGGAATGTGAAGTGCCGATGCGCCTGATGCGCCGGGTCATCATCGAAACCGAAGAGCACAAAGCAACCCACGCGTGGATTCGTATTCGTGACGAGGGCGATAAAGCAACGCTCACGTTCAAGCGCCGCACTGATCCACTAGCGACGGTGATTGATAATGTCAACGAAATTGAAGTCGTCGTCAGTGATTTCGACAAGACGGTAGAGCTATTTCGTGAAGCCGGTCTCGAGTATCGATCATTCCAGGAATCACGACGAGAGACATGGCGGCTCGGAGACGCAGAGGTTGTGATCGACGAGTGGCCGTGGCTGCCACCCTATATCGAAATCGAAGCAGAAACAGAAGCAGCCGTGCGCGCTGCTGCCGAACAGTTCGGACTCGAATGGAACGATGCGTACTATGGTCATATAGACAATATGTACGAAGCTGCCTATGGATTCGTGGGAGATCTTCGTGGGGTGGTCGATGTCAAAGATGTTCGGTTCGGCACGCCTGTGCCGGAACAATTCGCGAAGAGAGAAGCGTAATGGTCAAAAAAGCCCGCGCACTGTCACGATTGATTGGACCCGCATTCGTTGCCGCGGTCGCCTATGTCGATCCAGGTAATTTCGCGGCAAACTTCAGTGCCGGAGCCAAATTCGGCTACATGTTGCTATGGGTCTTGGTGCTGGCCAACGCAATGGCGATGCTCGTGCAGTATTTGAGCGCCAAAGTTGGCATCGTAACCGGTAAGAGTCTGCCAAAAATTATCGCTGAAAATCTCGGTCGCCGTACGCGTATCGCGTATTGGCTACAGGCTGAACTCGTTGCGATTGCAACTGATCTCGCCGAAGTGATCGGTGGAGCGCTGGCTCTCTATATCCTGTTCGACATTCCGATGTTACTCGGTGCTATTATCACTGGCCTGGTCTCACTGATCTTGCTGCGTATCTATAATGAACGCGAAGTGAAGGTCTTCGAACGCGTTATCATGGGTATTTTGATGATTATCCCGATCGGCTTCATCATTGGACTCTTCGTCGCACCGCCTGATCCTGTTGGTATCGTGTCCGGCCTTGTGCCAACCCTTCATACGCCTGATATGATCTTGCTCGCAACTGCCATGCTCGGCGCAACGGTGATGCCGCATGTCGTCTATCTGCACTCTGCGCTTGCGCGTGATCGTCACGGCAAGGTCGAGATGAGCCGTATGCGCTACCTGCTCAAAGCAACCAAGATGGATGTTGGAATTGCCATGCTGGTCGCTGGTAGTGTCAATATCGCGATGCTCCTCCTGGCGGCCAGTGCGTTGCGCGGTATGCCAGAAACAGATAGCCTGACGGCTATCTTCGAGGCGCTCCAGACGCATATCGGCACGCTCGTGGCGTGGCTCTTTGGGCTTGGTCTCTTGGCGGCTGGACTGGCTTCAACGGCAGTCGGGGCACAAGCAGGTGCTGTCATTATGAAAGAAATGATCAATCACAAGATCCCGACGATTGCTCGACGAACTATCACTATCATCCCGGCGATTATCATCATTGGCCTTGGAATGGATCCGACATTTGCCCTGATCTTGAGCCAGGTGGCATTAAGCTTCGGCATACCATTCGCTCTCTTGCCGCTTATCTTTGTGACACGGAGCAGGCGTATCATGGGCGAACATGCCAACAGCACGTGGCTCAACTGGATGTTGTATGCGGTTGTCGCCGTCATCACCGTGCTCAACTTCGTTCTTGTTGGTCTGACGTTCCAGTAAGCTTGTGTGTGAATATCAAAATAGCCGCTGAATGCGGCTATTTTGTGAGACGCAGCCGTGGTTCTACCAGTCGTAGTCCGAGATGTCTGGACCTGTTCCATATTTTGCATCAAATTCTTCTTGTGTCGTTGCTTGCTTTGAGCTCGATGAACTTGACGGTGTCGATGAGGTACTTTTGATTGCGCTACTATAGCGTGCGTTAATGATAAGTGAGCTAATCATAGTCTGGGTGCTTCCTATGCCGGCAATTAGGCCTCCACTGATAACAATGATAAGCATCGTAGCGAGGGAGTTCTTTGCTGCCATAATCCCGAGCGCTACCGCGCCGAATCCCATTAACATAGGTAGTAACAGCAGCCAGGCGGACCAACTAAATGACTGCGCGAGAATCTGCAGGAGAATCGCAAGACCGAAGAGACCGAGACCGACATATGTGAACATGCTTGCCTGTGAGGCAGGTGACGCTGTCGGATATTGTGGCGCTTGTTGATACATTTGCGCGGGTTGAGCGTATGGCTGTGGCTGAACAGGTGCCTGTTGTTGTATTGGTTCCTGTGGCTGAACAGGAGCGAACCCTGGGTTTTCCTGCGGAGAATTTGTTTGTTCTGGACCTTGCATGGATTCCTCCTGCTTATATTAATTACAATATCTACAGCGTAGCATAAGCAGTTCCTGTCTGTACAGATGTCGGGATATGAAAAGCCCCGAGGGGCCTTTCTCTAGGCGCTCCCCGGGGGAGTGTAGTCACGGTCGAAGGAGCATTCTCCTCCGAAAGTCTTGATCGATCGGAAGAGTTCGTGTGTCGAGCCGAAGCCCAGGCGGGAGAGGCAGTGTGCAATCTGATGCACGTCCTCGTTTAGGCTAACGTCGAACGAATACAAGGTCGTCGTATGGTCCTGTGTGTAGAGCCATAGTCCGCCATTAGAGACTTGGGCCTTGATAACGATATCGCCCGACGTGATTATTGCGTCGATGCGACGCAAGTCCTGTTCGCGCGCAGACGTTGCATTGTCGTTCATTCGGGTCCCCTGTCGTTTGTGAATACAACAAACAATACAATATCATAAATAACTCAAAATTACAATACATCCGATTATTTACGTAACCGCTATATCCAGTGTTGTGACAAAACTACAACGCTCTATATCTAGCGCGTCATAAAATTTAAATGCTATACTGAAATCCCATAGGGGAGATAAAACTTATGGGTAAACAAACAAAATTTATTTTCGTTACGGGGGGTGTACTCTCGGGGGTAGGCAAGGGTATCACGGCGGCCAGCATTGGCGCAGTGCTCCAAGCCGCAGGAAAGACCGTTTCGATCCAAAAGTGTGACCCGTATCTCAATGTGGATGCGGGTCTCCTTAATCCTCGGGAACATGGCGAATGCTTTGTGACTAAGGATGGAGCTGAAACTGACCTCGACCTCGGACATTATGAACGATTTCTCGACCTGGAATTGACGCAAAAGAACGCGACACTTTCGGGTCGTTTGCTTTCTCAGCTGATTGCTGATGAGCGAGCTGGGAAGTTTGGCGGACAGACGGTGCAGTTGATTCCGCATCTGACGCGTGCCATCCAGAAATCTATCCGTGAAGCTGCCAAAGGTAGCGACGTTCATATCGTCGAAATCGGCGGCACCGTCGGTGACTACGAGGGTCTGAGCTTCGTTGAGGCGATTCGTGAGTTTGCTTTCCAGGACGGCCGCGAAAACTGTGCCTATGTGCACGTTGTCTATGTGCCATTTATCGGTACGAGCAAAGAATTCAAGTCCAAGCCTGCCCAGAACGCCCTTAATGACCTCCGTGGCTTTGGTATCGTACCTGACGCTGTTGTGGTTCGCTCGGACGATAAAGCGCCGGTCTCTATCGCTCGCAAGATTGCACTGTTTGGTGGTCTGCCCGAGCACGCAGTGCAGATGATGCCGAATGTCGATAGCGTCTTCTCGATTCCGGCAGTTCTTGCGTCGAATGGTTTGATGGCAGTTCTTGAACGCCTTGTTGGCGAAGAGCTTACCCCTGATCTGACCGCATGGAATGATCTTGTCAAACTTCAGACCAAGAAACATGAGTCAGCTGTGACTGTTGGCGTGGTTGCGAAGTATCTCGACAATGAAGACACATATATCTCCGTCATCGAGGCACTCAAGGCTGCGTCGTGGCACGAAGATGTTGACCTGAAGATTAAGTGGATCGATGCTGAGACGGCGACCGACGAGGATTTTGCTCCGATGGACGCGCTCTTGGTGCCAGGCGGTTTCGGTAACCGCGGGGTCGAAGGTAAGATTGCGGCCGCTCGCTATGCGCTCGAGCATGACGTACCGTATCTTGGTCTCTGTCTCGGCCTTCAGGTGGCGTGTATTGCCGCAGCGCGTAAGGCGGGAGTCACCGATGCAAATAGTACGGAATTTGTCGCTGATGCCAAGCATGACGTCGTCTATATCATGCCAGGGCAAGAAGGCAAGGAGTCGACTGGCGGCACATTGCGCCTCGGCGATTATCCGGCCAAGCTCGCAATGGGAAGTAAAGTCGCTGAGTTATACGATGCAGAGAACGTCACCGAACGTCACCGCCACCGCTATGAAGTAAACCAATACTATCTGGCTGATTTCGAAAAGGGCGGGCTCGCCATTAGCGGCACCAGTCCTGATGGTACGCTTGTCGAATATATCGAAGCGCCAGCGAACCACTACTTTGTCGCAACCCAAGCCCATCCAGAGTTCCGTAGCCGTCCGATGCGACCACATCCACTCTTCGCAGGTCTGATCCACGCTGCAGTTGACAAATCATAAGCAGTATGCTACTATAGGCGCATAAAGGTCTAAAAACAAATATGCGCCAAACAACCAATCACCCAGATCAAGAACTCACCAACGACGATCTCGACATGCTTCAGCAAGTCTTGATGAATGTTCGCGGTAGTTTTCCTGATGCACCGTATCGCCAGGGCGATTACGCTGAAGATTTCGAAATCGAAGCGTAATTAGTTTTTTAGGGTTCTAATGCTTTTTATCGTACCAGGTGTTTGCACCACCTTGACGTTGTGTTCTATTGTTCATTGATGAAACCCTGCCTGGTGTTCTCGCGCCTTTAGGAAATTGGCGACCATCGCGAAATGTACCTAGTACATCCGCTGGCCCACCAGAGAATTCCACCTTTGTGTCGTACTCTTCTAAAGGAAGATTGTTAAAAGTGATCGCCGCAAGTGAACCGAGTTCTGCAGCGTGCGAATTGCGTTGAGGTTGTTGCTGATGCTCATGACTGCTTTTATTCATAGATTGAGTGTGTGTGACGGGCTCGTTACTGTCAAGCATGAGCGATACAGGGGTGGGTATCTGTATACTATCGATACCCTCTGGTATACTAGTGGCAATGGAACAGAAACTTACTCACGTTATAAAAAACCTATTCGACGTCGATATGACCGTCGTCCTGACACGTCCGGAGCCACAATTTGGTGACTGGGCAACAAATGCTGCATTGCAGCTTGCTGGCCGCGTCGGCAAAAATCCACGCGAAATCGCCGAACTGATTGCTGATAGTCTTCGCGAGTCGAGGGAGTTTTCTGAAGTGAGCGTTGCGGGGCCGGGCTTTATCAACATTCGTCTTGGCGATGGCACGCTTCTGGCTGCGCTCGACGAGGTTGCTCGCACTGATATGTCACGTGTCTATGCGGTCGAGTACAGTTGTCCGAATGCCTTCAAGGAGCTCCACACGGGACATCTCTATCAAACGATCGTTGGAGATATCTTGGCACGTTTGATTGAGACCACGGGCAACACTGTGCACCGAACAAGTTTCGGTGGAGATGTTGGTTTGCACGTTGCGAAATGCCTCTGGGGAATGGTTGCGACGCTCGATGGGGAATCACCAGAGAAATTGAGCCAGGTTGAGGAGACACCATTCGCTCGCGCACGCTGGATTAGCGAGTGCTATGTGAAGGGCGCTGGTGCGTATGAAGAATCTGATGAGACCAAGGCTGTTATCGATGAGCTCAACAAAACTATCTACGCATTCCACACCGACGATATCCATGACACGCCGCTTGCACAAATGTATTGGACAACTCGCCAGTGGAGCTTTGATTACTTTGATGCATTTTATGATCTACTGCGCGTTGATCATATGCGCTACATCCCGGAAAGTGAAACAATGCCGATTGGTATGAGCGTCGTACGTGAACAGCTCGAGAAGGGAAACCTCAAAGAGTCTGAGGGCGCGATCGTGTTCGAAGGTGATGAATCGAAGCATTTGCACACCCGTGTATTTGTGACAGGCAGGGGACTCCCTACCTACGAGACGAAAGACATCGGTGTTATCTGGCTCGAGAAGGAAGCCTATGATTTCGATCGTCGCGTACTGCTCACGGGTAACGACCAGCAAGAGTATATGCGGGTGGTGTTTGCCGCAGCAGAAACATTCCGTCCAGAACTAACAGACACCATGACTCATCTAACCAATGGAACGGTACGCTTCGGTGACGGCGGCAAGATGAGTTCACGCCTCGGCAATGTCACGCGAGCAATCGATGTGTTCGATACAGTACGCGAAAAAGTCCGTGAACTTGTTCAGGACGAAGCTCTGATCGATACGGTGACACTTGGCGCAATCAAATATGTATTCGCTAAATATAAGTTGGGCGGAGATATTGCGTTCGATATCAACGAAACCGTCAGCCTCGCGGGTAACTCCGGCCCATACATCCAGTACGCACACGCTCGAGCGCGTTCTGTCATGGCGAAGTCTGATAAGGCGCCCGAGATGACCGAGAGGTATGCGCTCGATGCTGGCGAACGTGAACTTGTCCGAAAACTTGGCGAATATAGCGACGCAGTACTACGCGCAACGACGGACTTGTCGTCGCACCACATCTGTAACTATCTCTTCGAACTCGCGCAGGAATTCAACCGTTTCTACGAAAAAACACGCGTCATCGGAAGCGAGCACGAAGCTCAGCGCTTGTGGCTCGTCGGCCGCTATGCAGACACACTGCGCGATGGACTTGGACTGCTCGGTATCGAAGCACCAACGTCGATGTAGGTGTATAATTTTCGGTGTAGCTACTAACTAGTGGGGGAGTGTATGAAAAAACAATTACAAGGATTTCTCGATTTTGTCCGCGAGCAAGGTGTAGTCGGCCTCGCAGTCGGTTTGGCTATCGGCCTTGCGGCGACCGACACGGTGCAAAAACTTGTTCAGGGATTCATCAATCCGATTGTCTCATTGATCGTCGGTTCACAAGAAGGACTGCAGGCGGCGACATGGACGGTGACGATTGGTGACCGCTCGGCGGACTTCGCCTGGGGTGCGTTTTTGAGCTCAGCGATCGTACTCGCCTCGACAGCGCTGGTGATTTATCTTATTGTTCACTACGCAAAGCTTGATAAGCTCGACAAGAAAAAGAAATAATCATTTCTCTATGAAAAAAGAGTCGGCTGTGTCGCCGGCTCTTTTGAAATTGCATTGCCTTTGGAGGGCGGATGACGAGTTTCCCGTAGAGCGACCGTGTTGTGGCTACTCATCGTTTCGTTTCTCGTATCCGCCCTCCGGGGAGCTAGGCCGCTTGCGCGTACGGCCTGTACCTGTCGGCGTGCTTACGCCGGGGCTGCGTCTTCACGCTGCATCCCATGAAGCTGTGCCCACTGTGCGGTGCGCTGAACTTCAGGATGCCTTCTGCCACGAGCTCATCGACGGCGCGACCGATGATGACACCGAACTCGCCGTTCTTGTAGTCACCGAGCTGTCGGCCACGGTTGTAGACGTGACCGGCGCAGATCTTCTTGAAGTGATCGATCGACGACGCGACGACGTGATTTGAACACTTGTTCATCATGCCGACGACGCGCCGCTTGGCGACCTTGATCTGCTGATCGGTGGGCTTCGCAGGCTTGCGCTTGCGCTTCTTCTTGTTGCCCATGGAAGATGCGAACCCCGGCTGTGCATGGCCAATGCAACCACCTCCCTTTGTACCTCCACTATCGCCCCCAGAACGGTTCTGGAGCGCCCCCGTGGATACACTCCAATGTAGACCTTTTGGCTACTGCGCGTCAAGCGCGGCCGCGATGGTATAATGAAATTATGACACATACCGCAAAATTACTCTGGGTGGATCTCGAGATGACGGGGTTGGACCCGAACGAGGACAAGATTCTTGAAGTTGCCGCTATCGCTACTGACTGGGACTTTAAAGAAATCGCCACGTATCAGGCAGCGGTTCGCGTTGCCCCAGAGACAATCGAAACGCGGATGGTAGGGGAGTTTTGGGAGAAGTTTCCTGAGGTTCGTGCGGCGTTGGTGAAGCAGAACGAAGCCGCTCAAGATACTGAAACTGTTCAGGGCGAACTCCTTGCGTTTCTCGATGAGCATTTTGATGCCGACACGCGAATTATCCTCGCTGGTAATTCTATCCACCAGGATCGTAAGTTCATCGACAACGAATGGGCTCGTCTCGCAGAGCAACTTCACTACCGCATGCTCGACGTCAGTGCCTGGAAGGTTGTCTTCGAGGGTCGTTACAAAAAGAAGTTTGCAAAACCCGAAGCGCACCGTGCGCTTGATGATATCCGCGGTAGCATCGAAGAACTGCAGTATTATCTAAAGAAGGTGAAAGCATAATGATCGCCATCACTCCACGGCGACCGTCGTGGGTGATATGGACTTTATTGATTGTCGCATTCTTTTTGGTAATAGGCACTGGATTCTATTGGATACTTTCGGCGCAGACACAGCAAACCGATCTTTCGCTTTCAAGCAATACTGCAAAAACCGTGGCGCCCGTCACCGTGAGCAGTGTTCAGTCGAAAATGTTATTCACTGGTAATACGTTTTGGGGGCGATACGTGAATGATTGGGCCATGAAACAGTCTGATCGATATGCTGCGCCATTTTCACGACTGAATGAGTTTGACCGTTCTGCGTACAACGCGTGGATTACAGGATTGGAGTGCCCAACGACACAGAAGGGAGCTTCGATGTCGAGTGCTGATATGCAGGCAACGTTAACGTTCAACTGCGATCCCGTGTATTTGCCTGAGTTTGCGAAGTGGTTTACTGCTGTCACGCTGGCGAATAACCATACAGACAATCAAGGTGTCGAAGGCTTCGCCGAAACACAGAAAGCGCTCGATGCGAGCGGCATCCAGTATTTTGGTACCTATGACCCTGAAAATTTGAGCGATTTGTGTGATGTCGTTGCTATGCCAGTCACGGTCACGATGTCAGATAGCTCAACCAAGGAAGGCAAGCTTCCGGTTGCGCTGTGTGGATACCACGGCGTCTTTCATACGCCAAGCGCAGCTTCGCTCGAAGAGGTGAGCAGGTACGCGGAATACATGCCGGTTATCGCAATGCCACACTCGGGCCAGGAGTACGTAGCTACGCCCGATATAATTAAAACTACGATGGATCATACGCTGATCGATAACGGTGCTGATATGGTGATTGGTGACCACTCGCACTGGGTGCAGACGACAGAAGCCTACAAAGGGAAGCTTATTGTCTATTCGATGGGAAACTTTCTTTTTGACCAGCAAGTTGCCGAGGAAACTGTCCGTTCGGCAGCAATTCAGGTGACGTTAGATGCTACCGGTGACGATGCACTGCTAACGCAATGGCTATCGCTGGGAGAACAGTGTACAATACACGGAGATACCTGTCTTGCGCAAGCAAAAGAACAGGGACTCACGAAGATTGATGCACACTATACGTTCGGTGTAGTGGCGACTGACGACAGGGGGTTTGTGACACACCCTGCATCTGCTGAGGTGCAAGCCTCGGTCGAGTCACGTCTCAATTGGCAGCAAACAATGAAAGAGTTAGGACAATGACCCACAAAGAATTAGAAGAGTACTTACTGAGCTTCCCGAACACGTGGCTCGATTTTCCATTTGGTGAAGATGTATTTGTCTACAGGGTTGGCCCGAAAGATTCTGAAGAGAGTAAGCTGTTCGCGTTGATCGCACGTGATTCGCAGCCATTACGCGTCAGCCTCAAATGTGACCCTCAGCTCGCAGAGGTATTACGCGAAAAGTATGAATCAGTTCAGCCGGGCTACCATCTCAACAAGAAGCACTGGAATACCATCATTTGTTCTGGGCAACTCGACGACGACGAGATCAAAGACTTGGCACGACATAGCTATCAGCTCGTAGCTGGCGTTTAGTTTGCGCTAAATCCGGAGAAGTTATCTTCGAATGGCGCAAGTTTTTCGTCTGTTGATGACACGAATGAACTGAGTGTTTTGTTGCTTGATGCTTTTGTGACTGATTGCATCATGGTGCGGAGCGTTGCTATCTGGTATGTCATTTCCCTGGTGTAAACACTGTCAAGCTGTACGTTGAGTTTTGCATCGTCAAACTCTGTTTGGAGCGCGGCCTTGTAGGCGTCTTCGTCTGCTTGCGCGGTTTTACTTATTTTTTTCGTATCAATCTTGAGCGCCGTGAGTGAGTCGGACATGTCGCTCAGCGCGTTTGTGAACTGGAGTCCGAGTCCGCTATTGAGTGAGCGAAGGTCGTTGTTGCGAAGTGCTTTTTGGTTGTCTGTTGCGAGTGACTCGAGTGTCTGTAGGCGAAGGTAGACGTTGGTGGCCTTGTCTGCTGCGGATGGTCCACCGCTGAACATCATCATCGCGAATAGGATTATGGCACCGAGACCGATCACTCCAGCAACGAGCATGACAAAATTGCTCGGGCCGGCTGAGCGGCCGTTGTTCGTGCCTGAGATTTGATTGAGGTAGTCAATCGAGTAATCTGGCGGCGGTGTTTGCATCGGTGCTGGATTGTTTGGATACATTACCCCTATTTAAGCACAAACAATAACAGAGGTAAATAGTGCTATAATACAAACATGCAAGGCGAGGCAAAAGAAGACATTCGATCGCGGCTCGCGATCGAGGATGTAATTGGAGAGTACGTTCAGCTCAGGAGAGCCGGACGAAACTTCAAAGGCCTCAGTCCATTCTCGAGTGAAAAGACACCAAGCTTTTTCGTCTCGCCAGAGAAGCAAATCTGGCATGATTTCAGCTCAAACAGGGGCGGTGATGTCTTTAGTTTTGTGATGGAGGTCGAAGGTATGGACTTTCGCGCGGCGCTCGAGCACTTGGCGCGCAAGGCGGGCGTCGATCTCAGTATCTATCAATCGGCAGGGAGTGCAAAGATCGCTGGGCGTAAAAAACGTATCATCGAAGCGCATGAATTGGCAGCAAAGTATTTTCAGACAAGCATGTTGCGCAATAAGCATGCAGTCGAATACGTCTTTTCGAAGCGCAAACTAAGCAAAGAGATCGTCAGTGAGTTTCGCATCGGCTATGCACCGGACAACGGACAGGCACTGACACAATTTTTACTCAAAAAAGGTTTTTCGAAACAAGAATTGACTGAAGGCGGACTCGTTAATCGCTACGGTGGCGACCTTTTTCGTGGACGTATGGCGGTGCCGTTGATGGACGCGAGCGGGCAGGTAATTGGGTTTACGGGACGTATCATCGGCGATGTGCCAAATGCACCGAAATATCTCAATACCTCACAGACACTTGTCTACGACAAGGGGAGGCATGTGTTCGGACTGAGCCAGGCAAAAGAGGCGATTCGTTCAACCGATCATGTAGTGATCGTCGAAGGTAACCTCGATGTTGTCAGTAGCCATCAGGTGGGGGTCAAGCAAGTTGTCGCCACAGCTGGTACTGCTATGACAGAGCATCATTTGCGTGCGCTCAAGCGTTTGACTGATGACATCCGCCTCTGTTTTGATGGTGACAAAGCCGGTATTGCGGCCTCTGAGCGCGCGATTGGCATCGCGAGTCAGCTTGGTATTGCGCTGTCGATCGTGACACTCCCAGGCACCGCGAAAGACCCAGATGAATTAATTCAACAAGATCCAAAACTCTGGCAGGCAGCAATTGAGGTGGCTCAGCCGGCAGTAGATTGGGTGATTGACCAGTATGCATCGCGAGAAGATCTGTCGACAGCCAAGGGAAAGCGCGCCTTCACGTCGGCTTCGCTGGCATTGGTTGCGAGTATCGACGATTCGGTTGTGCGCGACCATTACGAAGAAGTTGTGGCGCGACGTATTGGTTCGAGCAGGGAGGCGATTCACGCCAAAGCAGAGCAGCTTTCGAAAACAGATGAACCGGCGCCGCTCAAAGAGGTGAAGACGACATCTGAGGCACCCGATCCTCAGTACAACTACCAAGATGATTTGCTGGCGATTGCTGTCGTTGAGCCGTCATGCCAGGAGCTTTTTGGCCAGTTTACTATCGAACACTTGGCTGGCGATGCACGCCAGGCGCTCGCACGGTATTTTGCTACGCATTCTGGTGTGATTTTGCGTGATGTACCAGAGGACTTGCGTGAGTTTGACACCTATGTCAAAATAGTACAGTTAAAGGCCGATGAAAGATACGGAGCATTCAGTAGCGATGATCGTTACTTTGAAGCAGCTCGTCTCATCCGCCAAGTCGAACGCGAACACAAAATCAGAACAAAAAACTCACTCACTGAACAACTTCGCCAGGCGGAAGCTGATGGTGATGATGCGAAGGCGAGTGAATTGCTAGCACAAATCAGTCAACTCACAAAGGAGATAACACGTGGTAGATGACGGTAAAAGTAGTGGAATGCTGCCATGATGCGACATTGGGGTGTTCGGTTCGCAATTTTTTTTGCAAGCATAATGATTATCCCTGCGGCCATAACGCTTGGAGTCGCTTTTGCTGTATCAAAGCCGGCTACGCCTGATACGTATAGCGGTGATGGCTTATGGTATTTCGACTGGTATAAGATCCAGGATTTCCACGATCAGGGTATCGATGGGAGCGGCGTCATCATCGCGATGATCGACAGCCCCGTCAATCTTGAGGTGCCCACGTTGCGGGGCGCTGACATTACGCCCATCGCCCCGATGGGGTGCTCAGGTGAGGCCCCGATTGTCACGACAACTGACATCATTGCCGCAGAGCACGGTACCAACGTGGCCTCGTTCATCGTGGGCTCGGGCGCCGGATATCCCGGACAAACCGGCGTCAAGGGCATCGCACCCGGTGCGCGACTCCTCGCATACGCTGTCCCCATTGACGGCGAGCCCGGCTCCGAGCAGTGTGCCAACACGAGCGCAAGCATCATGATGGCGAATGCCATTCACGATGCCGTGGCGAGGGGTGCCGATGTCATCACGACGTCCGTCGGTGTAGGCCCCTCGCAGGATCTGATCGAAGCGCTCGCCGACGCTGCGGCACATGAGGTGGTCGTCGTCGCGGCACTGCAGAATCACGACAAGAACTTCACGGGCGGGGAGGGGTACCCAGACGCCTACAACACGGTCCTGTCCGTTGGCTCTGTCAGACCGGATGGCCGACCTGCGACGGACAGCTATGGGCAGGAGGTCACCGACTACAACACGGACGTCGTGGCACCTGGCGTTGACCTACTGTGGCAAGGTGGGCGTGACGGCAATTGGGGGTCTCAACGCCTCGGGGCCGGTAACTCCATCGCAACCCCTATCACTGCGGCCGTGATCGCGCTTGTCATGCAGAAGTATCCCGCCGCGACACCCGGCCAGATCCTGAATTCACTGACCCGCAATACTGGCGCCAACGGCACCCACGACCCCGTGTTCGATAGCTCGGGTTCGTATGGGTACGGGGTAGTGGACGCGATCTCGTTCCTCGCGGCGGATCCGACGCAGTACGAGGACGCGAACCCGTTCCTGGAGACTATGTCGCGATACGCGGCCAGAAAAGGCGATCCCTCTTTTGACGATGGGGTGTGGGGCCCTACACAAGAGCAGATCAATGCCTATCTGTCTGATACGGATACGCCCGCTTCGCCCGCTGCCTCTTCTACCGAGTCTGTCGATGGCAGCCCTGGTGTAGTAACGTGGGTGTTGCTCGGTAGTGGGGTATTAGTAGTGGTTGCTGTTTCATCCGGCTTCGTGTTTTATCGAGTTCGCCGCGATAGGAGAAACAAATACATCAACTCACTCACTGAGCAGCTCCGTCAGGCTCAAGCCTATGGTGATAGTGTGAGGGCGAACGCATTGTTGATAGAAATTAATAACCTACAAAGGAGATAACACGTGGCAGATGATGACACCACACTACGCAATGATGATATGGGAACGATCGATGACATCGATCAGGAACCGGATTTCAACGAACTAGAAGAAGAAGATACACCCGAGGATGAGCTCAATAACGGCCAGTACCTCGATGACATCAGTGACGACTCTGTTCGTCTTCACCTCCGAGAAATTGGTAAAATCCCACTTCTGAACGCAGAAGAAGAAATCGAACTCGCTCGCAAGGTTGTTGCTGGTGACAAGCGTGCCAAGGATAAGATGGCTGAGGCAAACATGCGCCTCGTCGTCAGCATCGCCAAGCGCTACTCTGGTCGTGGTCTCGACTTTCTTGACCTCATCCAAGAAGGCCACACCGGTCTACTCCGCGCAGTTGAGAAGTTCGACCCAGACAAGGGATTCAAATTCTCGACCTACGCTACGTGGTGGATTCGCCAGGCGATTACTCGTGCTATCGCTGATCAGGCGCGAACAATTCGTATCCCGGTGCACATGGTTGAGACGATCAACAAATTGCTCCGCACTCAGCGTCGTATGACCCAGGAACTCAACCGTGAACCATCGATCGAAGAGCTTGCCAAAGAGCTCGAGATGGAACCAGAGAAGGTTGAGTACGTTATCAAGATCAAGCAGGATATCAGCAGTCTTGACGCTGGTGTCGGTCGTGACGGTGATGATGACGAATCGGTGCTCGGTGACTTTATCGAAGATGAAGACAGTGTCACGCCAGAGGAATCAGCTGCGACTCAGTTGCTCAAGGAGCAGGTCGAGGCAGTACTTTCTACCCTCAGCGATCGCGAGCAGAAGATTATCAAGATGCGCTTTGGGCTAGGTGGCGGCAAGAGCCACACACTCGAAGAAGTCGGGCAGGAATTCGCTGTCACGCGTGAGCGTATTCGCCAGATCGAAGCCAAGGCACTCGCTAAGCTTCGTAAGCACAAAGATGCGCGCAAGCTGCACGACTACCTCAAATAGGATGTGTGCTAAAAAATAGCCGCGTGATGCGGCTATTTTTTATTGTTCGAACTTGATTTCTTCGAGAACTTGGGCGAGCTCATGGTGTAGTTCATCGAGCGTGCCGTTATTGTGGATGAAGTAATCGGCGATAGCGATCGGGCCGCCTTTTTCGAGGTTTTCGATTTCGGTCCAGTCGCGTTCATCGACTTCTTGGCTCGTCATTGGTCGCTCGGGGCGTTTCGCCATGCGCATTTTGCGAAGGTGTTTCGGCGTGACGATGGCGATGACATCCATTTCGCCAGGAAATTCGTGTTTGAGAATTTTGTATTCACTCCACGTATAGAGCCCGTCGAGTATGATGTGTCGCTGTCCAGCCTCAATGAGCTTGCGGGCTTCGGCGACGGCGCGTTTGACGACGAAGTCATTGCCTTCGCGGGCGCGAATCTCTTCGCGGAACTGACGTTGGCTCTCCCAGGTCACTTCGATGCCTGCTTCTTCCATGGCTTTGTAGATGATGCCGCCGAAGTAAATCTTCGGATAGCCCTTCTGAGTAAGGTAGTCTACGGCTGAACTTTTGCCACTGCCGGCGAGGCCGACGAAGGCAAGTATTTTGGCGGATTGTTTTTCGGTCATATATCTAGTGTAACAGATGAACGTGTCTATGCTTGTGCTCAATTGCCCCTCCACCTATGCTAGATGGAATGACAGACGATCTCCCCTGGAAAAAATCATTCATGAAGACATTCTTTCGTGATCTCAATGCTAGGGCTGGAACCTCGTTTTCTATAGATGACGCGGGCGCATTAGGTGAACTTATTTCTGCCTACAAACGAAGCGGTGATGACAAGATCGCGCACGCCTTCATACATCTCGCATCACACCCAATGCCGAACCGACAGCTCCACGAGACGATGGGGAACGGCGAGGTCATTCGTTCGGTACTAGGTGCGTTGGCAGTGATGGTGACGAGTGATGTCGGAGCCCAGCCAGTAGCGCCACCTGTGCGGCGCACATCGCCTGCCGTTACTGCTCCTCTGGTACGCGAACCTCGGTATACGCCACGTACTCCGCCTCCGAAGCGAAAGCGATCGGTCGTCAAACCAGCGCCTGCACTCATACCCGAACCGGTGGTACCTGATGTTCCTATCACGGCGGAGAACTGGTATCATTTCGCAGCGTGTCAAGGTGAGGATATAGATCTGTTCTACCCGGCGAGTCAAACGAAGGCGGCTGCAAAAGCGGCAAAGGATATCTGCGCACGTTGCATTGTGAAGTCACACTGCCTCGATGAGGCGCTGCGCCGTCACGAACAGGGGATATGGGGCGGTACGACGGATAAAGAGCGCGATCAGATGAAGCGCAGAGCTGCACTACCGCGCTAGCTACTCTTCAATCTGAGGTATACTAGAGATATGAAACGTCTCGTAATTATCGACGGCAAAAGTGTGTTTTATCGTGGGTATTACGCAATGCCAAATCTCAGTACGGCCGATGGCACGCCAACCGGCGGTGTCTATGGGTTTGCTGCCCTCAGCCTTGAACTCATCAAAAAACTTCAGCCAGACTATGTGTGTGTGGCGTGGGACAAGCCAAAGACCAACATCCGCAAGCGTCTCGAAATCTATCCCGACTACAAGGCTGGCCGCAAGCCAGCACCTGCGGATTTTTATGCACAAATTCCTGTGCTGCATGAGTTGCTTCAGGCCCTGAGCTGGCCACTGTACGAGCTCGATGACTACGAAGCCGATGACATCATGGGCAGTTTGTCGCGTAAAGCTGAGGCCGAAGGACTCGAGACCTGCCTGATTAGCTCTGACCTCGATATGCTGCAGTGCCTTGCACCTAATACCCACATGTATGCACTCAAGCGTGGGTTCAGTGATATCGAGCTCTACAAGCCTGAATATTTTGAACAAAAATACAGTATACGCGTTGACCAATTCCTTGACCTCAAGAGTCTCAAGGGTGACTCGAGCGATAATATCCCTGGTGTGCCGGGTATTGGCGAAAAAGGTGGTATCAAACTACTGCATGACTACCAGACACTTGATGGTATCTATGAACATATCGATGAAATCACTGGTGCTACTCAGCGCAAGCTGATCGAGGGAAAAGACTCTGCGTATCTGAGTCGGCAGGTTGCGTCGATATTCTTTGATGCGCCGATTGATCTTGACCTCAAAGCAATGAATATCAAAGACCTCGATACCAAACACCTGCGCCAGATGCTTAAGGACCTAGAATTCAATAGCTTACTTCGCAATCTACCTGAGCATATGAAATTCGACGATACTGACGAACCCGATGAGACAGCAGTCGCGCCTGTCGAGATCGTTGAATGGTCTGACGAAATCGCCGCGCAGGCGCTCATGTCGGATAAGGTTCTCGTGCAGCGAATCGACGATGAACTGTACGTCATTCTCGATGAAACAACTGCTGCACACGCGACGCATGAACAGCTCACGGATGTTATAAAAAATGTATACATCGTGACGCACGACGGTGATGCATTGTGTCGCTATTTGCTACAGCAGGGAAGTGACGCGCCGGAAACGATGTTTGATATTCGCCAGGCAGGATTCCTCATCAATCCGCTCAAAAAGTCACAGACGATTGCCGACGTCACAGGCTACGACGGTGACGATACGGGTGTGATATTGGCTGAACTATGGCGAGCGTATGACGCACAAGCGCGTCGCCTCAAAGAGCTTCCACGCGTCAAAAAGATTGCCGAAGAAATCGATTTTCCACTCATCCCGATTCTCGCGCGCATGGAAGAGCACGGCATGTTGCTCAACACCGAGCTGATGGCACGTATGAGCGATGATTTGTCTGAGCAAATCGCCGATGTGCAGCGACAAATGTACGAGATGATTGGCTACGAATTCAACATCGGCAGTCCCGCACAGCTTGCCGAGGTATTGTATACAAAATTACAGCTACCAACGACGGGCATTAAGCGCGGCAAGACAGGTTTCTCGACCGGTCAAAAAGAACTCGACAAGCTCCGCGGTATGCACCCGATTGTCGAACTGATTGAATCATATCGTGAACTGACTAAACTGCAGAATACCTATGTGGATGCACTGCCGAAGCTTGTCGACGAGCAGTCTCGCCTGCACACCACGTTCAACCAAGACGTTGCTGCGACCGGACGCCTCAGTAGTACCGACCCGAACTTGCAAAACATCCCGATTCGTTCGGAGCTGGGCCGCAAAATCCGCGAAGCCTTCGTCCCGGGCGAGGGGAATGTGTTTGTGAGCGCTGACTACTCACAGTTCGAGTTGCGTCTCGCGGCTGTCCTCGCAGGCGACGAAAAGATGATAAATGACTTCAACGCCGGTACTGACATTCACGCCAAGACGGCTGCCGACGTGCACCATATTCCACTCGATCGAGTGACCAAAGCGCAGCGCCGTGATGCCAAGGTGGTCAACTTTGGTGTTCTCTACGGCATGGGTCCACATGCGCTTGCGCAAAATACCGGCATGTCATTTGGCCAAGCCAAGACGTTTATCGATGAATATTTCAAGGTTCGTGCCAAGATCCGTGACTATATCGACGCCACACTCAAGCAGGCGCGTGATCAAGGTTATGTCGAAACGTACTATGGCCGCCGTCGTCCGACGCCAGATGTGCAGTCGTCAAACTTCATCGTCCGTCAGGCTGCCGAACGTGCCGCTGCCAATATGCCAATTCAGGGGACAGAAGCTGACCTTATGAAGAAGGCGATGATATTGGTTGAGAAAGAACTTCGCGCCAATTCATCACACTTGAGGGTTCAGAACATCGAAAACAACGATGTTCTTCCTGCGGAAAGCAGAGCCCCTCAAGGTGACGAATCGGCGCTCGGCGTGCAAGTCCTGCAGATTCACGACTCAATTCTTGTCGAATGCCCGGCAGAAAATGCCGATGCAGTCAGTAAAATACTCGTTGACGTTATGGAATCAATCGCGCCAGAATTGCCAATTCGTTTGCAAGTTGATGTTAGTATTGGTACGGACTGGGGTAAGGTTTAAATGAAGCTGATAGCAACTATTCACCCAAAAGATGTTGGACTAAATGATGTACCGGTTGATGTGACCTACCGAGAACGGCGGGCTGCACGAGCGGTGTTGCGTGATGATTCGGGCCGTATCGCACTTATTCACGGAGCAGCTGAGCAGTACTACAAGCTGCCTGGCGGCGGTATAGAGGATGGCGAGGATATTGCCAAAGCGCTCGAGCGTGAGGTTATCGAAGAAGTTGGCACCAAATGCACAACTGATATGGAGCTTGGTAGTACTGAAGAGTGGCGAGTTGACGAGAGCGGCGCCCTTCATCAGGTGTCATATGCGTATCTTGCGAAAACGGTTGGCCCAATCGGCACGCCAGCGTTTACTGATGGGGAGCTTGCTGAGGGATTTTCCGTTGAATGGATTGATACACTTGATGAGGCGGTATCGCTTGTACGGACGATTCCATACGATTCATCAACCCGAGTGAAGTTTATGACGATGAGAGATGCCGCAATCCTTGAAGCGGTAAAACCTTTGCTGTAAACCAATGCGGGATTAGTTCCGCTTGTGTTTTCTGCTTGACAGGCGTATTACTTAGATAGACATAAACGTCAAACAAACATCTAGGGATGGATATATGGAACCACTGCGCCTCGTAGAACCTCTTGCATCGGAGTCTCCGGTCTTGAAGCGGCGTCATCAAACGCCCGATGGGGAAGTGGAGTGTGCGTACACCGTACCAATGTTTGACGGTATCAAGGCGACGACCGGGCAAGCAGTCACGGTCGACAAAGATGACTGGCGCGAGCCGGGTGATGCGACGGCTTGGCTGATTCGCGAAGCTGATCCTGGCAGTGGCGAGATGCACGATCGCGAGATTGTCGCAGTGCAACTCGGCGAACACGGCGAGTTTTGGGCGCAGTTACTACCCGATGATGGCGATGGATATCGTAGTGATTACCTCACCGGCCGTATTGATAAGCAGTATCAACTCGTAGATGTTGAAATGCGTCGAGGACGATACAACGTGGTGCCTGTTGTTCGCTTCGAAACTGCGGCGCAACCCGAAATCGAACCTGCATCTGAAATAGGGCAGCGCGCCTTGGTGCTTGTCGCTGTCGCATAGCCCAAACGTAGCTCAGCTGGTACGATAGGGGCAAGGAGCTATAAGTAAATGAACATTCGTATTAAAAAAATACATGAATCTGCCGTCATACCCGAGTACGCGACCGAGCACGCCGCTGGCATGGATCTCAGTGCGTGTCTCGATGCGCCGATGACGCTTGGTCCCGGCGAGCGGGCAATTGTCCCGACTGGTCTCGCATTGGCGGTGCCGGCTGGATATGAAGCGCAGGTGCGTGGACGCAGCGGTATGGCAATCAAACATGGCGTGTTGCCGGCGAACGGCGTCGGTACTATCGACGCCGATTATCGTGGCGAGCTTGGCGTTATCTTGCTCAACACGTCGAACGAACCGTTTGTCGTAGAGCACGGTATGAGGGTTGCTCAGTTGGTAATCGCAAGGCACGAAACCGCTGAGTGGAGCGTCGTAGGTGAACTCGACAAAACGGCGCGCGGTGCTGGTGGGTTTGGAAGTACGGGCGCATGATCAAGGCAGTTGTATTCGATTTTTTCGAAGTTCTGTATCTCAACGGAATCAATTACTTTTTTGATACGTACGCAACGGTTCCGCTTGATCGTGATGAGCTCATTCGTCAAAGCGACGCGTATGATAGGGGACGAGTCAGTTATGACCAGCGCCTGCATGATTTCGCTGTGCTTGCTGGCGTCTCATACGAAACAGTTCGCGATAAGATGCTATCGGGTATAACGCGCAATGATCGGCTCTTTGCACGAATACAAAAATTGCGCAGCGAAGGCTACGCACTTGGACTACTCTCAAATATCGGCCCTGGAACAATTGAGCAAATCGTCTCTGAGGCGGAACTTGAGCAGTATTTTGATGCCAAAATATTTTCGTATCAGGTTGGCCTTGCGAAACCAGATGCCGAGATATTCGAACTCGTCGCACAGAGGCTTGCGACACCAGTAGAGGACTGTGTGTTTGTAGATGATAACCCTAGAAATTACGAAGGTGCGCTTCGTGCCGGTATGCGAGCCATTCAGTACCAGGATTTTGCGCAATTTGAATCAGAACTCGACGCGATGCTATACTCAAGCTAGAAAAGGCCAAATAACAAACATATGCGAATCACAAAAACTTGGCGCCGATTTCGACCGCGACTGCGTGGCCCGCTTGATGATAAGACGGCCTATGAAACCGGTACGCTCTATGCTCGCGCTCGAGAGATCATGGAAATGGCGCTGAGCGAGGCAAGTCACAAGGGCGGAATCTTGGCGCGCAACAAGCGTGCCGTTGCCTACCTCAAGCAGCACCTAACCAAGCAGCCGGAATACCTTCTCGCATCGCTCATCCTCCAATCGCCAGGCGCGTCAGAGGCCCAGCGTCAGATGGATCGCCACCACGGTGGCTACAAGAACCGCGAAGCGCGGCTGTTTGAGCTTATTGACTTCAACGACACGTTTGTCGATACGGTGTTGGCGCTTGATCGTGAAACGCTCACGACATTCACTGACCGGTTTCGTGCCGAAGTTGACCGTTACTGTCAGCGGTGTGGCATCGAAGCCTTCGACGAGCGGCAGTTTGATGCGGTTGTTCATGGACTCAGTAGGGAAATTGCCGTCTACAAGGCGGCTAAGTCGCTTGGGTATGGTGTGCGCATGACGAGTCGCGTACAGGATTCGATGGGTATCGATATGATTATCACCGACCCGACCACAAAGAAGATGATTAATATCGACGTCAAAACTCACTCAGCGTTTCACTTCCGCTTGCTTGATCTCGAACACCAACGGCGCATAAACGAAGAACGTCGCTTACAGTGTGAATTAGCGGGGTTCTGTTCGATCAAAAACGGAAGTGGTCCAACCGCAGTGCACACTATGCTGCTGCGCATTGCGACCGATCGACTCGGCGAGATTCATCATTATGAGTTTGTTGATACGACGGAGTTTGGCAAACTACTACAGTCCGCCATGGAGGAAGATGGTCGGTACATTTTATAGCGGTTGCTACCTCGGTTAGAACTTGACTATACGGCTACGAAGTTGTATCATAGTAATATGTATCGAAACAACTCAGCACGCGCCGTTCCAATCATCATCTTTGTTATTGTTGCTGCGGCACTTATCTTTGGACTCGTCATGGTGGGGCGTTATATCTTCGGTGGATCATCATCTGGCGCGGACAGTGCCACGATTAGCCAGGCGCGTGAGCAGTTGCTCGAAGTTACTGCAGATCGCTCGATTCAGATGACTATCCGTGGTCCAATCGTTGCGAACGAAGACTTCAAAACCTACGACGTCACTATCTCGCCAAACGAGCGTAGCTATACCGCATACACAGGGTACAAGGATACTGTTGTGAGCGATGATACACTCGGCAACAACACACCTGCATATGAGCAATTTGTGTATGCACTCGACAAAGCAGCTTTCACGAAAACGGGTTCATATACAGAGTCCGAAGCTAGTGATCTGCGAGGCATCTGTGCAACAGGTCGCGTCTACGAGTTCACACTCTACAATGACACAGAAGCTCTTCAGCATTACTGGACATCGACTTGCAAAGGCTCGCCTGGCACACTCGGCGCCAACCTGCAGCAAGTGCTGAGCCTCTTTTTTGCGCAAGTTCCTGATGCAGATCTCGGATTCGTGTCGTCATCAACAAACCAACTCTCTCTGTAGACCTGTTATAATCGCACTATGATACGTGCGATTATTTTTGATTGTTTCGGGGTGTTGTACCACGATCAGGTGTCGCTGCTGCGCGAGCTCGTGCCTGCGGAACGGTTTCCGGCGATGCAAGATATCTTCAAGGCAGGAGACTATGGATACCTGAGCCGAGAAGAATATTTTCGACAGCTTGCTGAACTCTCGGGAGTAACACCAGATGAAATCCGCTCGCTCAACGCTCGGCAGTATACGCGCAATGAACGCATGATGGAGCTCGTGCGTCGTCTTAAAGTAGACTACAAAGTCGGACTTCTGAGCAATGTGAGTAGTGAATTACTTGAGCGGCTCTTTTCTGTACCAGAACGTACACAGCTGTTTGATATTTTTGTTGAGTCCTGGAAAGTAGGGGCCATTAAGCCAGCGGCTGAGATCTATGAGGCGGCACTGGAGAGTGGTGGGCTGCGTGCCGAGGAATGTTTATTCATCGACGATGTCATGGCAAATGTTGATGGAGCAAAATCTGTCGGCATGGACGCGATCCAGTTTTTGTCGTATGACCAGATTGTGCATGAACTGCATCAGCGGGGTATCGATGCCTGAGCTGCCTGAGGTCGAGACGGTACGACGGGGGCTCGAGCAGTTGATTGTTGGCCGCATCGTCAAAAAAGCTGAGGCGATCGATTCACCCAAGAGTTTCCCGAATGCGCCGCGCGACGTTGAGCAATTCTTTGAGCATGCAGTCGTCACGGCCGTTCATCGACGCGCAAAAGTGTTACTCATTGAGCTCTCGAGTGAATATACGGTAGTTGTTCATCTCAAGATGACGGGCCAGTTGGTGTTTGTCGGTCGTGAGCGATTCGGTGCTGGTCACCCAAGCGATTCATTGATAGGTGAACTCCCAGATCGTAGTACGCGCGTCGTTGTCGAATTTATGGATGGTTCGCATTTGTATTTCAATGATCAGCGTAAGTTCGGCTGGATGAAACTCCTACCGAGCCTCGAGGTGCCGAACATAGATTTTATGCAAAAAGTTGGCCCTGAGCCACTCGAAGATAGCTTTACGGCCAAGGAGTTCATTCCGCGTGTTCGTCGCCGCAATAACACGACAATCAAAGCTGCGATTCTCGACCAGACGGTAGTGGCTGGTGTCGGCAATATCTACGCCGATGAGTCACTGTGGGGCGCAAAAATTCATCCAGCTCGACGTGTGCGCAATGTTTCGGACGATGAACTGTCGGTGCTACTTGATGAGATAAAGTACATAATGAAGCTTTCGATTGAAAAGGGTGGTAGTACGGATAGAAATTACGTCAACGCTGAGGGCAAGCGGGGAAGTTACATCGACTTCGCGCGGGTATTTCGTCGTGAGGGCCAGGGATGTCCACGCTGCGGCGCCATCATCGAAAAAACGAAGGTTGCTGGCCGTGGCACGCACATTTGTCCTGTTTGTCAGGTACAATAAGAGCAATGATATATCTGCTGGTTGGTGAAAATAGCTTTTTGCGTCGGCAAAAGATCGACCAGCTTATTGATGGCCGTGAAGCGATTCGTCGGGATGGTTCGTCACTCGAGGCAGCTGATCTCGCGACGGTGTTTGCGGGCAACAGTCTATTCGGTGGTGATGACACAGTAATTCTCGAAGATATTGCAGCAAACAAACCGGTTTGGGATGCACTCGAACCATGGTTCGCTCGTATCGATGCAGACATGACGGTTGTCATCGCAGAAACAAAGCCTGACAAACGTACCAAGACGTACAAGTCAGCTGCGAAGGTCGCCGAAGTGGTTGTTTGCGACAACTGGTCGCCGCAGCAGGCGAGTCAGGCGGTGTCGTGGCTCACAGGGTACGCCAAGAGTAAGAATATTCAGCTCGGTCCTGACATCGCTGCGCAATTGGTTGAGCGGGCGATTCATCCGAGCGACAATGACGATAAGCCAGTCATTGACCAGGCGCTCCTGGCGCGTGTATGTGAGCAGCTACAGCTGATCAATGGGGTGGTACAGCCGGGCGACATCGAAACGGTGTTGCCGCCGCCTGTCTATGAAAACGTATTTGTCTTGCTTGAACGCGCTATCAATGGTGAAGGTGTACTGGTAAAAGAGATGATCGAGCGACTCAAAGTGTCGCAGGATGGACATCAACTTCTTGGGCTTTTGGCGTCCCAAGTCACAAATATCGCTGCACTTGTCTTGGCGGACGTCCCGTCTGATCAGGTTGCGAGCGATATCGGGGCGCATCCATACGCACTCAAGCAATTATCGGCAACAGCGCGTCGTGTTACAAAAAGCGATCTTGAGCGGATTGTCGCAGCACTTACGCGAGCGGATGAGCATCTCAAGCATGGTCATGGCGATCCATGGACGCTTATCGAGACGGCGCTCATGCATATTGCGCTCAAAAAATAACACCGCCCCGAGAGGGCGGTGAAATCAGAGTAAGAACAAAGACTATTTCTTTGCAACTGGCTTTTTAGCTGCAGGCTTCTTTGCGGCAGCTGGTTTTGCAGCGGCAGCAGCTTTCTTTGCAGGTGCAGTAGCTTTTTTAGCTGGAGCAAGCTTTACGCCAGCAGCTTTTGCTTGCTTAGCGAGGCCAGACTTGCGTCGAGCAGCGGTTGCTTTATTGAGCACATTCTTTTTGACAGCGGTGTCGATTTTGCTCTGAGCTTCTGAAAGTGTTTCGCTCGAGGGCTTGGCAACAAACGCCTTGACGGCAGTTTTGATGTCACGCTTAGTCGTAACGTTGCGGTCACGACGCAGGGCGGTTTGTTTCATTCGCTTGATAGCAGACTTGATGATTGGCACGAGATGTTCCTCTTACTCTGTTAGATTGTAGTTATAATCTAGAGTAGTATAGCGGATTTTGTCTTCTCTGTAAAGTAGGTGGTGAAAAACATTGACTACTGTATCTTGGTTATGGTATAGTTCTAGTTAAACGTACTAGACGTAAACAAAAACCAGGAAAAAAGATGGCGGACCAAAATCCACAAAAACGAATTGTTGAGAAGCTCAAGAGCGCTGAGACCGTTCTTGTTACTGTCAATACCGATCCATCGGTTGATGAACTTGCTGCCGCCCTTGGGTTTACGCTCCTTTTGAACAAAATGAACAAGCATGCGACTGCGGTGTTCTCTGGTGCGATTCCACCAGCTATTACGTTTCTCGATCCAGAAAAAACATTCGAGAACACCACAAATAGTTTGCGTGACTTCATTATTGCTCTCGATAAAGAGAAGGCCGACCACTTGCGATACAAAGTTGATGGTGACATGGTCAAAATCTTCATTACGCCGTACCGCACGACGATTTCTGATGCCGACCTCGAATTTAGCCAAGGCGATTACAATGTTGAAATGGTTGTTGCGATTGGCGTTAAGGACGACGCAGATCTCGATAAGGCGCTTGCCGACCATGGCAAGATCATGCATGACGCAACTGTTGCGAGCCTAAGTATCGGCGCCGATTCAAGTGATCTCGGTTCAATCAACTGGCATGACGGAGAGGCTAGCAGCTATGCAGAAATGCTGGTCTCGCTCCTCGAGGCAGTGAACGACGACAAGAGTCTGATCGATGAACAGATTGCCACGGCATTTTTGACTGGTATCGTGGCGGCAACCGAGCGCTTCAGTAACCAATTGACAACAAGCAAGGTCATGACCATGGCTGCGCAGCTTATGGCCGCTGGGGCAAATCAGCAATTGATTGCGACCCAGCTTGAGGAAGCAAAAGAAATTCCCGTGCAAGCACCCGTCCCTCGGGTGGACGAGAGTATAAGTGAGTCAAATCCAGTTGCGTTAACTGATACGCCGCGTGCTGATGGTACGATGTCGATCTCGCACACGTATAGTGGGGATCTCGATCAGGTGGCCGCTCAAACAGAGAAGGACAATCAAGACGCAGCCGTCCTAGAGGCGACCGAAGCGCTCGCTGAGCAAGCTGGCGGGGAGACGGCGCTTGCTGCCGATTTAGCAGGTGCGCTAGCTGCGCCCCAGCCTGCCGTACCAATCCTCGACCAACTGCGTAACGATATTCCGCAGTCCGTACCTGCACCAATCGCCCCGGAACCGGCAGGGGTACCAGAGGGAGACGCTCCATTGCCGCCAACACCTGAGATGGTATTTCCGTCTCTCGGTGCGCAGGAACCGCTCGCTGAGCCGAGCTTTGGGGGTGTACTGAATGCAACAACCGAGCAGGCGGCGGAAGATGCATTGCGCGCAGAGGCAGAAGATCGCAACAAGCAAATTCTCAGTCATGATAATGTAATTCACTATGTTGGCAATCCGCCAGCGTCACTCTCTGCAATGAATTCAACTGGCGATAATTCGGAATCTGAGCAGGTAGTCTCGATGTTTGACCCTAGCCCGGAGCCTGCTCAGCAAATGGGTTCCGCACCGGAAATGATGCAGCCTCATGATGAGGCGCGTGCCGCAATTGAAACCGCACTCGCAGCTGGTCCAAGTACCGAGCAGCAGCAGGCGACTGTCGAGAGTACACTACCAACGCCACCAGAAGGCATGTTCCCGTCACAGGGAGCGATGCCGCCGAGCGAGCTCCCTCCATTACCTCCGATGCCCGACTTTTCAACGCTTCCTCCACTCCCAGGAGCCCCAGCGCCGGCTCTGGGACAGCCGATGGGTCAAGATTTTTCTCAGCCCGCACCGGCAAGCGATTCAGCACTCGACACGATGATGCCGCCAACACCGACTCCATTTCCGGTTGACCAGCCACCTGTTTCAAATGATCCGAATCAATTCCAGATTCCTGGTCAGCAATAATCTACGCTATACTAGTGAGCGATGAACGACAGTTATTTGCTGATTGATAAACCTGCTCAGATGACGAGCTTTGGTGTTGTTGCTCGTTTGAAGCGAGTTATTTCGAAGGCAGAAGGCAAAAAGGTCAAAGTTGGTCATACGGGCACACTTGACCCATTTGCAACCGGTCTGATGATCGTTGTCACAGGAATAGAGTGTAAAAACGCTGGAACATATACGAAACTCGACAAAGTGTATGAAGCGACCTTCCGTCTCGGGCAGACGAGCACGACGGCAGATCCAGAAGGTGAATTGACGCCCGTGAGTGACACGGTGCCAACCCGAGAGCAGATAGACGAGGTACTTGCGCACTATCGTGGAGACATCCAACAACGACCACCAATCTTTAGCGCCATCAAGATTGATGGGCGGCGTGCCTACAAGCTGGCACGTAACGGCGAACAGATTGAGATGCCTGAACGCACAGTCACCGTCTATGAACTCGAAGTGCTCGATTATACCTATCCAGAGCTTAAAATTCGTACACATGTCAGTAGTGGCACCTACATCCGTAGCCTCGCAGTAGATATCGGAAATGAACTTGGTACGGGAGCATACTGCTCCGCTTTGCGCCGAACTCGAGTAGGGCAGTGGTCTATCGAAGATGCCCAACAGTTGTCGGATTTTGGCGTAACGGATTAGGCGTCTTGCTAAATACCCTATTTTTTGCTACACTTGTCTGAGTATGATAACTAAAGACGATAAGCAAGCAGCTATTGCTCTTACGCAAATTGGGAAGAATGATGTCGGTAGCCCACAGGCTCAGGTGTCAATTTTGACCACTCGCATCAAAGAGTTGACGGCACACCTCAAGCTGAACAAGCACGACAACATGGCTCGCCGCGGTCTGATCCAAATGGTCGGTAAGCGAAAGCGCCTTCTCAAGTACCTCGAGAACACAAACTTCGACGCGTACAAGAAAGTTGTCTCTACCCTAAAACTCCGCAAGTAATGCGGAGTTTTATCTTGAAGTAGCGTAGAGCTTACGCTACTTTTTTGATGTCTGCATTCCAGCGATGTGCTTCATGGCCAGCGTGTCCATCATCCATGCCCATGCCATAGAGCCATGAATCATCAGCAGAGAAGCAATAATAGTCGGCATTCACCGGTGTTGCACGTTCAATGTCCTTGCGTACCAGTACAACTACTTTGACGTCACGTGCGCCGCGTTCACGCAGGTAATTAGTAGCAAATTCAGCGGTGACGCCTTTGTCGAGTACGTCGTCAAGAACAACGACCGACCGGCCCGATGGATCAGACTGAAGTGGCAGGGTGACGCGTGACGCTCCCGCCTCGTGGCTTTCGCCGTAGGTGCTGACCGCCATGTAGTCGAGATCAGGGAAGTAGTGTGGGTCGATTGCCGCGATTGCATGCATGAGCTTGCTCGTGAATGGTGCGGCGCCTTTGAGGAGCGCAACAAAGAGTGGTGTTTGCGGGTAGGCGTCGATGAGCTTGTTTGCGAGTTGATGAATGGCGAGGTTAACCTCATGTTCTGTGGCAAGGGTAGTGGATGACATAGTATCAAGTGTATCAGTATGTGTGCGTCAATGCATACCTGTTGTGCTTGCCGGTGATATAATACCTACAAAAGGAGATAGGTATGGGGATGAATATCGGTACGGGAGTGTTTCGGGCATCAAACAATGGCGTTGGAATTACGGATGGGTTGCGCCCAACAACTTCCAGGGGGCGTTCTATAGTGGGGCTCGTCCTAGGGGTGATATTTGTTGTTATCGGAGGCTATATGGTTCTTGATACGCAAAAGACCGCTAGCTGGTCGACTGCAAATACAACGGTAACTAATCTTGCCACCAATAACGAGTATGACAGTGAAGACGGCCAATATCACACCTACTACTCCTACGATCTTGTGTATGTAGTTAACGGAACTACATACACGCATCGAGTCAATCGGTCAACTTCCACGACAAGTAACGGCCAAACGGGGGTTCTGAGGTATGATCCGGATAATCTCTCTGATGTTCGCGTCGGTAGTGTTGCTAGCGCTTCTTGGACAGCGTGGATATTTATCGGGGTTGGTGCTGTTGTTACCCTTGTGTCTCTTGTGATGAGTATCGTGGGGCGATCAAAAACTGCGGCGTCCGCCGTATCTCAGATTTCTCCGACTGCACCTGTCCAGCCAGGGTATGGTGTTCCGATCCCTCAAGCCCCAGTTGCGCCACAGGGCGCGAATGTAGAGCCGAGTCCTTATGTGGGCAACCCGACAGATCCACAGTAGCTTTAGAAATCAATAAAAATTTCAGCTGAGCCAGGTGCTGCAATATGGCGTGCAATGTCTGTTTCGGTGAGAAAAGCGGGAAGCAGCCGTTCTGCTGATGGCGAAATAAATTCACATAGTGCAATCTCTTCGGCTCCGTGGGTTGTTGACGACAAGTCAATATCGATGAAGTCCTCGGGATTTTCTACATGGAAGAAGAACTCAAGCTCTTCATCGAAGCCGCCACGGTCTGAATTGAACTGCTGGATAAATAGCAGCTTGCCGACACGCGGCGTGATACCGAGCTCTTCTCTCATCTCTCGAACGAGACCATCTTGAAGCGATTCGTGCGAATCGAGCCCGCCGCCAGGTGTGGCGTAGTAGCTCGCCGGCGAGCCGTCATCCTTTTTGTGTTTGACGGCGAGGAGTTGATTGTTGAGCCAGATGATGGCCCGTACGTTGACGCGACGATTGTTCATGCATCTATACTAGCAGTTCATCAGTCATGTGAGGTAGTTCTGGTATAATAGATATCGTAATCAATCGCAGAAGGTGATAGATACGAACGCTTGCGCCTAGAGCTTTCGCACCTGTTACTCTCTGCAGCAACGAAAGGAGACAGCCTATGTCGATAATCAATCCTAATGGCAAGGAAATTTTTTCCGTAACCACAGAATTCTGTGGTAAGCCGCTCACCCTCGAGGTCAACCGTGTTGGGTTCCGTACCACCGGTAGCGTCCTCGTACGCTACGGTGACACTGTTGTGCTCGGTAGCGCTCAGGTCAGTTCACGCCCTGTCGTACTGGACTACTTCCCGCTGTCAGTCGACTACGAAGAAAAATTTTATGCAGCTGGCAAGATCAGCGGCAGCCGCTTCATCAAGCGTGAAGGTCGTCCAAGCGACGAAGCAATCCTGATCGGTCGTTTGATCGACCGTCCTATCCGTCCACTCTTCCCGAAGGGCTACCGCCAAGAAGTGCAGGTGGTTGCGAGTGTCCTATCGATGGACCCAAGTTTCCGTCCTGACGTCATCGCGATGATTGCCGCTTCGAGCGCATTGATGCTCACTGGTACGCCATTTGACGGTCCTGTTGCTGGCCTGCGTGTTGGTCGCGTCAATGGTGAGTTCAAGGCATTCTTGAACGCCGATGAGCGTGCTGCAAGCGACCTCGACCTCGTTGTCGCCGGCATAGAAAGCGGTATTACTATGGTCGAAGCTGGTGCAAATGAGGTCAGCGAAGAAACGATCGTTGAAGCGATGGCATGGGCACACGAAATGATGCAGCCAGCGATCGCGCTTCAGAAAGAACTCGAAGAAAAGGTTGCTCCTGCAGTTCAGGAATATACCCTCATTTTGCCGAACGAAGCAATTCAGACAGAAGTTGACGCCTGGATCGAAGGCAAAATCGGTGCTCAGCTCCGCAAGGATTACCCAGAGCGTAATGAGATGATCAACGAACTCCGTTGGGACTTCCATGCTCAGATGACTGAGAAGGTTGGTGAAGAAGAATACACCAAGGAAGTTCGCGACGAATATGACGAAGCCTTCACGATGGCTGTTCACAAAGACGTCCGCAAGGGCATCGTCAACGACAACCAGCGCCCAGATGGTCGTGCCCTAGATCAGATTCGTGTACTGAGTTCAGAAGTTGGCGTCTTGCCACGCACGCACGGTTCAAGCATCTTCACCCGTGGTGTCACGCAGGGTATGAACATTGTTACTCTCGCACCACTCAGTTATGCACAGCTTGTTGATACGATGGAAGTCAACGACGGCGAACGTCGCTACATGCACCACTACAACGCGCCTGGCTACACTGTCGGTGAAGTCAAACGCCTCGGCTCACCTGGACGTCGTGAAATCGGTCACGGCTACCTTGCTGAGCGTGCCTTGATCCCAGTGCTCCCAACTGAAGAAGAATTCCCATACGCTATCCGCAGCGTTACCGAAATCATGAGTCAGAACGGTTCGACCTCGATGGCCGCAACCTGTTCAAGCTGTCTCGCACTGATGGACGCAGGTGTTCCGCTCAAGCGACCAGTATCTGGTATCGCAATGGGCTTGATGATGGACGGCGACACACCATACGTGCTCTCTGACATCGCTGACGCCGAAGATTTCGCTGGTGACATGGACTTCAAGGTGACGGGTACCGAAAAGGGCATCACCGCACTTCAGATGGACATGAAGGTTCATGGTCTTCCTGTCGAAATCCTTGCTAAGGCAATCAATCAATCAAAGGCTGGTCGTGCACACATCCTCGCGCACATGCTGACAGTTCTCGATGCACCACGCACGAACCTCAGCCCATTTGCTCCACGTATCGAGAAGATCAAGATTAACCCAGACAAGATCGGTGCTGTCATTGGTAAGGGTGGTGAAGTGATCAACAAGATTACGAGCGAAACTGGTGCCGAAATCGACATCAAGGACGACGGTCTCATCACTGTCGCAAGTCCAAATGGCGAATCAATCGAGCGTGCGCTTGAATGGATCCGTGGCTTGACCGAAGAACCGGAAGTTGGCAAGACCTACAACGGCACAGTCGTGACGATCAAGGACTTCGGTGCGTTCGTTAACATCATGCCTGGTACTGACGGTATGGTTCACATTTCGAAGCTGGCTGAAGGTCGCGTCGAGAAGGTGACTGACGTTCTCAAGGAAGGCCAAAAAGTCCGCGTTAAGTTGATGGAAATCGACGACCGTGGTCGCCTCAGCCTTAGTATAAAAGACGCGGAGTAGTAGCTGTGAGGCCGAAGACTTTCCTGATAACTGGCGTAGCTGGATCGGGTAAGTCGACGCTTGAGCGTGAATTTGCACGGCGTGGCTATCAAACGATCGAGATCGATGATGGCTACGCTGAGTGGCGACATCGCGACACCGATGAGGTACTCGAATACCTTCCTGATGAACCTGAGTGGCACGAGGTTGCACTGTGGCGCATCAAAGAAGAAAAACTAAAACAGTGTCTCGCCGACATGGTGGGACCTGTTTTTGTGTTCGGCAGTGCAGCGAAGATCAGTCAGATTATGTCGCTCTTCGATAAAGTCTTTCTTCTTGAATATCATGCCGAAGCTCTCGTACGAGAGCGTATAGCCGGTCGAGTTGATGGGTACGGCGCGCATCCAGATGAGCTTACAAAGATACTAAGCTATGTTGAACCATATCAAGCGTCAGTTCGTCGTCGGGGCGCGGTGTGCATCGATACTGCGCTATCCGTAAACGAGAAGGTTGATCGCATTCTCGGTGCTTGTATCTAGTGGAAGAGTAAGGCGTAGAGGCTGATACCGAGTGAGACGAGGCCGATCGTCACACTCACCCAGAATTTGATCCAGTCTTTGCGTGCGTTGCGGCGAACGCGCGAGCGCTCCTCGGCCATGGTTTCGTGAAGCTGTCCGATTTGTGTGTCGAGCGATACAAGACTTGGTTTTTTGGCGGTTGCGGTCATCGAAGTACCGATGATGTCATGCTGTTCGCGGACAAAACGCTGAATCAACTCAACGTCTGATTGGCGGTGATAGAGGGCAGCGAGCCGCACCATCTCAACCTGTAGGATTTCAAGAGTTGCGGCTTCCTTGGCCTGGGCGCGAATTGCCGCGGCGGTATCGTCGCTGTTCTCGGCTTCCTTTGTAATCTTATCTAGAGTATCCTTGATTTTTTGGCCGATTTGCTTTAGTTCGTTTTGTAGCTCGATGGTTCGTAGCTCGCCTTTATTTTTGCTGTGTTGGGCTCGAGATACGACGCGTTCGAGGCCGCTACGGAGACCGAATAGTCGTTTTTTGTGTTGTGACATATAGGGCTAGTATAGTCTACTCAGTTTGTGACCTCAAGAGCGGTTCGCTATACTGCTAGTATGACAACGCAAAACCTACTCGATAGTCTCGCAGCTGAAATTATCGAACACCATGTGTGCTCGGAGCTTGCTGATGGGGCGACGCAGCTCGTGATGGGGGATGGCAATCCTGATGCTGATATTGTATTTATCGGTGAAGCACCGGGCAAAAATGAAGATGAGCAGGGTAAGCCGTTCGTTGGCGCATCTGGTAGGTTTCTTAATGAAATGCTGGCCGCTGCCGGTATGCAACGAAAAGACGTCTATATTACCAATATTGTGAAATATCGTCCGCCGAACAATCGCGATCCACTGCCGGGAGAGAAGCGAGAGTTTTGGCCGTATCTCATGCGACAGCTTGAAATCATCAAACCGAAAGTTGTTATCACGCTTGGTCGACACAGTGGTAGTGCGTTCATCCCTGAATTGCAAATCTCGCGCGACCATGGTCACGCGAGAAAAGTACAGTATCACGACTCAGAATTTCTTGTGATGCCGCTCTATCATCCTGCCGCCGCGCTCTACAACGGTTCTATGCGACAGGTGTTGATAGATGATTTTTTAACCGTTCCAGCTACGATTGCAGCTTTTGAGACTAACGCGTAGTTTTTGATTTTTCCGTAGTGAATGTTCCATCCTTGAGACTGAAGGTTTGGTCGGTTCTGCCCGCGATATCGAGGTCGTGGGTGACGACGATAACGGTTGTTTTCTGGGTGCGCGCCAGATTGTGCAACAGGTCAAATACCATACGTCCGTTTTCGCTGTCGAGGTTTCCTGTCGGCTCATCGGCAAGGATCAGCTTTGGCTTGTTGGCAAGCGCACGAGCTATGCTGACGCGCTGTTGTTCGCCGCCAGACATCTTGCCTGGCTTGCGATCTTCTTTGCCGTCAGCGATACCGACTTCTGCGAGCAGTTCGATCGCGCGTTCGCGACGCTTACTAGCCGGCACGCCGGCGAATTCCATCGGCAGCATGACATTTTCGATAGCGGTCAGGTTCGGGATGAGGTTGTAGTTTTGGAAGACAAATCCAATCGATTTGTTACGGTACTGGATGAGCTTGTGGTCATGCAGCTTGGCGATATCGGTACCGTCGATTTCGATTGATCCGGATGTCGGAGAGTCGAGTGCTCCGAGTAGGCCGAGTAGCGTACTTTTGCCACTACCTGACTTACCGATGATGCTGACGAAGCTGCCGTCATCCACGGTGAAGCTCAGACTATTGATGGCGGTGACAGTGCCTTCGCCCTGGGTGAATTGTTTTTTGACGTCTGTAACTACTAACATTATTCGTTCCTCATGGCGTCAGCCGGTTTAATTTTGCTAATCATCAGCGATGGAACGGCACTGCCAAGGATGGCAATCAGGAGCGTTGCCCCAAGGCCATAGGCGAGGGTAGTGGTGCCCACGGATGACTGAATGTTCTGGATAGCTTGGGTACTTGCTTGGCTCGCGCGCCTAAATCCGCCGCCAGGTCCACCCATCATGCCAGGTGTAGTTGAGGTTGTTGTGCTGGTGCTGCTGTTGTCGACGAGCGCATTCGTGAGTGGGGTGGCTGCTGCGACGCCGATGAGCGTACCGACGATCAGTCCGAGCGTCGTGAGGGTGAGTGACTCGACGATGAACTGCCACATGATTGAGAGGTTTGATGCGCCAATGGCTTTCATAACACCGATTTCACGACGGCGTTCGCGAACAATCATGAGCATGGTCAGCAAGATGATGACCGCACCTGCGACAAGTGCGCCGATGAGGCTAAAGAGGGCAATACTGGCAACACTGGCGAGCGGCTCTGTGGTTGCGTCTGCAGTGTCCTGGCTGTTGGTGACGTCGGCGGTATCGCCAAGGGCTGTCTCGATGGCGGTTGTGACTGTAGCGAGGTTGTCGCTTGAGTCTACGGTGACGGTTGCGCTAGTGACATTGCCTTCTTGATCCGAAAGGGACTGAAGTGTCGCAAGCGGGATGTATAGATAGTTATTGTCGAAGGTGTTTCCTGTATCGTAAATTCCGACAACGGTGAATGTCGTGTCGTACGCAGTGAAGGTGTCACCGACGCTGAGGTCGTTTGCTTCAGCGAGGCTTGTTCCCATAACAGCAACGGCATCGCTTGAGGTTGCGTCAAAGGCTTCGCCTGCGGTCCACGTGAGACTTGCGGTGCTGCTGCCACCGATGGTAGTTGTATTGTTAGTTCCGGTCACCTGAACGCTCGGTGTGAAGCTGCGTCCACCGCCATCCGATGATCCCATATTGCCAGCTGGTGGCGTGAACGACACGCCGCTCGTATCGGCATTTCGTTCGCCTAGTGCGCCAGCCTCGACAGCTGAGTTGAGTGAAGTATCATCTGTTGTCAAGCGGTCACTGAGAGTTTCGATGATACCAGTCACGTGATCGATCGAGGTGATACTCGCGAGGTCGTCTTCGGTGAGTGGGTCACCCCCACCCTCAAATCCACGAACACCAGCAGGGGAGACGGTGATGGTATTGCCGGAGCTTGCCTTGATGGTTTCGATTTTGTCATTGACGCCCTGTCTGGCTGCGAGCATGGCAATGATAAGGCCGATGCTGAGCGCTAGGATAACGACAATCGATCCTGTGCGGATGGTATTGCGAAAAGCATTGCGAATGCCTCGCGAGATGATGTTCATGGGTAAAGACTCCTATTATTTGATTGGTTTGCTACCCAGGAGTTTGGGGCCGTGAACTTAATGGCGGCTTAAGGCTGGAAACTCTGTGCGCCAACAGGGGTGAAAAATCATGAATTTTTGTCACTCTAAAATAGCGTTGACACCTCTGTCGAGGGGTGCTTAAATACGGATAACAATTATGCATATGGTTACCTCAGCCCATGTTCGGCGCAATGGTTTCACTCTCGTCGAGATTATCGTTACCGTCGTTATCATTGCTATCCTTGCTAGTATCGCCGTCGTTAGCTACGTGGTTCAACAACGCGAGACTCGTGACAGTCAACGTAGTTCTCGTGCTCTCATCATCTCTGAAGCACTC